>JAENWR010000074.1 GCA_016649895.1 Acidimicrobiia bacterium | reverse complement strand
GCTCATGCCGATGGGGTGCTTCGAGTCGGCCGACGGTCACGTGAACGTGGCCGGGCCCTCGGGTCGGCTGTGGAGGAGCTTCTGCGCGGCGATCGGCCGGCCCGACCTGCCCGACGACGACCGGTTCGAGTCGGGTGCCAAGCGCCACGAACACCGCTCGGAGCTCAACGGGATCATCGCCGACCGCATGCGCACGCACACCACTGCCGAATGGGTCGACCTGCTGGCCACCGCGGGGGTGCCCGCCGGGCCCGTGTACGCGATGGACGAGGTCTTCGCCGATCCGCAGATCCGCCACCTCGCGATGGTCGAGGCGGTCGAGCACCCCGCCCTCGGGCGTCTCGAGATGCTGCGTCACCCGGTGAGGATGACCTCCGACGGCGGCATCGACGGGCTCGCCTCCACGGTGCGAACCCCCACCCCCGATCCCGGCGACCACACCGACGAGGTCCTCGCCGGTCTCGGCCTCTCGCCCGCGCAGATCGACGACCTTCGCGTCCGCCACATCGTCTGAGGGTCGCCCCTCATCCCGCCCCCAGGAGCGTCACATGACCACCCCGCACGACACCGGAACCGAGATGCTGCTGTGCGACGTCGACGACGGCGTCGCCACCCTCACGTTCAACAACCCGACGAAGCGCAACGCCCTGTCGGCCGAGATCCGCGGCGCTCTGCCCCGGACGCTGCGCTCCCTGCAGGCCGATCCCGACGTTCGCGTGGTGGTGCTCACGGGGGCCGGTGAGAAGGCCTTCGTGTCGGGCGCCGACATCTCCGAGTTCGCCGAACAGCGCACGTCGCCCGAGGCGCGCCAGGCCTACGACGCCACCTTCGCCGACGCCGATCGGGCGTGGTCGGCGCTCGAGAAGCCGATCATCGCCATGATCCGCGGCTTCTGCATCGGCGGTGGCCTGCTCACCGCCATGAAGGCCGACATCCGCATCGCCGCCGACGACGCCCAGTTCGGGGTGCCGGCGGCACGCCTCGGGCTCGGCTACGGCTACGCCGGCATCGAGACCCTCGTCGGCCTCATCGGGCCGGCGCACACATCCGAGCTCCTCTTCTCCGCCCGTCGCTACACGGCGGCCGAGGCCATGCACATGGGTCTCGTCAACCGGGTGGTGGCCGTCGACGAGCTGCGCGATGCCGTGGTCGAGCTGGCCCGCACCATCTGTGCCAACGCACCGCTCACGGTGGCGGCATGCAAGGCGGGTGTGCAGCAAGTCCGCCGCGACCCCGAGCGGCGCGACCTCGACAAGGTGGCGGCGATGGTCGAGGCGTGCTTCCGATCCGAGGACTACCGCGAGGGCCAGGCTGCCTTCCTCGCCAAGCGCACCCCCGACTTCCGCGGCCGGTAGGGCCCTACGCGGTTCGCAGGTCGCGGCGCGAGAACCCGACCAGACCTGCGGCGGCGATGGCTCCCGCCAGCGCCAGAAGGAGCGCCAGAGGCAGCCACGCCACGTCCTCGGCCGGAAGGGCCGGCACGTGGTGGAACGGGCTGAGCGAACGTGACCAATCGGGTAGGCGGAGCAGCTCACCCAGGATGCCCACGACCACCGCCACGCCGAGGGCGGCCCACGTGGCCAGGGCCGCTCGGGGCAGCCAACCGAAGAGCAACACCGCGATGGCGCTGAGCACCAGGACCCCCGGCACCGTGGCCAGCGCGGCTCCGGCGAGACGTGGCACCTGCGCAGCGTCGCCGGTGGTGACGGCGTGCGCGGCGCCCACCCCGAGGCCGGCCGCCGCGACGACGAGCACCGTGCCGACGAGCGTGATCGTGAGGTGGCTCAGCGCCCAGGTGGTGCGGCTCAACGAGCCGGCGAGCAGTGGCTCCACCCGTCCGGCACCTTCCTCTGCCCGCAGCCTCAGGGCCGACGAGATCGCGAACCCGCCGGAGAGGAGGGCGAGCATCGTGAAGCTCGTGGTGAAGAACGAGTCGGTGATGCTGGCCCCCTCGAGTTGGGCGAGGAAGTCGGCGTAGGTGGGGTTGTCCTCGATCATCTGCTCGACGTCGTTGCCGATCGACCCGTAGACCACGCCGGTGAGGAACATCCCTGCGAGCCACCCGACCACGGCACCACGTTGGAGTCGCATCGCCAGGCCGAGTGGTCGCCGCAGGCCGGGGCTCGCGACGGGCGAACCGAGCCGTTGCGGGAGGATCCCGGAGCCGAGGTCGCGGTGGGTCGTGAGCCACGTCGCCACCAGGAGGAGGGCGATGCTCGCGACGAGGCAGGCGGCGAGCGCCCACCAGGCCTCCTCGGCGAAGGCGCGCACCGATTGGGCCCAGCCGATGGGAGAGAGCCAGCGGAGCGCGTTGTCGCCGATGTCGCCCACGGCGCGCAGCACGAACGAGGCGCCCAGCACAGCCGCTGCCAGCCCGAGGGTGCCTCGGGCGCTGCTCGCCAGTTGCGCGGATACCGCGGTGACGCCGGTGAACACCCAACCGACAGCCACGAACGAGCCGGCGAGCGCCAGTGATCCGGCCACCTGGTAGCCGAGGGCGATGAACCCAGCGGCGCACACGACGGCCAGGGCAAGGTTCGCGCTCGCCACCACGACGATCGCCGCGGCGGTCGGGGCGTGGCGCCCGACCGGTGCCGAGCGGATGTGCTCGGCGCGCTCCACGTCCTCCTCGGCGCGGGTGTGTCGGGTGAGGAGGAAGATGCTCATCAGCGCGACGCCCACGCATGCCCACAACTGGGTCTCGTTGACGAGGATCACCCCGAGGTTGGGGTCGTCGAACCCGTAGCCCGGTCCGGCGAACGCCACCAGCGCAGGGTTGTCGCCGAACAGCTCGACGTAGTTGTCGATGTCGGCCTGGTCGGGGTAGACGGGCGGGAGCGATGCCGCCGAGCTGACGATGATGACCCCGAGCAGGACGAGCCAAAGGGACAATCGCATGCGGTCGCGGCGAACGACGAGGCGCACCAGGCGCCCGGTGCCGGCGAAGGCGATCACGACCTGGTGGCCTCGTCGGATCGTGCTCCCGGATCCACGGGTGGTGCGACGTCGAGGTCGGCCAGCTCGTCGCCGTAGTGGCGGAGGAAGAGCTCCTCCAGTGTGGGCGGGTGACTCGTGAGCGAGTGCACGCCGAGCTCGGCGAGGGCCCGGACCACGGGGTCGAGCGCATCGCTGTCGACGTCGAAGGTGATCTGACCGTCGCTGTGGCGGACGTCGTGCACACCCGCGAGGTGCTCGAGGGAGTCGGACGGCTCTCGCGTGGTCGCCGAGATCGTGGTGCGCGTCAGGTGACGCAGCTCGGACAGGGTGCCGCTCTGCACGGTTCGGCCCTGGCGGATGATCGTGACCCGGTCGCACAAGCGCTCCACCTCGGCGAGGATGTGGCTCGACAGCATCACCGTGCGGCCCTCGTCCCTCGCCGCCAGGATGCAGTCCTGGAACACGGCCTCCATCAGCGGGTCGAGCCCCGAGGTCGGTTCGTCGAGGATGAGCAGCTCGGCATCGGACGCGAGTGCAGCGACCAGCGCGACCTTCTGGCGGTTGCCCTTCGAATAGGTGCGTGACTTCTTCCGGGGGTCGAGGTCGAAGCGCTCGACGAGGTCGGCGCGGCGATGCGGGTCGAGACCACCCCGCAGGTCGCCGAGGATGTCGATCACCTCGCCACCGGTGAGGTTGGGCCACAGGTTCGTGTCGCCGGGGACGTAGGCCAACCTCCGGTGGAGATCGACGGCATCGGCCCACGGGTCGCCGCCGAGGAGGGTGACCGAGCCGGAATTGGCCCGGAGCAGGCCGAGTAGGACGCGCATCGTGACGGTCTTGCCGGCGCCGTTCGGTCCGAGGAAGCCGTGCACCTCGCCGGTGGCGATCTCGAGATCGAGACCATCGAGGGCTCGGAGCGGTCCGAAGGTCTTCACCAGGCCGGAGCACGAGATAGCGGTGGACACGCTCCGACGGTAGCGATCGGGTCGGAGCCGTGCAGGCGCGGAGGTCGGCACGACCCCATGGCGCTGGCAGGATCCTCGCATGGGATCTGACCGACGCCGGCCGTCGATGGCGACGGTGCGACGACGGGTCGATCGTTCGGGCGCCATGTCGGCGCTCGTCGCGCTCAGTGTCCTGTTGACCGTCGAGCTGCTCCGGGCGTTCCCTGCGCTGGTGGCCTTCCAGGTCGATCCGCGGGGCCGCCTCCCGCTGCCGTTCCAGGCGACGGTCCTGGTGGTCCCGTTCCTCGGCGCCGCCCTGACGATGTTGGTGACCATCCGTCTCGACCCCCGACGGGTCCTGCTCGTCTGCGGGCTCCTGCTGGGGTGCGGCCGGATCGGTGCCCAACTCGTGCACGGCGACCTCGGAGCGGTCATCGCCGGCGCCGGTCTCCTCGGCGGACTCGCGGCCATCGCGCTGCTCGCCATGCTCGGACTGCCGTTGTTCGGTGGTGGAGTGATCGCGGGGGTGGGCATGGCAGCCGCTCTGCGGGTGGCCCTGGGCTCGCGCGACCTGATCTGGATCGACCACCCGGCGGCCGTCGTCGCCGTCGTCGCCGTCGTCGGCTGGTTCGCCCTCATCCTCGTCGTGCGCACCCGACGGGCCGTCGAGGTGCTCGGTCGACGGCCACGTACGGCTGTGCCGCTGGTGGCGATCGGGCCGGTGCTGCTGCTCGAGGCCTACGTCCTCACGAACCTCGGTTGGGTGTCGCCGGCGATCGATCGGGGATGGCTCGGTGCCTCGTTCGTCATCGCCGCCTCGACCGCGGCCGGGGTGGCGGTCGCTGCGTACACCGCCTGGGCACCTGCTGGACCCGTGCGTTCGACCGGTCTGGTGGGCGCAGTCGCAGTGGTGGCGTTGGCGGTGTCGCACAGCGCTCCCGGCCTCGGGTGGGCGGTGCCCCTGTTGCTCGCCCAGGCCGGCATCGCCAACCTCCTCACCGCGGGTTCCGCTCGCGGTGTCCGAACCGGAGGGCGATGGGCGCCGGCGCTCGCCGTGGGCATCGGGTTACTGCTTCTCCTGGCCTCGATCGTGGCGCTCGACGGTCGTGGCCTCCTCGGAGTGGTGGTTCGGCCGTCGGCTGCCGTTGGCGTCGGTGGCTTGGTGCTCCTCGTCGCTGCGATTGCGGTTCGCTCCCTGCCCCCTCCTCCAGCGCACCGAGCAGGTCTCCGTCACGTCCCGTCGTTGGCCGGGATCTTCGTGCTCCCCGCCGTCCTCCTGCTCGCTGGCCTCCCGCTGCTGGCACGAGCCGGTGGCGCCGGTGCCGTCGTCGATGCTCGCGAGCTCCGCGTCGTCTCCTACAACGTCCAGCTGGGCTTCACCGCCGACGGTCGGTTGAACCTCGACGAGGTCGCCGCAGTACTCGACGATGCTCGGCCCGACATCGTGGCGCTCCAGGAGGTACCGCGCGGGTTCCTCCCCACAGGAGGGGTCGACATGCTCGGGTGGCTGCAGCAGTCGCTCGGCTTCGACTACGTGGCCTTCCAACCCTCGTCGCCGGGAGCGCTCCACGGCAACGCCGTGCTGTCCCGGTACCCGATCGACGACGTCGAGGTCCGCCGCTTCGGCCGCTCGGGAACCGCGTTGCCGAGGGGAGCGTTGGCCGCAGTCATCGACGTGCCGTACGGCGACGACGTCGTGGTCATCTCCACCCACTTCCCTCCCGGAGGGAGCGGTGCCGACAGCCGCGAGCGGACAGGCGCGGTCCTGGCGCTGTGGGGCGGGCGTGAGCGAGCGATCGTGGGCATCGACGCCAACGCCGGGCCCTCGTCCGCCGCGCTGCAGCGCCTCACCGACGCGGGGCTCCAGATCGCCGACAGCGATGCCGACACCTACCCGGCGGTCCGTCCGCGTTCGCGCATCGACTTCGTCCTCCACACCCCCGAGCTCGTGACGACCTCGGTCGACGTGCCGTCCACGCGTGCTTCGGATCACTTGCCGGTCGTGGCGGTGCTCCGCCCGGCCGATCTGGTGGGCTGAACGGCCCAATTTTGCCCGTCGGTGCAAGATCAGCCGACGCAGCCTCATCTGCCGAGGGGCGAGGCCGATCGACGGTCCGTGCGAACACCGCAAGGACGCGACGTCGCCGACGAAGACGGCACCTCTGGCCCGACGATCCCCGTGGGTGTCCCAGTCGCGCCCGACACCGAGCCGGACCCGCGCAACGAGCAGATCGGGCGCCTCCTCCAGGCGATGGAGGACCTACCGAGCCATCCGACGATCGCGCTCAGGGTGCTCTGGCTCGTCGACGACCCCACATCCGACGTCGCCCGCCTCAGCAAGACGGTGGAGCTCGATCCGGTGCTCGCGCGGCGCGCCTGATCCGCATCTCGAACTCGGCCTACTACAGCCTCCGCACGCCCGTCACCAACGTGCCCCGCGCCATCGCTGCCCTCGGCTTCGCCACCGTTCGATCGCTCGCGGCGTCCGCTGCGTGCGGCCTCACCGACGACGACACTGCGGTCGATGGCGAGTTCTGGGCCCACGCCGCCGCGGTGGCCAACGCCGCACAGCTCGTCGCCGGCCGCTACATGGTGCCCACGTCCGATGCGTTCGCCCTCGGGCTCCTCCACGACCTCGGCGAGGCTCTGCTCCAACAAGCGGCGCCGGCAGCGTGGTCGCAGCTCGGGTCTCGGTCCACGCAGCAGCGCGAGCTCGAGCTGTTCGGCATCACCCACGCCGAGGCGGGCGCGCGGGTCCTCGAGGCGTGGAAGTTCCCGGCACCGTTCTGCGAGGCCATCGCGAACCACCACCACAACCTGAGCCCCCGGGAGACCCCCCCCCTGACCCGTTGCCTCATCGCCGCCGAGATCATCGCCAACCTCGCGATCGGCGACCTCACCATCGCCCGAGCGGACGCGGCCCGGATGGTGCTGAGGCTCGATGGGATCGAGGGGGAACCGCTGGAGCGCATCATCGCCCGCGTCCGCCGCGAGACCGCCGCCTTGTCCGCCGTGTTCGCATCGGGGGCCTCGTGACCGCGCTCGACCCCGGGCTCGGGGTCGACGACCAGTCGGTCCTCGACCTGCTGCCGATCGGCGTGGTCGTCTGCACGGTGTCGGGCACCATCTCGCTCGCCAACCGCGTGGCAGAGAGCCTGCTCGGTGGCGGCGGTGGTCTGGTCGGTCGCGACTGCTGGGAGCTGGTGGAGATCAGCGGTGGACAGCTCCCCATCATCGATCGGGCCCGTCGGGCCGCGGCGTCGGGTCGGGTCACCGCCATCGAGGCGACAGGAACGGCGCGGCGCGACGTCGACGCCGGCTTGCCCGTTGCCGTCACCGTGCGCGTCATGCCTGATGCCGAGCGGCTGTTGGTTACCGCGCGGCCGTCGGGCGAGGAGCTGCGCCAGGCGGTCCGCCTCCGGGCCACCGAGGATCGATTCGAGCGTCTGGCGACGAGCGTTCCGGCCGGGATCCTCTCGTCCGACTTCGGGATGCGTGCCGATTTCGCCAACGAGCAGGCGTCCGCGATCTTCGGGCTCCCAGGCGAGGACCTCATTGGGTTCGGGTGGCTCGACCACCTCCACCACGACGACTCCCTCGCCGCCGAGGCGGCGGTGAGCGACATGCTCGCCGACGGCATCGAACGTGCCTTCCCGGCCCGCGTCGTCACGGCGGGTGGTCGCGAGCGCCAGGTGCGCATCCGGGTGGCCGCCACCGGGACGCTCGGACGCGACGTCGGCTTCGTCGCCACGGTGGAGGACGTCACCGAGAACCACGACCTCAACGAGCAACTCCTCGTGCAGGCGTTGCAGGATCCCCTCACCGGACTTCCCAACCGCACGGCACTCTGGGAGCAGTTCGGTCTCGCCCTGCGCGAGGGCCGTACCCAGCCTGCCGTGCTGTTCGTCGATCTCGACGACTTCAAGAACGTGAACGACTCGCTCGGCCACACCGCCGGCGATCACCTCCTCAACGTCGTGGCCGACCGACTCCAGCGCTGCGCCCGCGCCTCGGACCTCGTCGTGCGCTTCGGGGGCGACGAGTTCGTCCTGCTGCTGCGCGACGTGCCAGATCGTGCCGTCGTCGACTCGGTCGCCGAACGGGTGCTCGCCGCGATCAGCGAGCCCATCGGGGTGGGCGGCACCGAGGCCGTCGTCACCGCCAGCATCGGGATCGTGTGGCCGGGCGAGAGTGACACTGGTGAGGGCCTCGACGTGGAGAGCAGCGTCCGCGACGCCGACATCGCCCTCTACCAAGCCAAGCGGCTGGGGAAGAACCGCGCCGAGAGCTTCGACGCCAACCTCCGCGACGGCTCGGTGCGCCGCATCGGCATCGCCGCCGCCCTGCGTCGGGCGATCGATGCCGACAACGGCGAGCTCACCGTGCACTACCAGCCCATCGTCGACCTCGCTGCCGGTCGACTCGTCGGCATGGAGGCCATGGCACGTTGGTGCGACCCCGAGCTCGGACCCGTCGCTCCGGTCGACTTCATCCCCGTGGCCGAGGAGACCGGCCTCATCACGCCGCTGGCGCGGCTGGTGCTGCGTCGGGCGCTCGAACCGGTGGCCGCCTGGCGTCGGCTCCCCGGCGCCGAGCGGATCTTCGTCGCCGTCAACATGTCGGCGCTCGACCTTCGTGAGCCGCTCCTCGCCCAGCACGTCGCCGAGGTGCTCGACGGGGCCGGCATCCCCGGCGACGCCCTGCACCTCGAGCTCACCGAGTCGGCGGTGATGGCCGATCCCGACCAGGCGCTCAGCATGCTCGAATCGCTCAAGGCGCTTGGCCCGTCGATCGCCATCGATGACTTCGGCACCGGCTACTCGTCGCTCGCGTACCTGCACCGACTGCCGGTCGACATCAAGATCGACCGCGAGTTCGTGGCTGCGCTCGACGACGAGAGCACCGCGCTCATCGAGGCCATCGTCGCCCTCGCCGGTGCTCTGGGGCTGCCGGTGGTGGCCGAGGGGGTGGAGACGATCGAGCAGGCCGACATCCTCACCCGCCTCGGGGTGCCGCTCGCCCAGGGGTTCCTGTTCAGCCGTCCGGTGCCGCGCGAGGAGATCGACGCCCTCGTCGCACTGCTCGCGCCACCACCGACGCCGAAGGATCACGTCGAAGGGGCCGTGCCCGACCCCTCCGCACATCTCAGCTGAGCTGCATCAGGCCAGGTCCCCGGCGTCGACGATCTGGCGGGCCGACCACCATCGCTCCCCGTCGTGGCGCCGGATGATCACCGCGGGGTCACCGGCGACGACGGTGCAGTCGGGAACGTCGGCACGGACCACGGTGTTGGCAGCCACCACTGCATTGCGGCCGATGGTGACGTCGCCGACGATGACGGCGCCGATGCTGACCCATGAACCGGCGTGGATCCCCGCGGGGTTCACGATCGACACGACAGGGTCGTGCACCACGCTGTGCGGACCGAACGCAGCGAAGCCGCGCCCGTCGCTCTGCGAGGCGGGGTGGTCGGTCACCTGCGCATCCTGGCATTCACTCGACGAGCTCCGCTTGGATGCGAGCGTCCGTGCTCGGTACGGTGCCCGCACCAGTTCGATCCGAGAGGGGACCCACCATGGCGAGCAACGCCGAAGCGGCCTACGAGAAGCTGAAGACCACCGAAGGCAACGACGAGGGTGCCGGCGCCTGGTTCGAGGTGACCCAGGAGCAGGTGGACCAGTTCGCCGACATCACCAACGACCACCAGTTCATCCACGTCGACCCGGAACGGGCAACGCCTCTCTTCGGCGGCACGATCGCCCACGGCTTCCTGACCCTGTCGATGCTGACCCACCTGGCCGCGTCGATCCGGCCCGACACCGCGGTGGGCCCCCTCGATGGCATCACCATGGGGATGAACTACGGCTTCGACAAGGTGCGCTTCGTCAGCCCGGTGAAGGTGGGCTCGAAGATCCGTGCCGCCAGCACCGTGAAGAGCGTGACGCTCAAGGGATCGAGCGTCGAGGTCACCAAGAGCTACACCGTCGAGGTCGAGGGCGGCGACAAGCCCGCTCTGGTGGCCGATTGGCTCACCCGGCTCTTCTTCAGCTGATCCAGCACTCCTCGAGGCGCCCACCCCCGGTTGCGGCCGGGCGGTGGGCGCTGCCGCGTCGGCGGCGTGCGGGCGTCAACCGTCGGCGGGATCGGCGAGCAGTCCGGCGGCCTTGGCCAGTGCGGTGGCGGTGGCGGCTGCCTTGCGGGTGGCGAGCTCGAGGTACTGGTCGGCGACGGCCGCCTGACCGGTGAGCGGGGGAGTGCCGAGCGATCGTACGACTGCCCCCGGATCGAGCGACGGCACGACCGGCTCGGGCTCCGGCGGCGGCGGAACCGATCTCCACAGCTCGAGCGGCTGCGGTGACCCACCGCGCCCGCGTCCGGTCTTCTTGCGGCCACGTCGGCGGGGGCTCATGCGTCGACCTCCTCGGTGCTGTGGCCGGCAGCGATCGGATCGGCTGTGTCGGCGGCGGAGGTGTCCTCATCGGTGAGGAGGCTCTCGGGTCGCAGCCCCAGCGCGGCGCGCAGCTGGGTGCCATCGAGGTCGGCGAGGGAGCTCGACTTGGGCAGGACCATGTCGGCGATGTGACGCTTGCCGGCGACCACCTCTTCGACGCGCTCGTCGACCGTGCCCGGGCACACGAGGCGGTGCGACACCACGGTGCGGGTCTGGCCGATGCGCCAGGCGCGGTCGCGTGCCTGGTCCTCGACCGCTGGGTTCCACCAGCGGTCGTACAGCACCACGTGGCTGGCAGCAGTGAGGTTGAGCCCGGTCCCGCCGGCCTTGAGCGAGAGCACCAACGCACCCGGCCCCTCGCTGTTCTGGAACTCCTCGATGATGCGGTCGCGCTCCTTGCGCGAGAGCCCGCCGTGGTAGCAGGCCACCGGGTGACCGAACCGCTCGGTGAGATGGGTGGCGAGGCGCTCGCCCCAGCGAGCGAAGTGGGTGAACACCAGCACGCGCTCGTCGGACGCGTAGACCTGCTCCACGATCTCCTCGAGCCGGGCGAGCTTGCCCGATCGACCGTGCAGCGGACGCCCATCGTCCTGGTAGGCGGCGGGGTGGTTGCAGATCTGCTTGAGGGCGGTGATGGCGGCGAGCACCTGGCCCTGCGCGGGCTTTCCGTCGCCGTCGGCGTCGGGCTGGGCCACCAGCTTGTCGAGGACAGCCTGGTAGAGCCCGATCTGCTCGGGGGTCATGGTGCAGCGATCGAGCTCGTCGATGCGGTCGGGCAGCTCGGCCGCCACCGCAGGCTCGCTCTTGGTGCGGCGGAACACCAAGATGCCGTTGAGGGCGCGCAGACCGCCCTCGGCGCCCTTCGGGCCCTTGTCGCCCTTGCCCGCCGACAGTTGCGAGATGAAGGTGGGGCGCGATCCCACCAGGCCCGGGTTGGTGAAGTCGAGGATCGCCCACAGATCGCCGAGACCGTTCTCGACCGGTGTGCCCGTGAGCGCCAGGCGCATGGCGGCGGGGATCCGGCGCAGCTGCTGTGACGTCTCGTTCGCCGGGTTCTTGATGGCCTGGGCCTCGTCGAGGACCACACGGGTCCAGTGGAGCTCGGCCAGCACCTCGACGTCGCGCACGGCCGTCCCGTAGGTGGTGATGACCAGGTCGGCCCCGGCCACCTCGGCCGCGAGCTCCGATGCCGTCGAACGTGATGCCCCGTGGTGGACCACCACGCGAAGGCCCGGTGTGAAGCGGGCAGCCTCGGCGGCCCAGTTGCCGACGACCGCCGGAGGTGCGACGACGAGCGCAGGACCGTTGCCTGCCGTTCGCGCGACGTGGGCGAGCACGGTGGGCGTCTTGCCGAGACCCATGTCGAGCGCCAGGCACCCGCCGAGCTGCACGGCATCGAGGAAGCCGAGCCAGCCGAGGGCCTCGGCCTGGTAGCTGCGCAGCTCCCCGACGAAACCTTCGGGGGTGACGACGGGATCGGTCGATGCCTCGCCGGCCTTCGCCAGCAGATCGGCGGCCCAGCTGCTGCCGGCGACGCTGATGCCCCCGGCCAGCGACGTGCCCTCGAGCCCGACACCGAAGCGCAGCACCTCGGCGCCGGTCATCTGCGTTCGGCTCGACTGCTCGGCGAGCGCAGCGGCGGCCTCGACCAGGTCGGCCCGATCGAGCTCGACCCATCGTCCCCGCGACTTCACGAGCGGCCGGGCCTCGGCCGCGAGGGCGTTGATCTCGGCTGCCGTGAGCTCGACATCGTCGAACACCGCTGACCAGCGCACCGCCGTGAGCTGGTTGGCGCCGACGACCGTTCCCTCGCCATCGGTGGTGAGGCGGAGCGCCGGTGTGGGCCGACGGCGCGACAGCGCGGGCACCCTCACGTCGAAGCCGGCCGCGTCGAGCACATGACCGGTCTCGGTCATCAGCTCCCACGCCTCGTCCTGGCTGAGGTACACCTGACCGCGGCGGAGTCCGCCGGGCCGTTGGAGCGCAGGCAGGAGGCGCTCGAGGCGGCTGAGCTGCTGGGAGATCTGCCGCTTCGATCGCGAGTCGACCAGGGCCACCTCGACCGGCACCAGCTCGCCCTCGGGGTTGGGGCCGAGGACCGAGAGGAACCAAGCGTTGCCGGAATCGGGCGGTTCGAGCGTGACGACCAGCCGAAGCGACACCGGCTCGGTGACGGCCTTGGCCCACCGTTCGAGGCGCGAGGAGAGCTCGGCTCCGGCCCGCATCGGGGCGCTGAACGTGGATCCGTCGAGGCGGGTGAGGACGGCCTCGGCAACCTCGGTGGTGCTGCGCGGCTTGGGCGGAGGGGCCGGCAGCTCGAGGCGGCTCGCGGCATCGGAGACGATGGCGTGCACGACCGACTCGAGCACCGCGCGGGTGACGTCGCGGCCGTTGCTCCGGCGCGCGGCACCCACCGGACCAGGCATGCTCGAGGCCAGGGCATCGAGACGAACGTCGTCGACCAGCGCCGGTAGCCAGCGAACGGCGTGGTCGACGGGGACACTGGTGTTCTGCCCCTTGCCGCCGGGCGACTCGAGCCGCAGCGAGGGGATGATCGAACCGCGGGCCACCAGCTGCACGCCCCACGCGGCGACACGGCCGAGCCAGGTGACGCTGGCGCCGATCTCGCCATCGGTCTGGCCGGATCCGACCGCGGCCAGCCAGCCGAGCACCGACCCGACATTGGTGGAGAGCGCAGGGGCAGGGGCCGATGCGGGAAGCGACACCGGCGGGTGCTCGTGCCACCCGCTGCCGGGTGCTCCCGCCCTGCGGAGCAGGTCGATGAGCTCGTCGGGCTCTGCCGGCGGCGCGCCGGCGCCTCCCGCCCACGCCACGAGCTCTCCGTCGAGCCACGACAGCTGCAGCCGGGTCTCGCCCGGTGCTTCGATGAGCGGCCCGTCGGAACCCGAGGCCCTGACACCTTCGAGCACATCGAGGGCGGAGAGGAGTCGGCCGCGCTCGGCCTCGAAGTCGGCCACGACCTGGTCGCGCTCGGGTCCGGTGAGGTTGCGAACGGATTCGAGGTCGTCCTCGGTCTGCTCGAGCAGGTCGTCGAGGGTCGTCAGCCAACGCTGCTGGTGGCGGGCGAGCAGTGCCAGCTGGGCGGCATCCGCCTCGGCCGCAGCGGCCAACTCGATCAGCGAGACGAGCTCGTCGTCGGTGAGGGACCGGTCGTCATCGCTGGCCCCGGCTCCGTCGATGGCCGGCCCATGGCCGTTGGGCGCCACGCTCGACGGCGGCGGGGCCCAGTTGGCGGTGGTCGTGCCGGTCGGTGCCGAGGCGCGTCGAGGCGGCCCGTCGTCGGACTCGTTGGGGAGCGGGTCGACCACTCCACTGGCTTGATGCATCTGTGCTCCACCGCCCAGCGCCGAACGACGTCGCCACCTCGAGCCGTGCTCGCGATGGCCGTCCTCGGTCGCTGTGCGAATCAGGGGGCGGCCTGCGACGCCGAAAAGGGCGCCGTGCGCAGCCGCTCCGCCTACCTGAGGAGGGACCCCGTTCGATCCCCGAGGTTCACACTATCCGCGTGGCCGCGGGGACGCACGCATCGCGACGAAGAAGAGGTGTACCCGCGCCGACATCACGTTCGATGTGATCGGCGGCGTCGCCGCATCGCTCACCGGGGGCTGACCCGCACCTCGTCGCCGACCCCGAGCGCTCCCGCCCCCGTCACGGTGGCGTAGATCCCGGCGCACGCCCACGTGCCGAGCCCGGGTATCTCGAGCCGATTCGTGCTGGCGATCGCCCGCAGCGAGCCGCGGTCCTGATCGAGATCGCCCTGGGGTAGCGTCGTCATGACGCAACGCATGGTGGGTATGGCGCCATCGGCGGTGACGTCGGTCCCGAGCGAGAGGCGAGCGCTGGCCCACTCGTTCTCGACGAAGCCCGTGTCGACGGTGGCCACCAGCACGTTGGGCCGGTAGCGCTGCACGTCGAACGTCGACTCGGGGGCGACAGCCGCGAGCGCGGCGAGCGTGCTGGTGGTCAACACGTGGAGGGTGGCGACGTCGAAGAACGTGCCCGGAGGTGCCAGCGCGCCCAGCGCGATCTCGCTGATCGCCTCCCCGTCCTCGTCGGCCGCGCCGCCGTCCATCCGCGTGCCGGCGATGAACTCGGCAGGCGCCAACCCCTCGATGTCGGGCCACACCTCGTGGAACCTCCGGTCGGGCCCCGCTGTCGACTCGAGACGCACCTCGCGGCCGAGGTACCTCGAGAGCGCAGCGTGGATGCCCTCGTCGTCGGAGCGATGCGTGGTGCCGTCCGGCAGCTCGATCGTCACCGGCGCAGCGGGAGCCCGGATCGACGGTGATTCGTCGGCGTACCGGGCCTGTACTTCCAGCAGACGTGCCCAGCGCCGCGGCCGCTTGGCACTGGCCACCACGCCATCAGCGGCGTCGACCACCGCGTAGGCGCGGTCGCCCGCCAGACCCGCGAGGCCCACCTCGACGTGCTCCAGACGCTCGCCCTGCATCGATTTCACGGGGAAGCGGTGGATCTCGGCAACGCTCCCGGCGGCGTCGGCACCCAGCAGAGGACGGTCGGTGGCGTCGGTCATCACACGATCCTCGCGGATGGTGATCCCCCCGACCACACGACTCCCTCGGCCGGTAGGGTCGGCAGCGATGCGACGAGACGTCCGAACCGCGGCCGCGGGCTTTGCCGCGGCGGTCGGCGTCGGGCTGGCAGGGGTGGTCGCCGTCGTCGCCATCGGCGCAGGAGCCACTGACCTCGCGGTCGACGACCCCACAGAGGGCGCCACCGCCCCCGCCGCCGGCGCGCCGAGCGCGCTGATCCCCTCGGGGTTCGAACCGACGGTCGCCGGGCCCACGTCGACGACGGCAGAGGGCACGCCGCCCGACCTGGCGGCCGCTCCCGAGTTCCCCCACCTCGACCCCATCGAGTTCGGCCAGCTCCTCGACGCCGTGAAGCTCGACGGCACGCAACCCCTCGATGCGCCGCCGCCCATCACCGGGTCACCCGAGGCCGACGAGCGCATCCGATCGTTGGCCGACGCCCGGGGCTACCGCCTCCGTCGAGTGGCGAGTGTGCCGATGGTGCCGGCCGGAGGGGTCGGCGTGCATCCCGCCGCCGCTGCGGACCTGGCCGCACTCCTCGCCGCGGCCCGTGAGCGTGGCCTCGTCCTCGACGTGAGGTCTGGGTTTCGAGAGGTCGACCAGCAGCGGATCATCTTCGAGCGCGAGCTCGACGCCGCGGCACGCCGGCGGATCGGCCGGAGCTACTCACCCGGCGAGATCGCCGCGGGTGTCGCCGACGAGACCATCGACCACGTCCTTCGCTACCACTCGATCCCTGGCTACTCCCGCCACCACAGTGGTCGTGCCGTCGACCTCCACGCCGGAGGTGAGCTCTCGGCGTTCGAAGGCTCACCGGCCGAGGTGTGGCTGCGCGCCGACAACTTCGCCAACGCCACGCGCTTCGGGTTCGTGCCCAGCTATCCCCGGGGTGGCGAGCTCCAGGGCCCGCAGCCCGAGCCGTGGGAGTTCGTCCATGTCGGCGTCGGAGCCATCCGGTGCGCCGGGCTCTACGTCACCCTCGAGGACCGCGATGCCGTGCGCTCGTGCCCCTTGGCGCTCGGCTGACCCCGGCTGCGACACCCGGGCGCGGCGGCACCCGGCTCGATAGGGAGGGGGGAGATCCACTGCAGAGCCGGGTGTCGCCGCGCCGACGGACCACAGGGGGCCCCACGTCGGCTGAACTGAAACGGGCTACTCGCCGTCGTCGTTGCTGTCGGGATCGTCGGTCAGATCGTCGGACTCCTCCTCGATGGCGTCGCCGGTGTCCTCGCCGAGCTCACCCAACTCGTCGCCGGTGTCCTCGATCTCGTTCTGGACATCGTCATCGACCACGCCGTCGTCGTCATCGCCGCAACCGCCGAGTCCCAGCAAGCTCGCCGCCGCGAGCACACCAGCGGCTGCCAGCGCCATGCCTCGGCGGGTTCGGTGTGCGGCGTGGGGAGTGGCGGCAGATGTGGTGACGGTGTCGTCCATGGCGTCGCCGGTACCCCCCTTCCGACGCGACGAAACCGCCCGATCAGGAGATGGGGCGGCCTCGGCGCGACTCGCTGCGGCCCGGGCCGCAGCGACCGTCAGTTGGCGGTGGCGGCGGCTCGATCCGAGGCAACGGCGTCGTAGGCCTCGTAGTCCGAGGCGGTGTCCTCGGCGAACTCGAACTCCATGAGCCCGGCCGCACCCCACTGCTCGCGCAGGTAGCCGTTGTTGGCGTCGAGCAGGCCCAGCTTGCGGGTGTTCGGCACCAGCTTGGCGAAGAACCCGCGCTGGAAGCCGCTGAGCGGGCTCTTACCGGTGCTCTTGATGGCCTCCATGAAGTGGGGGAGCACCGCCTCGAACGAGACGCCCATCCGCTCCCACACCTCGGGAGTCGATGCCCTCGAACGGTTGCGGATCGTGTTCTCGAGCATGAACTCCTGACGATCCTTCAGCTCGGGCTCGGTGAGCTCCTGGTAGTACTCGCCGAGGCTGAGGATGCCGAAGGCCACGTGCCGTGCCTCGTCGGCCATCACGTAGCGCAGGAGCTTCTTGAGCAGCGGCTCCTCGGTGGTGCGGAGCAGGTCGCCGAACGCTGCCAGGGCCAGGCTCTCGATGATGATCTGCATGCCGAGGTAGGCGATGTCCCAACGGCTGTCCTCGAGCAGGACCGTGATCTGCTCCTCGAGGAACGGGCTCATCGGGTAGGCGTCGCCGAGCTTGGTGTGGAGGTACTTGGCGAACACCTCGGTGTGGCGGGCCTCGTCCATCGTCTGGGTGGAGGCGTAGTACTTGGCGTCGATCCACGGGACGGTCTCGACGATCTTCGCCGCCACCATCATCGCCCCCTGCTCACCGTGCATGAACTGGCTGAGGTTCGCCTTCTGCAGTTCGAGGGCAAGTTGGCGGAACTCTTTCTCGCTCCAGTTCTTGAGCGGGGAGCCGGGTGCCTCGGCGACGACACGGGCCAGAGCCACCGTGGGGTGGTTGTGGTTGGCCTCGCGCTCGGCATCGACCTCGGTGGCCCAGTCGAGCTCGGTGACCGAGTTCCACTGCGAGGCCATGGCCTTGTTGTAAAGGGTGACCAGCTGGTCGCGCTCGCGGTCGTACTTCCACGTGAAGATGCGCTGGGCGTGGTCGTCGACCAGCTTGAACGCGTCGTTCATCTCGGCGGCACTGGGCAACGTGGTGTCGGGCCCGGTGATCGGGATGTCGGTGTTCGACAGGTCGGTGTTCGGCAGGTCGGTGGTGCTCATCGGGTGGTCCCCTTGCTCGATGTTGCGGTGGAGGTTGCGGCGGTGGAGGTTGCGGCGGTGGTCGTCGTGCTCGTGGCGGGCGGCGGGTTGGACAGGTCGATCGGCGGTTGGTCGTGTCTGTGCTCGAGGTCGGAGCGTCCGAAGCTGGCGATCACGCGTGCCATGAGGTCGGCCCAGCCGTCGGGGTCGGGGCCGGCGAGGCCCGAACCTCGATGGAGCAGCAGGCCGAGGCGGAGGACCCGCACCAGGAAGAGGACGGCGTCGGGATCGACGCCGTCGTCGACGGTGCCGTCGAGCAGGGCGGCCTCGACCAGGGGAGCGTTGGCCGCACGCCAGCGTTCGTCGGCGTCGGC
>JAENWR010000044.1 GCA_016649895.1 Acidimicrobiia bacterium | reverse complement strand
GTCCCGCGCCATCGCCGGGCTCTGCGGGGAGCTCACCGCCACCAAAACCCTCTACCCCGGCACCAACCTCACCCTCGTCTACTCCCTCAAGGCGGACCGATGACTCCACAGAGAAGATCGCACTATGTCAGGAGGTCTGGATTCGTGGCGTACCAGATCTCGATCCGGTGTGGTCGACCGGTTCGTCGGCCTGTGGTGGTCAGGTAGCAGTAGTCGTCGTCAGCCACGGGACTACTGGACGCTTGGTTTGACGGTGTAGCGCAGCCACACGACGCTGTCGCCCAGGTCTTCGACGCTGGTGAGCTGAAAGGCGACGGTGCTGTAGGGCTCGCGGGCGGTGAAGAAGCGCGGAGCGTTCGGGTCGCCGTTGGCGATCGGGGCGAGCACCACGCTGACCTCGTCGACGAGGTCGTTCTGTAGGAAGGACCAGTTGATGGTCCCGCCCCCGCCCACCATGAGGCGCTTGATGCCGAGCTGATGGAGCTTGGTCAGCATGACTTCGTAGTCGACCTGTTCCTTGCCGGCGATGATGTACGAGATGCGTTTGCGGCGCAGATAGTCCTTGTAGGCGTTGCTCGCTGCGTCGGTGAGCACTTCGATGAAGTGGGCCTCGACACCGCCGTAGCCGTAGGCGTTGGTTTCCCAAGCGAGTTCACCGCGCGGATCGATCGAGACCTAGTACATCGCGGCGTCGGGCTCCGCGATGAAGTCCCCGGCTGGGACTTCGGCGGCGTGCTCGTCAACGTCAGGCACCTTGTAGTGGGTGATGTTGACCTGGGTTGATTCCTTGCCGTTGAGGTACGCGTCGACGTTGAGCACTTGCCGGTCGGGCGTCAGCGCAATGTCTTGGTAGAGCCGGCTTCCCGCTTCGAACTCGGGCAGATCCATCACATCGATGTTTCCGTCGATCGATGTGTGTATGTGGACGATGACATAGGGCCGGTTCATTCGTGTTCCCCTTGAAAGACGGGTCAGGAGGCGCCGGTCGGCGCCGGTCGGCGCCGGTGCGATGTGGATGCGGGTGCCGTCCGGGAGTGCCCGCAGGGTGTTCAGGTCGTAGCTGAAGCGTCCCATCCGCACGAGTCCCGGCCACCGGCCAGGACTGCCGTAGTAGAGGACGAGCCCCTGGGTCGGCGCGTAGTAGCCGATCTCCCCCGGTTCGGGGGCGTCGGCGTCGGGGACGCCGCGCAGGGTCAGAGGCGAGCCGAGAGTCGCGACCTTCTCCACCTGGTTGAAGTCGTTGAAGACGAGATCGAGGGGCAGCGCCTCGACGAGTTCGCTCGCCACCGGATGGTCATACAGCTCAGCGCCGACGCGGGCGTCGTCGATGATCAGCTCGATCCTCATGTCGTCTCCGTTGCCGTTCGTTCCGCGTCGTTGCTGTTGGCTTCGCTTCCCGTTGGGACCAGGGTTTCGAACTCGATCGCGGCCCAGGAGCCGAGGAGTTGGAGTCGTTCAGCGGAGGGCGACTCGGGCTCGGCGGTGTAGATCGTGAGGGTGAGGCCGGGTTCGGCGGCCATCTCGAGGCCCTCGTAGGCGAGGGTCAGATCTCCGACAAGGGGATGGTGGAACCGTTTGGTGCCGGTGCCGTGGTGGCGGACGTTGTGGCTTCCCCATCGGGTGCGGAACTCGTCGCTGCGCGTGGAGAGCTCGCCGACGAGGTCCATGCGGCCGTTTCGCACGAACGCCGGTCCGGCGGTCACTGCGTCGAGCGCCCGCTGGAGGCTCGGCCGGGTTGCGTTCGCAGTGCGGCTGGACAGGCGACGAACGGGGGAGGCGCCGGCGGCAGTTCGGGCGAGGAGGATGAGGTGATCGCGTTCGGCGTCGTCGAGCAGGAGCGCGCGGGTGATCGCGTCGAGGACCTGTTCGGACGCTCCTTCGATGGCGCCGCGCTCGATCTTGGCGTAGTACTCGACGCTCAGCCCGGCGAGGGTGGCGACCTCGCTCCGACGCAAGCCAGGAACACGACGGTTCTGCCCGGCCGGTAGCCCGACCTGATCGGGGGTGACCCGTGCCCGACGTGACATCAAGAAGTCACGAACCTCGTTGGGATGATCCACGCCACCCAGGGTAGGAGCAGGCCGACGAGGGTGAGGTGCCCTGTCGGTACACCCTTCGACGGGCTCTCCCACGATCCACGGACTTCTGGTTGGTGGGTCCATCAGCCCCGGTCGAACTTGGTCTCGCCCTTGTGGACGGCTGGACCATCGCAGCGGCAAACCTGATCGAAGGAGCACCACATGAAGGGCGCAGTCCTCTACTGCCCCCGCGACGTTCGCATCGAAGAGCGCGACGATCCGACCATCGTCGAGCCCACCGACGCGATCATCCGGTTGACTGCCACCTGCATCTGCGGGGCCGATCTGTGGCCCTACCGAGGTATCGAGGCGGCAGACCACCTCTTGATGGGGCACGAGTACGTCGGGGTGGTCACCGAGATCGGTGCTGAGGTGAAGAACCTCAAGGTCGACGACTTCGTCGTGGGGTCGTTCGTCATCTCCGACAACACCTGTGAGATCTGCCAAGCCGGATACCAGTCCAGATGCGTACACGCCCAGTTCGTCCACGGAACGATCGGCACCCAGGCCGAGTACGCCCGCATCCCCTTGGCCGACGGCACCCTCGTGGCCACACCGGGACAACCCGACCCGGACCTGATCCCATCCCTGCTCGCGGCGTCCGACGTGTTGGGCACCGGATGGTTCGCCGCGGTGGCCGCCGAGGCCGGTCCGGGCAAGACGGTCGCAGTCGTCGGCGACGGCGCCGTCGGGCTGATGGGCATCCTCGCCGCGAAGCAACTCGGTGCCGAGCGCATCATCGCCATGAGCCGCCACGAACCCCGCCAACGCCTCGCCCGCGAGTTCGGCGCGACCGACATCGTCGTCGAGCGCGGTGACGAAGGTGTCGCCCGCATCAAGGATCTCACCGACGGTCTGGGCGCGCACAGCGTGATCGAGGCCGTCGGCACGCAGGAATCGATGATGCAGGCCATCCGCTCCACCCGCCCCGGCGGCCACACCGGCTACGTCGGCGTCTCTCACGGCGTCACCTTGCCCGGCGAGGAGCTGTTTCTCTCGGGCGTACACCTGCACGGCGGGCCCGCCCCCGTCCGCCGGTTCCTCCCCGAGCTCATCAGTCTGATCTGGGACCGCAAGATCGACCCCGGCAAGGTCTTCGACCAAACCCTCCCCCTCGGCCAGGTCGCCGACGGTTACCGGGCCATGGACGAACGACGCGCCATCAAGACCCTGCTCACCCTGTGAACCAACGATCGGAGCGAACCAGATGAACCCCGTCTACGACTTCAACGGCCAGGTTGCCCTCGTCACCGGCGCCAGCTCCGGCATGGGACTCGCCACCGCCCGAGCATTCGCCGAAGCCGGCGCGGCGGTCGTCCTCGCTGCCCATGGCGAAGACACCCTGCACGCGGCGACCGAAGACCTGCGGTCCCAAGGTCACGAAGTGCTGGGCATCGTCTGTGATGTGGCCGACGAAGACCAGGTGGCCGAGATGGTCGACCGCGCCGTTGCCACGTTCGGCCGGCTCGACATGGCCTTCAACAACGCCGGCATTCAAGCGCCACCCGTCGACGCAGCCGACGAGACGGCCGAGCAGTTCGACCGGATCAACGGCGTCAACCTGCGCGGCGTGTGGGCCTCCATGAAGGACGAGCTCCGCCACATGCGCGACCATGGCAGCGGCGCGATCGTCAACTGCTCGTCCCTCGGGGGCCTCGTCGGCCTCCCCGGCCGCGCCGCCTACCACGCCTCCAAACACGGCGTCATCGGTCTCACCCGCAGCGCGGCGCTCGAGTACGCGCCGCGAGGCATCCGGATCAACGCCATCTGTCCCGGCACCTTCGAGACCCCGATGGTCACCGACATGATCGCCAACGGGGAACTCGATCTCGAACAAGCCATCGCCATCCAACCCATCGGCCGATTGGGCCGAGCCGACGAGATCGCCTCGGTCGTTCTGTGGCAGCCCCGGATCCAGCTTCGTCGTCGGCACCGCCATCCCCGTGGACGGTGGCTACACCGCCCAATGACCTCGCCGCCCCGACCCACCGCAAGCCGACGAGCGCCGACCACGCCCGGCGTCCAAAGAGCGCAGAGGGCGCAGCGGGCACGACCACTCGCATGGGCCGCCGCGCTGGTGATGCTGATCGGGTTGACCGCTGCGGATCGAGCACCGACGACGACCCCACGTCGGGAGCCGGCGCGCCATCCCAGAAACGGTATCGACCGACCCCCCGTCGTCGAACACGACCGCTTCGACACCGACTTCGACGACCCGCAGCACCGCCGCCCAGGCCGATGCAGTGGTGGGCACGACGATCCGATTCAGCCGCGGTGACGTACACGTCGACGTCACGATCACCGAGGACAACCCCACCACCCGCGACCTGCTGTCGATGTGAGCCCCAGTGCCTGAAGTCGGCGGGCCAGACGGATCCGTTTGCGCGTCGCTCGACCAGATGGCCGAACTGCTCGGGCTACGTCTCACCGGAGAGGCGCGCCAGGGATCGTTGCCAGGGAGAGCGGACAACGAAATCGCGCAGACCACTTGACCTTCGAGTCGGGTTGAAGCCGTACGGTGAGTCCATGACCACGACTGAGGCCCAGGAGGGCCGCTACCGAATCGCCGAGGCAGCCGAACTGTCGGGCTTCGCCGCAACCACCCTGCGCTTCTACGAGGACGAAGGTGTCCTCTCCCCGGCTGCTCGGAGTGCCGCGGGATACCGGATGTATGACGACCGGGACGTGGAGCGGCTCCGCCTGGTCGCGCGAGCCAAGGAGCTCGGGTGCACGCTCGAGGAGATCAAGGGTCTCGTCGAGGCGTGGGACGCCGATGAGTGCGCCCCGGTGAAGCACCAGCTGAGGGTCCTGGTGGCGTCGAAGGCGGCCGAGGCCGACCGGCGCATCTCCGAGCTCGCTGAGCTCGGCCGCCAGCTCCGGGCGACCTCCGCGACGCTTGCGGTGGCACCGGTCGACGGCCCGTGCGACGACACCTGCGGATGCGCAACCGCATCGTCCCACGAGACACCCGGGTGTGACTGCGGCAGCATCACCTGCGGCACGGCGAGCGCCACGGTCACGATGGGAGCGACGGTCGGTCTTGGCCCGTCGTGTTCGCTGAATGGACGCGAGAGGGCGGAGCGGGTCGACGAGTGGCGACGACTGCTCGGCGGCGCAGACCGGCGCGATCAGATCCCCGGCGGAGTGCGGTTCGCACTCGACGCGTCGACCGAGCTGACCGCCCTGGCCGGTCTGGTCGCAGCAGAACGTGACTGCTGTTCGTTCTTCTCCTTCGCCCTCACCGTCGACTCCAGCGGGACGTCCCTCGAGGTCACCGCGCCACCCGAGGGCGCGTCCATGCTGGCCAAGGTGTTCGGGGAGGCGTCGTGAGCGCGTCGCGTCCCGAGAGGTCAGCCGCAGGCATCATCGGGTTCGGCGCCGCGGCCTGTGCTCGCGTTCCTGGCTGCTGCCGGACTGCTCACCGCAGGAAGCGTTGCCCTGTTCGGGATCGCCGGGCTGATTTTGATCATCCCGGCAGCGCTGTGGTTCCGTCGCCGCCGCGCCAACCGCCCGACGTGCGCCACACCGGACCTGGTGCCAATGGAGCTCACGACGCGGCCGACGAATCCAGCCGATCGAAGCAAACGGACGACAAGGCGACGGTGACGACGAGTTGACGCGGTGGCAGGTCCCGGTGGTGCTCGGCGCGGTCGCCCTAGGATCACCATCGGGCTCGCCACCGACGTCGGCGACCAGGCAGAACGCCTGGTCGTTCCGGTGTTGGTCGCGTTGCTCGCCCTCACCTTCGCCGGCATCCACTCGACTGCGTTCACCGACGCGATCCGCCCACGCCCTCGCACCGCGTGGGTCAGCCTCGTCATCAACTTCGTGTGGGTACCACTGCTCGCCGGCGCGCTCGGCTGGGTGTTCCTGTCTGACGACCCAGACCTGCGGATCGGGCTGGTCATGCTGCTCGTCACGCCGTGCACCGACTGGTACCTGGTGTTCATCGCGACCGCACGAGGCAACGTCGCGCTCGGCGCTGCTCTGCTGCCGGTGAACCTGATCCTGCAGTTCACCCTGTTGCCGATCTTCGTCGTCGTCCTCACCGGCACTGCCGCTGATGTCCCGATCGGAGATCTTCTGCTGAGCGTCGCAGTGGTGCTCGGCACTCCGCTTGCCGTTGCGATCGGTGTGCGTGTTTGCGGCGGCGAAGGCCGGGGCCCGCGAACGTCTCGACGCCCTCCTCGACCGATCAGGACCGGTCGGCTTGGCCTTGCTCGCGATGGCCGTCGCTGCAATCTTCGCCGCCCACGCCCAGCTCGTCGTCGATGCGCCCAAATCGTTGCTGCGACTCCTCGTTCCGCTTCTCGGGTTCTTCGCCGCCGCCTATCTGATCGCCAACATCGTGGTGACCCGGCTGGGCCTGGCCCACCCCGAGCGAGTCACGCTCACCATGACGACGATGGCCCGTAACTCACCCATCGCACTCGCCATCGCCACTGCTGCGTTCCCCGACCAGCCGCTCATTGCCGTTGCGCTCGTCGTCGGTCCGCTCGTGGAGCTGCCCGTACTCTCCGGCGCTGCGCATCTTCTCACCATTCACCGCACCAGCCGAACCGCCAGGTGATGTCACTCGGCTGGTCTTGCAAACGCCTGCACCCAACCGTCACTCCATCTCCCGGAGTCCCCTGTTCTCGGTCCTGAACGATTCGTGTCCAGGACGGGCGGTGACCCGCACGGTCAGTCGCCACGAGGTCGATCTCATGCCGCCGGCAGGCCGAGCGTCAGGAGGTCCCGGTGTACGGCAGAGGATGGCGTCGCAGCTCACGGCACTGGACGGAAATGGACCAGCTTCCTCGGGCGGGTGAGGTCAATGGGCGAGTACGACCGACACCAAGAACAGGGGGTAGGCGGCGAGGAGAGTGATACCGGACCAGCGATCGAGTCGACGCCGAGGCAACGCGAGGAGGAGTACCAGGCCGAGGCTAGCCAACATCATCAGCCAGGGGAGGTGTAGTGCCGAGGCGTCGGTGATCACCAGCGGCCGGGCCAGAGCGCCGGCTCCAAGCGTCATGGTGACGTTGTAGGTGAACGAACCGACGACCGCTGCGACGACAGCCGTGCTGATCCCCCTGCGCGCACTCGACCACGCCAGCACCACTAGCTCGAACGCGGTCGCGAACCCGACAACCGTCAACCCCAGCACGGTCTGGGTGGCCTCTACGTCGCTGATGCGCCGGATGCCCTCGACCAGCGCGATGGCGCCGACCGCCATTGCTGCGACACCCGCGACCACCAAGGCGAGCTCGACACCGACACGGCCCTCGCCCAGCGACTTGGCGGCCTCGTCGAGCTCCGCTGTTTCTCCCAGGCTTGGAGGGTGCCGTTCCAACCGCCAGATGACCGCCACGAAGACGAGGTACGCACCGATCAGGGCGATCCCGCCGATCCGGTCGACCGTTCCATTCCAGGAGATGAAGGTAGCGAACGCGCCGGTGGCCAGGCCTCCCAGGCTGTACCGCAGAACTGTGGTGTCGAACGGGATCGACACGACCAACGCGCCGACGCCGAGTGCGACGAGACACATGGCTACGTTCGCTCCGATGACGTCGCCGAAGGCGATAGCGGGCGCATCACGCAATGAGGCGGTGACAGCAGTCGCCAACTCCTCCGGCTCGGCCCCCGCCAACAGCAGAGCGAGCGCGAACGTGCTCACGCCGAGGCGTGTCGAAGCGCCTGCCAGGTGCTCAGCGAAGGTCTCCGCACCCCACACGATTGCAACGACCCCGCCCAACGCAAGTACCAGCCACAGGACAGTGCTCACCACGAGAGTCTGCACGGTTGACGAACAAGCGGCTGGACCGTGGCGCGTCCACGTGCGGTGCACCGACCTGTCGAACGGCGGTCGAGGTCGCGTACGATCCAGCCGGCGATGGGGCTCGCCGTCGAACCGCCCGCCGTGGGCTGATGGCTCCTACCAACTGACGAGGCGCCATCGCCATGTCCACCGTCCTGGTCGCCGTCGCCGGAGCCGTCGGAGCGGTCGTTCGCTACCGCATCGGACTCGCGGTCGGCGTCCGCTCGTTCCCCTGGGCCACCCTCGGCGTGAACATCTCGGGCTCGTTCCTTCTGGCGTTGGTTCTCACCGGCCCTGCAGCGACACGGTGGTCGACACCCACGACGACCGCCGTCGCTGTCGGCTTCATCGGGGCCTACACGACGTTCTCGACCTTCGGCTACGAGACGATCACCCTGAGGGCAGATCGAGCCGCCGAGGCTGCAGCGACCTCCAAGTCTCCCGGTTGCAACGCGTGGGACGGCGCCACCAACCACCCGCCGAGCCAATAATCGCTCTTGTGCGATCATCGCATTGATGCGATAGTGGGTCGTGTACTGGACGTGGAACTCCACGACGAGGTCCTCGACTGGATGGATCTGGCCGGCTCGTTCTGCTTACCACCTTCCGCAAGCAACGCAACAACGAACGCACCGAGATCACCCGGGCCCGCAAGGCCGCCGAGGACTGCGCTAGGCGCAACCCCTGAAGGAGACGAACAATGGCCAACTACTCCCGCTGGGATGACATCAAGAAGCGCCCCGGCCCGGACCCCGAGACCCGGTCCGGCGTCGAGCAGGATCTCGATCTCGGGCAGCTCATCTACGACCTGCGCACCGAGGTCGGTCTGAGCCAACGCGAGCTCGCTGAGCGCATGGGTACCACCCAGTCAGTGATCTCGCGACTCGAAGAAGGCGGGGGAGCCCGTAACCGGCTCGACACCCTCGCCCGGGTCGCCACCGCTCTCAACCGACACCTCGTCGTGTCGTTCCCCGAGAAGGTCCCAGCCAAGCTCAAGGACGCCGTCCAGGTGGTCTGACACGCGCCGCTGAAGGGCAGAACCCGAAGGGCGCAGGTTCAAATCCTGCCCCCGCCACCAACGAAACAGCAGGTCAGGCACCACTTCTCGGAGTGGGGTCTTCTGCTCTTCGGGTCGGACTTCTACCGGGTCTTCTACCGGCACCCGGTAGAAGACCCGGTCGGTCATTGGATCGAGGGGCGACTCGCCAGGCCGTCCGGCCGTGCTGAACTGGGCGTTCGCGAACGGTGGCGCGAGTCGAGGCGGCGGGTTGTCGCTGATCTTCGGGTCGGGTGCCCGACGATCAGCAGATCTGACTCTCAGCGCCGACACCGCAACTGGTCCGCGTGGCCAGATCTGTCAGTCCGGTGGCCTGGGCGTGCCCACTGACTCCATTGAGCCAGCGCAGGTAGGCACCGACACCGTCAGTTTGAGTCCCGTGGCGTGGTGGGCTTCGGGCCCGCCGTGAGCTGAGCCACCGGCGCGAGGCGCTCGCCTGAGGTCAACCGGAACCGCCCGCCGCTCATCATGAGTCTTGACTCATGATGAGTGATGCCTCATACCTGGAGGGTGTGGGAAGTCGAGGTCACCGATCAGTTCATCCAATTGCGGGAGACGTTGGCTGACGCGCAGCGAGAGGCTGTCTCGGTCCGGGTGGGATTGCTTTCCGAACGAGGGCCCGACCTCGGTCGGCCGGTCGTTGGATCGGATCCACACGTCGAGGCACCAATCGATGAAGGAACTGCATGCCGCGAAGGGCCGAGCGCTGCGGGTGCTGTTCAGCTTCGACCGGGTTCCAGTCCACCTCGGCCTCAGGCTGAGACACCCGATGGACGCTCTCGATCTCGTAGCTGACCTCAACGCCCAGGACGACGACGGCCTCGGCTGGTCAACACTTGCCGATGCCCACGCGCCCGAGCGGGTGCGGCCGGGCGCGATGCTGCTCGCTGGCAACAGCCAAGCCCGGGCCGTGGTTCGCGTCGTGACCGTCGACAACGACGGTCAGGTCCACTTCTCGATCCTGCCCGGCTCGGTGGCCAAGAACCGCCATCTGCTCGACCGAACGGTTGCCTGAACCCGGCAGGTCGGCACCCGGAGTCGATCAATGCCGTTGGGCCATCGCAAGCTGCGACAACCCGAAGGTCGAATGATGGGAAGGGCCCTCACCTGGACTTCCTTCGCATCGGACTTCCCGATGGCGACGCCGCTCGGGACGCCTACCTCGCTGAGGCGCGTGCCGCGATCGTCGAAAGCCCAATCGGGTCCAGCGTCGAGGACCACATCGGCGGGGAGCGCGCCCGGAGTGCCAAGTACCTTGAGGCCCAGGATCGCCTCCTACCGTTCGAGGAGATCGCCCGGATGGTGATCATGCGTCGGGCGCACCTCGGTCTCACCCAACAGGAGCTGGCGGAGCGGATGGGGACCACCAAGTCGGTGGTCTCACGCATCGAGAGCGGCCAGCACCGTTGCGGTACCGACACCCTCCGCCGCATCGCCGAGGCCCTCGATGGCCGCGCCGTCATCGGCTTCGAGTTCGACTCTGCCGAGTCGCCTCACCCGGATCTCGTCCGTCTGTAGCGCGGTTCCCCGATCGCCGATTCGGAAGGTCCGAGCGGCGCTCAGCGGATCACGCGAGCCGGGTGCAGAGCTTGTCGATGAATCGTGGAAGGTGTGGGTCGAAGCTGTACCTGGTGTGGAGCTTCACGTCGAGGAACGGCCACCATCTCGTGGCGGCGAACGCTGTCTCGTCTGGGACGATGGTGCTGTCTTTGGAGCCGGTGAACACGAACCAGAGGCTCACGTCGGTGTGACTCTCGGGCCGACCGAGGTTCTGCGCCTCGTGACGAGCAACGGTTGGGGTCCGACCGCCGGGTGAACCTGCGGGGAGATCTGGAGCTCCTCAGCAATCTCGCGTCGTGCCGCGGTCGCCGGGTGCTCCCCGGGCCCGACGTGACCGCCGGTGGGCAGCCATTGACCGGCGTTCCGATGCTCGACCAGCAGGAGACCTGGCCGAGGTGGCCAGGCTGGTTGCGCTCGAGCGTGACTGCTGTTTGTTCTTCTCGTTCGCGCTCACCGTCGATCCCGGCGGACGTCGCTCGAGGTCACTGCGCCATCGGAGAGCGCTTCCATGCTGGCCGCCGTGTTCGGGGAGGCGTCATGAGCTCTCAGCGTCCGGAGAAGACAGCGGTGAGCGTCGTTGGGTTCGGCGCAGCGGCATGAGCTGCGTGCTGCGCGGGGCCGGTGTTCGCGTTCCTGGCCGCCGCCGGGGTGCTCACCGTTGGAGGAGGATCTGGGTCACGAGCGCTGTTCAGGTCGGTCGAACGGAGCGACCTGTCAGGCAGGTCGCGTACGATCGTGAGCGGCGATGGGGCTCGCCGTAGAACCGCCCAGCACGGGCTGATGGCTCCTATCAACAGACGAGGAGTCATCACCCATGCCCACCGTCCTGGTCGCCATCGCTGGAGGGCTCGGAGCCGTCCTTCGCTACCGCATCGGTCTCGCTGTCGGCGTCCGCTCGTTCCCGTGGGCCACGCTCGGCGTGAACATCTCAGGCTCGTTCGTCCTGGCACTGGTCCTCGCCGGCCCAGCAGTGCGGTGGTCCACCTCAACGACTGCCGCCCTCGCCGTCGGCTTCATCGGGGCCTACACGACCTTCTCCACATTTGGATATGAGACGATCACCCTGATGCGCGAAGATCGGGCGGTCGAGGCCGCCAGCTACGTGGCGATGTCGCTCGTTGGAGGGCTGGCTGCGAGCGCCCTCGGCTACCTCGCAGGCAGAGGGCTCGCCTGATTGGCCGGCGAGGCTCTGGAGGGTCCGGCTGACCGAGAGTCGATTGGTGGAGCGTCGCCACCAGGTCGGCTCGCCAGGGCTGGCCGTGTGCGAATGCGGGCGCGATCACGGCGAAGAGGGCGCGACGGCCCACTGGTGGGTTCTAATTGCCTCCTCGCAGCGGTGCGCTCACACGCCCCGGTCGGTGTGGCGTGCGGCGAGTCGGTCGGCGAGTTGGAGGAGGCGTTCGCAGCCTTCGACGCGGTCGATCCAGGCGTGGGGGATGGCCCCGTAGCCGTGACAGGCGCCGGCGAGGGCGCCGGCCATGGCGGCGATGGAGTCGGTGTCGCCGCCGAGGCTGATGGCGAAGGCGATGGTGTCGGTGAACGAGTCGGGGTTCTGGGTGTGGCTCGCGATGGCGGCGGGGACGGCCTCGAGGGCGCTGATGCCGGTGCCGGTGGTTCCGGCGACGACCTGGGGGTCGGCGTGGGCGGGGAGGTCGGCGACCGCCCAGAGCTGGTCGGCGAGGTGGGGCTCGCGGACGATCAGCTGGACGATGTGAGGCAGCGTGCCCGGCCGGGCACCGCAGAGCGTGTGGGAGATGGCGGCGCTGATGGCGGCTGCGCCCTCGGCCCCGGCGGGGTGGGTGTGGGTGGTTCGGGCGGCGCGGCGGGCGAGATCGGCGGCGAGCACGGGGCGGCTGCCGGCATGCAGAGCGAGTGGTGTGGAGCGCATGGCGGCGCCGTTGCCGAACGAGCCCGTGCCGTCGAACTGTGCGGCGGCGAGGCGTCGCCAGTCGCCCCCGGCGGCGACCTGCCCGAGAAGGGCTGCGGTGCCGGCGCCGTAGCCACGATGGGGTTCTCGGCTGTAGGTAGCCGCGAGCTCGTGGGCGAGGTGATCGTCGTCGAGACGGCCGCAGGCGAGTAGCGACTCGGCGACGGCGATGGTCAGGGCTGTGTCGTCGGTGTAGGTGAGCGGGCTGGTGTCGCCAAGATGCGCGGCCACGGTGCCGGGGTCGACCGGGCCGGGATGGCCCTCGAAGCGGGCGCCGAGCGCGTCGCCGATGGCGACACCGACCATGGCGCCGCGGTAGCGGTTGGTCAGCTCGGTCGGGACGACGGTCACCGCAGCGTTGCCATTCGGAGGGCGTCGACGAGAGCCGTGATCCTCACCTGGTCGGTGTGGCGCGACCGACGGTCGTGATCGAGCACCAAGCCGGCACCGGCCACGTCGACGCGGGTGGCCGCCACGATGGCGGTGGACTCACCGGTGCGCAGCTCGGCACCGCTCGGGGTCGGCGCCACGGTGATGACCGTGGCGGTGAGGGTGCGTTCTCCTGCCTCGGTGCGGTAGGTCACCCCGAGAGGTTGGCGGGCCTCGACGGTCACGGGCCCCGCGGTGAGACGTCGTTGGTCAGCGGTGATGACGTGCAGGGCGGTCGCTGTTCGCAGTTGGGTGCGTGCCGCGAGGCCGATGTCGTGGCGTGAGAGTGAGTCCCGCGACCTGGGGACGGAGATCAGCACGGCGCGTGACCGCACCGCGATGCTCACTGCGAGCCCGCCGGGTTGGCCAACGGTGACGACGATGTCGGGGAAGGGAAGGGGTCGGTTGGCGATCACCTCGTCGAGGTCGGCGAAGGGGTCGAGGACGCCCCGGCCGATCCGCCAGGCCGAGGAGACCGCCAAGGTGTCGGCGATGCGGTGTGTCCTCTCTTGGGCCTCGACGTCGGGCGGGAACACCACGGCGATGGAGAAGGTCGTGTCCACGCCGGCTTGCGAGGACCTCACCTCAGTCGCCGATGGGCACGTCGGGAAGGTCGTTCCACATGTCCTGCGGACGCACGTACCGGCGGCCCGGCAAGCGCGACAGCAGGTCGACGACCTCGGCCCGGGCGTGGGACCCGCGTGCGGCCGCGACGAGGTCGTCGGGCGTGGCGCTGGGCGCGTCGAACGCGTGGGCGATGGTGTCGATCACCTCGGTGCGGGTGACGGGGGCGCCGGAGCGCGCAGCGTTGCCGTGCTGGTCCTGTCGGACCGTGGTGTTGTCGGCCTGGTACATCGTCCTCCTCGATCGCTGGTGTGTGTGGGGCGTGGGCCCGACGGCTCCACCATCCCGCCGACTACCCTACAGTTACGTGAGAGTAGAGTCATCTCGCGCCGGGAAGAGTTTGTACCGGCCTCATCACCATGAGGCCGCCGGTACTCTCTCGCCACGTGAGACTTGAGGGTCGAGAACCGAAGGTCAGGGTGAAGGAGCACCAGATGAGCGAGCGAAACGACGTGGACACTGAGACGCTGCATCAGATCGGCGAGGTCGCTGACGCCGTGGGGCTGTCGTTGCGGACGATCCGCCACTACGAGGAGGTCGGGCTGGTCGAGCCGTCCGAGCGCAGCTCGGGCGGGTTCCGGCTCTACACCGATGCCGACATCGAGCGCCTGCGCCTGGTCCGGCACATGAAGCCCTTGGAGTTCACCCTCGACGAGATGCGCCAGCTCCTCGAGGTGCGTGACGCACTCGAGACCGCAGATCCGTCTGCGGAGACCGACCTGCGGGGACGCCTCGCGATGTTCGCGGCGGCGGCCGAGGAGCGTTGCGAGCGGCTCCGAGCCGCGCTGCACCAAGCGGAGGAGTTCGCCGGGCTGCTGCGGTCCGAGGCGCAGCCGCCTCGACAACCCGGTGCGCGCCGCGCTCGATCATGACCGGCCCCGGGTCGATCGTCGAGGAGGCGTACCGGCGACGCACGTTCGCGACCATCAGCCACCCCGATGCCGGCAAGACCACCCTGACCGAGAAGTTCCTTCTCTACGCCGGTGCGGTGGCAGAGGCCGGAACGGTGAAGGCCCGGGCCGGGCGTCGCCGCGCGACGTCGGACTGGATGGCGATGGAGCAGCAGCGCGGGATCTCCATCACCTCGACGGTGTTGCAGTTCACCTACCGCGATCACGTCGTGAACCTCCTCGACACGCCGGGCCACCGCGACTTCTCCGAGGACACCTACCGCGTGTTGGCGGCCGCCGACGCAGCGGTGATGGTCCTCGATGCGGCGAAGGGCATCGAGCCCCAGACGCTCAAGCTGTTCGAGGTGTGCCGCTCCCGGTCGCTGCCGATCATCACGTTCATCAACAAGTACGACCGTCCGGGTCGCGATCCCCTCGACCTCATCGACGAGATCGAGTCCCAGATCGACCTGGTGCCCACACCGGGACCCCCGGTGTCGAGATCCTCGAGCGCGCCGACGGCGTCCCGCTCGCGCTGTTCGAGAACCCCTACTGGCTCGACCGCATCGCCGGCGAGCACCCCGACTGGGTCCTCGAACCGATCCTCACCGGATCCATGACATGACCGACATCTCGTGTCCCGCCTGTCGCACCGACGAGCACCTCAGCGGCGCGCCCAACGGCGACCTCATCCGGCTCACCTGCTCGGCGTGCGGCACCACCTGGGACCGTGACCCCTCCCCGCGCTGCAAGAAGTGCGACAACCCCGACGTGGTGGCGGTCCCTCAAGCGGCGTGGGACAAGGCCCGAGGCACCCAGCTGTCGGTCGCCTACATCACCGTCGTGCACCTGTGCCCCGTCTGCGACACCGAGCTCCTCCGCCGCCAACGCCAGACCAACTCGCCGTTGCCCCCCGACATCAACCCCGCCGCCGACGAGGGATGACCTCATGCTGACGGCCCCATCGTCGCCACGCCGACTGGTGGTGGCGTCGTCGGGGGTCTGACAACCGCGACGGCCACGGCCAGCGCCGCCGAGATCAGGGCCAGGAGGTTGAGGACCGGGCCGTAGCCGCCGGCGAGGTCACGACCGACCGAGACGAACAGCGGACCGATAGCGCTTGCCCCGACGCCGGCCGCCATGAGGATGCCGCGGATCTGGCCGATGGTGGCGATGCCGAACCATCGAGGGAGTGCCGTGGCCTCCACCGTCCGCACGATCGTTCCGCTGGCTCCCAGCACGGTGCCGTACAGCGCAGCGACGACCCCGGTGGAGATCTCCTGCACCAGCAGCGGTGAGCTGGCCATCAGGACCATGGCCGCAGCCGCGACGAACCGGGGTGGCACACGGTCGGACGCTCGGCCGGCGACGAGGGCGGCGACGGCGCCCGAGATCGTGAGCGGCAGGAACACGACCGCCGCTTCGGAGGAGGTCAGGCCGCGTTCGGCGAGGAGGTCGAGGTGGTGGAACATCAGGCCCGTCCCCACGAGTGAGGCGAGGGCGACAGCGGCGGTCATGGCGATGAACGCCGGTTGGCGGATCACCGCAGCCAACGGCCACGCCTCAGACGGCGTCCGCTGGTGGGCGCTGCCCTCGGCCGGGCGGTGCTCAGCGACGGCCCGGGAGCGCTGGGTTGCGGACGAGCCACAGTCCGAGCGGGATGACGATCAGCCATGCGCCGATCCCGAGCACGACCCACGAGGTACGCCAGCCGTAGGTCGCGATCAGGGCGCTCGACGCGATGGGGGCCAGCGCCATCAGCGCACCGCCCGATGCGGTCTTGATGCCGTTGGCGAGGCCGCGGTGCTCGTCGAACCACACCGCCACGGTGGTCGTGGCGGTCAGGGTGAGCGCACCCTGGCCGGCGGCGCGGGTGCCGGCGAAACCGATCGCGAGGGTGACGAAGCCGGCGACACCCGCCATGGCGATGAGGACGGCACCGAAGAGCCCGCCGAACAACAGCGTGGCGAACCGGAGGCCACGGCGGTCGATGAGGCGACCGGCGGCAGGCATGGCGATCGCACCGACCACAGTGCCGACCAGGTACGCCGAGGAGATGCCCGAGCGGCTGAGGTCGAGATCGCTGGCCATGTCGTCGATGAACACGGACACGCCGATGGTCTGGCCGGGACTGGTGGCGCCCTGGATGAGCACCGCGCCGACCAGCACCCACCAGGGTGAACGCGCCATGGCGCTCGGCGACGAGCCAGTCGGGGTTCTCAGTGCGACGACACCAGGTGTCCGGTCATCTTGCTGTGGAGCTCGGCGCTGTGGACGTTGAGGCCGATGATCTCGGCGTCGATGTGGTGGGCGTGGAACTTGGCGACGACGGCGTCGAGGGCGGCCACGGCCGAGGTGTCCCAGATGTGGGCGTCGGTGAGGTCGATGACGGCCCGGCCGATCGGGTCGGTGTAGTCGAACAGGTGGAGCAGTTCGTTGGTGGAGGCGAAGAACAGCTCGCCGGTGACGTGGTAGATGCGGATGCGACCGTCGTCGGGGTCGAGGACGCTGGTGACGTCGGCGACGTGGGCGACGCGGCGGGCGAAGAAGACGGCGGCGAGGAGCACGCCGCCGGCGACGCCGAAGGCGAGGTTGTGGGTGATGACCACGATGGCCACGGTGACGACCATGACGGAGGTCTCGGAGCGGGGGGAGCGGCGGAGCTGTCTGATCTTGATGCTGTTCCAGTCGAAGGTGCCGACGGCGACGATGATCATCACGGCGACGAGGGCGGCCATGGGGATGGCGGCGATGAGGTCGCCGGCGACGAGGATGCCGGCCATGAGGAAGACGCCGGCGGACAGGGTCGACAGACGGGTGCGGCCGCCGGACTTCACGTTGATCATCGACTGGCCGATCATGGCGCAGCCGGCCATGCCGCCGAGGAACCCGGTGGCGATGTTGGCGATGCCCTGGCCGCGCGACTCGCGGTCCTTGTCGGAGCGAGTGTCGGTGATGTCGTCGATGAGCTGGGCCGTGAGCAGCGACTCGAGCAGTCCGATGAGGGCGAGGGTGAAGGCGTAGGGGGCGATGATCGAGAGCATGTCGAGGTTGAACGGCACGTCGGGCAGGGCGAAGCCGGGGAGCGAGCCGGGAAGCGCACCCATGTCGCCGACGGTGGGGACGACCACGCCGAGCGCGGCGCCGCCGAAGCCGAGGGCGACGATGGCGACGAGCGGGGCGGGGATGGCGTTGGTGAGCTTGGGGAGACCGACGATGATGGCGATGCCGATGGCGACCATGGCGTACACGGCGAGGGCCTTGCCGATGAAGTGGTCGAGCTGGGCCATGAAGATCAAGATGGCGAGGGCGTTGACGAAGCCGATCATCACCGTGCGGGGGATGAACCGCATCAACCGGCCGACGCCGAGGGCGCCGAGGGTCACCTGGATGACGCCGGCGAGGATGGTGGCGGCGAACAGGTAGGCGACGCCGTGGTCCTTCACGAGGCTGATGATGACCAGGGCCATGGCGCCGGTGGCCCCGGAGATCATGGCCGGCCGGCCGCCGGTGATGGCGGCGATGACGGCGATGGAGAACGAGGCGTACAGCCCCACTTTGGGGTCGACGCCGGCGATGATCGAGAACGAGATCGCCTCGGGGACGAGAGCCAGGGCGACGACGAGCCCGGCCAGCAGGTCGGCGCGGACGTTGCCGAGCCAGTTGCGGCGCAGGTACGGCACCACAGCGCGAGGGGCAGGGACGGAGACAGAGGTGTTCAACAGGCGGCTTTCGGTGTGGGCGCCGCGCGCGGGCGCGCAGCGGAGTGGGGAGAGGGACTCGATCGTCTGGGGCAACGTCCACTCGCATGGGCGCAGTGAGCGGCCTCGCAGGACTCGTGCAACGGACCCTTACGTGACGGGAGGGTGCAACGTGCCATTCGGCACGTTGCGCCACCGGGTCCTCATCTGCACATCAGCGCCCGGCGAGAGGCACATCGCCCGGCAGCTGCGGTCCGTGTTCTCGGCGCGCGATGTCGCCTCGGACGAGACCCTCCTCCGAGTGAAGCCCGACAACCGACCGGTGCGCAGCGCGCTCGGCGAGTGCGTCACCGCGGTGTCGCCCAGAGGGTGAAGATCGGTCCGAACCTGCTCTACCGGTTCGCGCGCCCGGCGACCGATGCATGGCCAGCCCGCGAGTCGAACGGTCAGTGAGCGCTTGGGAGAGGTCAGTTGCCTCATGCAACTAACCAGTGACATAGTCAGTCCTATGAACGAACTCACTAAGTTGGTGTCGTTGGCCGACTTCGATCGGGCGACGCTTGTGTCGCCGGTGTCGGACCGCCCGGGTGAGTTCGCTGGCGATCTCGATGAGGGGTGGTCGTCGCTGGCGGGGGTGCACGGCGGGTACATGTGCGCCGTTGCCGTGCGTGGTGCCGAGGCTCACGCGCCGGGTCGTGCGGTGCGCACCGTGGCCACGAGCTTCTTGCGGCCGGGGCATGTGGGCCCGGTCGAGATGGCGGTGCGAGAGATCCGTCAGGGCCGGTCGTTCACGACGTTGGATGTGGACCTCGTCCAGGACGACCGGCTGGTCCTCACCACTCGGGTGACGATGATGGAGGATCGGCCCGGCGTCGAGTGGGGCGAGCCGGTGGTGGTGGATCTCCCTCCGCCCCATCGGTGCGTGCCGTTCACCCCGCAGGGTGAGGTCGTGCACTTCGCTCGACTCGAGTCGGCCTTCGACCCGAATCGGATGCCGTTCGATCCCGGCTCCGGCTCGGTCAGCGGCTACGTCCGTCCCCTGGAACCTCGACCGATCGACGCGGCCTGGCTGGTCATGGCCTGTGATTGGTTCCCCCCGCCGGCCTTCTCCCGTACGGAAGCACCCGTTGGCGGGGTGAGCATCGACTTCACCGCGCACATCCACCGGCAGGGTCTCATCCTCGGGGTCGGAGAGTGGTTGGTCGGGACCTTCGAGGTTCCCACCAGCTCGGCGGGTCTCGGCGTCGAGCACGGCCGTCTCACCACGATGGACGGCACGGTGGTGGCCGAGTCGTTCCAGACCCGGCTCACGACCCAGGGCTGATCGCCGTGCACGACCACTCGCGCCGGACCCTGACGATCGCGTCCCTAGCGACCCTGGCGACCTTCCTCGACACCACCATCCTCTACGTCGCGTTCCCCGACATCTCCGCCAGGTTCTCGGGCACCAGTGCGTCGGAGCTGTCCTGGGTGCTGAACGCGTACACGATCGTGTTCGCAGCGCTGCTCATCCCGGCCGGCAAGCTGGCTGATCGGATCGGGCATCGCAGGGTCTTCCTGGCCGGGTCGATGCTGTTCACCATTGCGTCGATGGCCTGCGGGCTGGCACCGACCGCGGAAGCGCTCATCACCTTCCGTGTCATCCAAGCGGTGGGCGCGGCCGCGCTCATCCCGTCATCGTTGGCGCTGGTCATGCACGCGTACGCGCACGACCAGCTGCCCCGGGCGGTGGCGATCTGGGGCGCGGCCGGCGCGGTGGCCGGGGCGCTCGGCCCGACCCTGGGCGCTGCGATCGTGGAAGGCCTCGGTTGGCGCTGGGCGTTCTTCATCAACCTGCCGGTCGGCATCTACACCGTGGCGTCGGGACGCCGGAACCTGCACGAATCCTCTGACCCCACCACCCGCGTTCCGTCGCTGGTCGGCGTGGTGTTGATCGCCGCAGCGGCGGGGCTGTTGTCCTACGGCGTCGTCGGATCCGAGGACACGGGTTGGCTGAGCACTCGAACCCTCGGCGTCATGGTCGCGGGCCTGGTGGTGCTCGCGGCGTTCGTCGCGCACCAGCGCCGCACCGCGGCGCCGGCGCTCGACCTCGACCTGTTCGCTACCCCGAACTTTCGGTGGGGTGTCGCTGCGATGCTGGTGTTCGGCGTCGCGTTCGCAGCGCTGTTCTTCGGCTCGATCCTGTTCCTCACCGACGTGTGGGGTTGGACGGTGCTGCAGGCCGGGTTCGGAGTGGCACCGGGTCCGATCGTGGTCGCTCTGCTGTCAGCTCGTGTCGGCAAGCTCGCCGGCAGGATCGGACAACGACCGATCCTGATCACCGGCGCGGCGCTGTTCGCCGGCAGCGGCCTGCACCGGCTCATCGTGCTCGGACCCGATGTCGACTACTTGTGGGCGTACTTCCCCTCGATGATGCTCAGCGGAGTCGGCGTTGCCTTGGTCCTGCCTCAGCTGTCCAGCGTGGTGGCCCAGGCGTTGCCCCCGACGCGTGCGGGGGTGGGGGGTGCCACCTTGCAGGCGGTCCGCCAGTTCGGCGGCACGTTCGGTGTCGCGCTCACGGTCGCGTTCTTGGGCACATCGGCCGGCCTCGCTGCTCTGGCCGCGTACGACCGGATCTGGTGGACGGTCGTCATCGGCGGCATCGCCACGGTGGTGGCGGCGCTGCCCCTGCACACCAGAGCTCGCTCCGACCAACGGGGCGTCCCCGACCACGTCGAACCGGCGGTCTGACGATCACGAACACAAGAGGAGAACCCATGGACATCGAAGGATCCGTCGCTCTAGCTAGTGACAGGAGGCAACCGAGGATTCGGTGCCGAACTGTGCCGCCTGCTCCTCGAGCGGGGCGCCGCCAAGGTCTATGCCGGAGCACGTGACGTGCGATCGATCAGCCAGGAGGGTGTCGTCGGCGTGCAACTCGACGTCACCTCCGCATCCGACATCGCCTCGGCAGCCGAACACTGCCGCGATGTGACGTTGCTGGTGAACAACGCCGGCATCAGCACCGACACCTCCATCCTCGCCGACGGTGTCGTCGACGCGGCCCGCCGAGACTTCGAGACGAACGTGTTCGGTCCGATGGCGATGAACCAGGCGTTCGCACCGACGCTCGCCACCAACGGTGGTGGCGCGATCATCAACGTCTTGTCGGTGCTGTCGTGGTTCGGACAGCCCGACCTCGCGGTCTACGGCGCGTCCAAGGCGGCGGGCTGGTCGCTCACCAACTCGCTGCGCCAAGTGCTCCTCGCCCAGCACACCCAAGTCCTCGGGCTCTACGTCGCCTACATGGACACCGACATGACCGCGGGCATCGACTCGCCCAAGTCCGACCCCGGCGAGATCGCCGCGCTGACCCTCGACGGGCTGGAGGCAGGAGCGCACGAGGTGGTGGCCGACGACATCAGCCGCCACGTCCGCAGTGCGCTCTCAGGTGATCTCGACGCCCTCTACCCGGTGCTGGGTCAGTGACCGATCCAGTGCATCCTATTATGCAACTAACGAGGCTGTAGTCATGCGCCGCACGAGTTTCGAAGAGATGAACTGCTCGGTCGCCCAGTGCCTGGAGGTGGTGGGCGAATGGTGGAGCCTGTTGATCGTTCGCGACGCGTTCTTGGGTGTGCGCCGCTTCGATGACTTCCAGGCGCGCCTCGGGATCGCCCGTAACGTCCTCAACGATCGACTGGTCAAGCTGGTCGATGCCGGGATCTTCGACCGCGTCGAGTACCAGGACCGGCCGCCCCGTTTCGAGTACCGGTTGACCGAGCGCGGACGCGACCTGTGGCCGGTCATCACCGCGATGCGCCAGTGGGGCGACCGCTGGGCAGCGCCCGACGGGCCGCCCTTGGTGCTACGCCACCCTCCGTGTGGTCATCTCGTCGACGCCACGATCGTCTGCTCCGAGTGCGCAGAGCCGCTCGGTCCCGGCTCGCTTCGGGCCGAACCCGGCCCCGGCGCGACCGACGCGGACTTCGAGCGGACCCCGCTCGCCAGCAACCACCAGCCCTGACCGACGCCGCCGGAGTGGCCGAACGCTCGCGAAGCGTGCACATCCCCACGTCGTGAACCCAACCCCCGGTTCGCGATCCGAGAAGAGAGAGCGCCATTACGTGCCCACCACGACGCCTCCGACGGTCCTGGCCCTCGTGGCCGACCCGCGGCGGTGGCAGCTGTTGACCGAGCTGTCGCGGAGCGACCTGCGAGTGGGCGAGCTCACCGAGCGGCTGGGTCGCCCGCAGAGCGTGGTGTCGTACCACCTGGCCGAGTTGCGCTCGGCCGGGATCGTGACGGCCCGACGCAGCTCGGCCGACGGCCGCGACGTGTACTACCGCGCCGACCTCGAACGGTGCCGACACCTGCTGGCCGAGGCACGCGGTCTGCTGCATCCCGCATTGGTGGCACCCCCGCGAGGTCCCACTCGCCGCGGGCGCGTCCTGTTCCTGTGCACGGGCAACAGCGCCCGCTCGCAGATGGCCGCAGCGCTGTTGGTCGAGCGTTCAGGCGGCATGATCGAGGCATGGAGCGCGGGGAGCGAGCCCAAGCCGCTTCACCCCATGGCGGTGCGCGTCATGGCCGAGCGAGGGATCGACATCGCGGGGCGCGAGAGCACGCACCTGCGCCGGTTCGTCTGCCGGCGGTTCGACCGCGTCGTCACGCTGTGCGACAAGGTGCGCGAGGTCTGTCCGGAGTTCACCGGTGCAGCAGCGGCCGTCCACTGGAGCATCCCCGACCCCACTGCGGAGACCGCGGTCGACGCCGCTCATCCGGTGTTCGTGCGGGTCGCCGACGAGCTCGAGTCCCGCATCGCACCGCTCATCACCGAACTATCCGCCGAACCAGACCCAAGGAGGAGCCATGGTCGATGACGAGACCGTGAACGTCCGCATCCTGGTCGACGATGTGGAGTCCAGCGTGGACTTCTACACCCGGCACTTCGGGTTCGCCGTCCTGACTGCGTTTCCAGCCTTCGCCGACATCCAGCGTGGTCACCTGCGACTCCTGTTGTCCGGTCCGAGGAGCTCTGCCGCCGTCCCGATGGCCGACGGCGATCAATCCCGTCCGGGTGGTTGGAACCGCATCCATCTGATCGTGGACGATCTCGACTCCGAGATCGCACGGCTCCGCGCCGAGGGCGTGGCGTTTCGTAACGACGTCATCACCGGGCCGGGCGGATCGCAGGCGCTGGCGATCGATCCGTCCGGCAACTTCGTCGAGCTCTTCCAACCGGCGGGTCGCTAGCCGACAACTCACCGCCCGAGGGCGTCGAGCCGCGTCACTCCGTGGCGCCGCCCACGTAGCTGCCGAAGCTCCAGGGGTTGCCCTCGGGGTCTCGGATCGAGAAGCCCATGCCGCCCGGGTCGTAGTGCGGTTCCTCCGGTGGCCGGATGACCTCGACGCCGGTGGCTTGGCACCGCTCCCACACGGCCTGCGGATCCTGGGTGATCACGTAGAGGCCGCCGTTGTGGCCGGGCTCGGGCACGAAGGGGTTGTTCGCGTCGGCGCCGGCGAGCTGCACGATGCCGCCCTCGGGCCAGCGGTACTCGCTGTGCACGATTGCGCCGTCGGCGTCGCGCACCAGCACGAGCTCTTCGAAGCCGAGGACCTCGGTGACGAAGCGGATGCCGACGTCGGGGTCGGTGTAGGCCATGACGGCCCAGATGCCGTCGGTGTACTGCTGGCCGGCTCGCGGACCCGCCAGGACTCGGAATCCCGAGCCGTCGGAACGAGCGGCGTAGTCGTCGATACTCACCTGCTCGATCGTCTGGGACAGCATCCAGCGGTGGCCGAACGGGTCGAGGATCGTCCCGTGACGGGCCCCGTGGGGCTGGTCCTCGGGTTCGGCGAGCGTCGTGGCTCCGGCGGCGACCGCGCGGGCAAACGTGGCATCGACGTCGACGACGGAGAGGTGGATGGCCGTGGCGGTCCCCCCCAGCGTGCGGGGCGACACGACGCCCCTCTCGACGTACTCGTCCGACAGCATGAAGCGAGCGCCGTCGACGGTGATCTCGGCGTGGCCCAGGCGGCCGTCGTCGCCGACGACCCGCATCTGCTCGACGCCACCGAAGGCGGCGACGTACCAGTCGATGGCCGCCGCTCCATCGTGGACGCAGAGGTAGGGGGTGGTGGTGAGGTCGGCCCTGGTGGCGGGTGTGGTCGAGGTGGAGGGCATGGCACTTCTCCCGGGAAGCTCGATGGTCGGTGTGTCGGTGAGCGGGTCGAGTCCGAGGGCCTCGACCAGCGAGGCGCGCAGGCTGCGGACGAAGCTCGGCCGGGGGGTCTGGCGCTCGTACGGTTCGGCCATCTGCTCGAAGGGGTCGGTCACGATGCCACCCCCTTCTCGTAGCGGGCCCGGAAGGCCGCCTTGGCTCGGACCAGGAGCACCTCGGTGGCACCTTCGGTGCGGCCGAGGCAGGCCGCCACCTCCCGCACCGGCAACCCATCGAGGTACCGCAGGGTCAGGGCGCTGCGATGGTGGGAGCCGAGCTCGGCCAAGGTGGAACGTGCGACGAGCTGGTCGAGGTGCACGTCCCACTCGTCGACGGCGTCGGCGCCCGGCGCGTCGACGTCGCGCTCGCGTCCCTTGCGCCGCCAGTGGTCGACGAGCTTGTGCCGGGCCACTCCGATGAGCCACGCCACCGTCAGGTCGGGCACCGTGTCGCGTCGGACCGCCTCGACCGCAGCGAGGAACGTCTCGGAGGTGAGGGCCTCGGCGACGGCGGCCGACCCGCACCGCGACGCGAGGTAGCCGAAGACGTCGGGCATGCCCGTGTCGTACAGGACCATCAGCTCGCGGCGCCGGTCGGCGGGATCGTTCGACGAGTTCACCACCCCTCCATCGCTCGACGACCCTGAAGTCCTACACCCCGAGGTCGCGGGTGGGCCGGCAGCGGTCAGCCGGCGGTGTAGCCCCCGTCGATCACGAACTCGGCGCCGGTGGCGAAGCCTGCTTCGTCGCTCGCCAGGAACGCGATCGTCGACGCGATCTCCTCCGGCCGGCCGAGCCGGCCCATCGGCGTGGCGCCGATGAGCATCTCGCGGTCGGTGTCGCCGAGTATCGGGGTGTCGATGTAGCCGGGATGCACCGAGTTCACCCGCACGCCCTCCTTGGCCCAGCCGAGGGCGGTGGTCTTGGTGAGTAGTCGCACCGCGCCCTTGGCGGCGTGGTAGGCCGGGCTCACACCCGAGCCGACGATGCCGTACATCGAGCTCACGTTGACAACCGAGCCGCGGCCGCTCTGCTTCAGCGCCTCGCCGGCGGCCTTCATGCCGAGGAACACGCTGGTCTGCGTGACGGCCACGACCTTGTTCCAGGTGTCGATGGTGGTCACCTCGAGCGGCTCGGTGTCGCCGATCCCGGCGTTGTTCACCAGGATGTCGAGGCCACCGAACCTCTCGATGGTGGATGCAACGGCGTCGGTCCAGCCCTGCTCGTCGGTGACGTCGAGGTGGACGTAGGCCGCCGTGCCGCCGGCCTGTTCGATGTCGGCGGCGACGGCGGCTCCTGCGTCGTCCTGGACGTCGGCGATCACCACCGAAGCGCCCTCGGCCGCCATGAGGACCGCCGTCGCCTTGCCGATGCCACTTGCCCCTCCGGTCACCAGCGCGACCTGTCCATCGAACCTGGCCATGGCGTGCCTCCTCGTCATCGACCCGATGTGAGCCAACTGCCATCCTCCCCCGACGGCGTTCCGAGGACCATGGCCGGAGGTCACTTCTTGCCGGCAGCTGCCGGCGAGGTCACGAGACGGTGAACTCCTGTTGCATGCCGTGGGCGAGGTGTGGCGCTCCGGTGGTGGGTGCGAAGGCGCCGCCGGCGGGCGTGACCTTCGCCATCGCCTGGTCCTCCGGCAGCGCCAGGAGCTCCTCGAACGAATCGGTCACGCCGTCGTTGCGGCGCATGACGATGATCTCGTGGGCCTCGGCGCCCTCGTTGGTGAACAAGATGGCGACCCGGCCGTCGTCGAGCGTCTCGGGGAGACCGGTGAAGCCGAAGTCGACTCCGGTCACCTCGACGGCAGAGTCGAACTCGCAGTTCTCGAAGACGTACGGGTCGACCTCGGCCTGGGCCGTGGCGAACTCCGGCGTCTCGAGCGCCGAGAAGTCCTGGCCACCGCTGTCGAGCACCGACGTGACAGCAGCGGTCATCACCGTTGCTGCGTCGGCGATCTCGGCTGGGGCGTTGGAGGCCAAGCCCGGTGCGGCCCTTTCGAGGGACGCGACCACATAGGACCAGAACCGCTGCGGATCGTCATCTCGAGAGTCGAGCGACACCCAGGCGACAGCCCGGTCGTCGGCGAACCAGCCCGCGACGAGGGTGGTCTTGCCGAACCAGGCTGGGGCGGAGACCAGCGTGAGCGCCCGGTGGAGACTGCGGTGGGCGAGTTGGCTGAGCCGAGGCCTGGCGACGAGGGTGCGGGAACGGCGAGGGGGATGCAGCTTCGTGGCGAGGAGCGGAGGCGCGGGGGCGACGGCGTCGGTATGGGTCATGCGTGCCCTCGCGAGATCTGGAGCTTCGGGTGCTCATCGGTCGGCTCGATGATCACCGAACTCTGCACGCGGGCAGTTCACCACGAGTTGCCAGAACCAGCAACGGGCTGTTGCCGACGAGGAGCGCGTCGGCATGCCCGTCGAGCCATTGGCCCGACTGCCTACCTTCGTCGGCGGGGTTGAGCGGGCCTCGCAGCCTGCCCGGCGAGCAACGCGTCGTGTTGGTGACTCAGCGACGGCTCGGGGTGGTGCTGATCCCTGGGCTCCGCTGCTCGGGCGGCGAGCTCGAAGGTGCTCGCGAGTGGGAAGTAGCGCGGCAGGAACGACCGCAGGAGACGATCGCTGTCGTGGTCGTCTCCGCTGGCGTCGGGGGAGTCGTTGAGGCAGAGGACATCGAACTCCCGCCCGCGGAGCACCCGACGGAGGCGGCTTGCTGCCCTCGGATGTCCGAGGTCGAGGTAGAGGTACTCCAGGCGCGCAGGGACCGCCTTGCCCAGCGCGTAGGCGTAGTAGTGGTGCAGCGCCGAGCTGATGGACAGGTCGTCAGGGTGGCGGAACTTCGACGCGGCGACACGGGCGAAGACCTCAGGGTGTGCCTCTTCCATGTGCTCGAGCACCGAGCGCAGCTGGGGGTGTGGCGTGTGCTGGAAGATTGTCGTCGTCGTCCGACCGAACACGCCGGCGATCAGCTCGCGGTTGTTCTTCGCTGCGCTGGTGACGGGGTTGTCGTGGGCCTCACGCGGACCGTGGTCGATGAGCGCCGAGGATGGGAAGAACTTCGCCAGCCCGTTGCCGTGGAAGAACAGGTCCGGGCTCACGGGACGGCCGAAGAAGACGTCGTCGTTGAGGTAGAGGTAGCGCTCGGCCAGCCCGGGGATCCGGTGGAGTCGGGACTCGATGGCATGGGAGTTGAACACCGGCAGCAGGTTGCGCTCAGGGAAGATCTCGCGGTGGTCGACGAGGTTGACCCGGGGATGCGCGGTGTCCAACCAGTACGGGGTCTGCCCGGCGGTGACGATGTGCACGGTGTGGACCCACGGGGCGAACATCTCCAGCGAACGCAGCGAGTAGCGCAACTCGTCGTGCGAGCGGAACCGTGCCGCATGGGTGGCAGCGTGCTGAAGGGTGACCTCCTGGGGGTATCCGAGTGCGGCGACCCGCGCTTCGTTCCAGGCGGGATCGGCCCCATCGACCCACGTGTAGACGACGTCGATCGGTTCGGTGACGTCGAACAGGTGGGGCAGCGGGCTCACCCAGAGGTCGGCGTCGTCGCGTGCCGCGGCCTCGCTCCACGCGTCGGCGGACAGTCGCTGGGTCCAGGCCTGACGGCGCGTCGCCGCAAGGCGCCCGTCGCCTTCCACGCGCGGTGCAGCCAGGCCCCGCTTCACGGCCTCGCGATCGGCGACACCAGGCATCGGATCGCGCCACACCTCGACGTCCACGCCGACCTCGACGCCGGAGATCTGCTGGCCCGGTCCACCGGCCGTGAGTCGGAAGAGGCGGAAGCCGCCGTGGGCGTTGCACAGGCGCTGAAGGTTCCGGCGGGTCACACGACGAGGGCGCCGCTGCGGCGCGTCGATGTGGGCGACGTGCCACGAACGGTCCAGGGCGGTGAGCGCCGTCGCCGCCCGATCGACATCGCAGCCTCGGACCGCCACGGCGATCCGCTTGTCGGGGCCCGCAGGCACGACCACCGCGCCAACCCCCGCACCTCGGAGCGCAGCGAGCACGAGGACGTGCTGCTCGCGCGCCTCGGTCACGGCGTCGTAGATGGCAACCTCGGCCGCGCGGTGGGCCGTCAGAGCCGAACCGACGAGGACGAGCCGAGCGCGCCCCACCGACCGATGGCGGGTACGACCCTCGAGCAGCCAGTCACTGAACCGATCTGTCAGCTGGACGGCGCGGTCCGCCTGGCGCACCAGGGCGCTGCTGACCGAACCCGGCAGCATCGCCAGCCCCCGACTGAGCCGGCGCGCCCTGCGATCCTGCGCGCGAAGCGCGGGCGTCACAGAGTCGGGGTATCGCAGCAGTTCGATGCCCACGGCATCCACCGTGTACTTGACCTCGCGATCCCCGGCGCTGACCTGGTCCTGCAGGACCCATGACTGATCGAACCCGGTCGGCGTTCCAAAGGGTCGCTGCAATTCATTCGCCTCTCATCTCGGCCCTGTGGTGCGGCCGTGCTGGTTCCCCTGCGTCAGGACTCTGTCGGCATCGCAGGCGACTACGGCTTGGTACACGGTGCAGAGTGCACGGTGCCATCGAACACGTCGCTGCGCCGGAGGCGGCGGTCAGGAGTCAGCTGAGGCGCTCCGGGACACGGGATCCTCCGAGGGTACCCGCCGCCCCTCGCGGTCAGACCTGAGCGACGAACGCAGAGGCTCCCCCCCCGCCTGGCCTCGCCGTCGGCGAGGACCGTGTGTGGCCGATCAGGAGCCCGCCGAGCTGCTCGGGACTCGGGCATCGCGAGTGGAGCCGAACGCCACGAGACCGACCGGAGCGAGGAGGGTCACGGCCAGGCTCGCTCGGAGGCCGATGGTGGCGGCGCCGGCGCCGATCGCAGCCGCGGCGATGGCCCCGGTCGCCATCTGCGCCGAGCGGTACGTGCCGAGCAGCGCGCCGCGGTCGCCGAGGGCCTCGAGAGCCAGGAGGTTGGCCAGCGGGAACACACCGCTGACCGAGGCCGCGAACACAACGGCTGGGGCTGCTCCCAATGCCGCCGAGGGAGCGGCGACCCACAGCGCTCCGGCGACGAGGAGCACTCCGCCGAGCCCTTGAACTGTCCGCCGCGCCCCGTATCGGTCGGCGAGGTGACCGGCCCCGGTCTTCACCGGCACCGACACGATGCGGGCCACTGCGAGGGTGAGAGCGGCGGTGCCTGGGCCATGCCCCACTCCTCGACGGCGAAGAGCGGGAAGAAGTTCACCGTCCCGTACTGGCCGATGGCCGCGGCGCAGCCAACGGCGGTGGCCGGGGCGAGCGCCCGCCGCAGAGATCCGCTGAGCGCCGTCGTC
>JAENWR010000062.1 GCA_016649895.1 Acidimicrobiia bacterium | reverse complement strand
CGTCGATGGCGTAGCCGCCGTTGCGTCCCCGCTCGGCCCACACCGGCACGCCGGACTCCATGAGGGCGAGGATGTCGCTTCGTTCTGCGGGTGCTGCGCGAGAGCGGCTTCGCCAGCGTGCGGGCGGCCGGCACCCGACGTCTCTACGCGCTCGACCCCGCACCGCTCGCCGAGGTGGAGGAGTGGGCGGCATGCCTGCGCCAGTTCTGGGAGCGGAACCTCGACGCCCTCGGCACCGAGCTCGCCCGGGGCATCCGCCAGCGGACGCCTCGACACCGACCGATCGCACGACCAACCAGGGACGGCGTTCTACGTGCCGCCCCAGGAGTGAAACCTGGCTGTGGCCACGCCTTCTCGGTCAGACGGGGGCCGACAAGCGCACGCCGGCAAAGCGGGAGAAGTCGTTGTCGTAGGAGACGATGCCGCCGCGGTGCTCGATGGCGAGGGCGGCGAGGTGCGCGTCGCTGACGAGGTTGCCACCCACCCCGATGTCGCGGAGCAGGTCGCGGACGATGCGCGCGTGGTCGACCGTCGGCTCGACCACGACCGCGCTGGGAGCGTTGAGCCACGCGTCGACCCGATCCATGGCGTCGTCGATGGTCAGTGGCGAAGGGAACAGGGCGACCTTCGTCGAGAGCCGGATGAAGGCGAGGAGCACGATCCACGAGAACGCCACCGTGGAGCCGCCGGAAAGCGCCTCGTCGAGCCATCGGCGTGAGGGTTCGTGGCGTTCGGCGTCGGAGTTCACCGCGTAGAGCAAGACGTTGGCGTCGACCAGGTTCACGAGCCCGAGCGCTGCTTGCGGATCAGTTCGTCATCCTCGAGATCGGCCGCGACCTGCAAAGCGCGGTCGAGGTTCACTCGGGAGGTGCCCATGGCCGCCGGCTCGGTGCGGAACGTGGCCGACGCGCGGTCGGTCGTGCCGGCGCGGATGGCGTCGTTGATCGCCTCCTTGAACGACAGCCCCCGCTCGCGCATGCGTCGCCGGATGAGCTGCTCGGCATCGGGGTCGAGCGTCACGGTGGTGCGCATCTCGTCATCATAGCGTCACGATCCATGATGTAGCCGCATCACTCCGTACAGCGCCGATCTGGCTGAAGCTCCTATAGATGTCAAGCGGCGATTTCGGTGAGCCAGTCGCGGGCTCGGTAGGCGAGGTCGTTGCTGAAGGTCAGGCCGCGTTCGAGGGTCGAGATCCGGGTTGGGGCGACGTCGAGGGCGTTGGCGAGCGCGGTGAGGGTGACGCCGGCTTGGAGGCGTTGCTGACGGATGTGGTGTCCGGTGGGGAGGTCGTCGGGCGGGTTGGTGATGACGATGTAGATCTCGCGAGCGACGAACCGCTTGAGGCAGCGCATGATCTCGGCGGTGGTCTTGCCTTCGGTGGTGCGGCGGGCGACGTAGGCGCGGGTGGGTGCGTGGTCGCGCATCCGGACCAGCACGATCGTGTGGAGGGCGTTGTTCGCTCGGCGATCGCCGCCAGGGTTGAGTCGGTGCCGGATGGTCTTGCCTGATGAGGCGGGGATCGGGCACGCCGCGCAGAGCTTCGCGAACGCGGCCTCCGATCCGAGGCGTTCGGGGTTGTCGCCGGCGGTGGTGAGCAGTTGTGCGGCAACGTGGGGTCCGACGCCGAAGGTGCCGGCGAGCGCTGGTGCGGCCCGGCCGACCAGTTCGTTCGTCCGGGTCTCGAGCTCGGTGATCTGGTCGTCGAGGAACGCGATCTTCGCGGCGAGGGTCTTGAGAGCGAACCGCAGCTGGGTCTCGACGAGATCGTCGTAGTCGTTGCGGAACCGGCGGGCGAGTTCGAGCTGACGGCGAAACGACACTGCGTCGAGGTGTTCTCGCAGGTCAGCGGGGGCGGTGACGACGAGCGCCTTGAACTGGTTGATCGCGCGTGTCCGGTCACGAGTCGAGCCGTGACACACGATCTCGATGGCTCGGACAGCCTCTGCGGGCCCATCCGCGGTCTTGGGGAGGCCAGTGGCTCGTCCGGAGATGACGGCTCGTGCAGCCGCCTCGGCATCGAGGGGATCGGACTTGCCGTCGAACCGGCGGGCCTTGCGGTCTGGTCGGTCGACTTCGATCACGGTCACGTCGTGGTCACGGAGCGATCTGGCCAGACCCGCACCCCACGCCCCGGTGGACTCGACACCGACCGCGTCCAGGGTCCCGAGCCCGGTCATCCACTCGCGCAGCGCCACATAGCCTGCGGTGTCGGCCGGGAACTCGGCCACGGCGAGTCGGCGCGCTGTTGCACTGTCGAGTACTGCGGCGACATGGATCTCGCCGTGGGTGTCGACCCCGCCGGTGACGTGGCGGGCCTGTGCTGTCATCATGATCGTGTGATCCTTCGGTTCGGTTCCAACGAGACGAGAGGGTCACGAGACCGGGAGGACAAGACAGCCACGAATCTGCGGTAACAGGCTGCTGAGTTGTTTCAATCGGTGCCAGCACCTGGTCGTCGTAGCGACGTCTAGCGTGCGAGGACGGTGGCCGGTCAGGCTCCCACGCTCCTTGTCCACCCTTGTGGGTGTGGCTCTCTCATAGCGTGCCCAGACCGGACACTGCCCGCCGCTGGCGTGGCTCGATAGAGGCGTGATTTCGCTTCCTGAACTCAGGTTGCCCGCCGCGGTGAACACCACCCCGACGAGCATCCTGGAAGGGAAGCCACCTTGGTCATCATCGGCATCGACCCCCACAAGGCCTCGCACACCGCTGCGGCTCTCGACGACTCCGCTCAGCCTCTCGGCCAGGTCCGGGTCCAGGCGAACAGCAAGACCCTCCAACGGCTCCTGGAGTGGGCTGAGCCGTGGCCCGAACGGTCCTGGGCGATCGAAGGAGCGAACGGGCTTGGCCGTCACCTCGCCCAACAGCTCATCGGGGCGGGCGAAGTTGTTGTCGACGTGCCGGCCACGCTCGCTGCTCGAGCTCGACTCCTCCAGACCGGACACGGCCGAAAGACCGACAGCATCGACGCGCTCAGCGCAGCGACGGTCGCCCTTCACCGCACCGACCTCAACGTGGTCGCCGCCGATGACCACACCACGATCCTTCGCCTGCTCTCCGACCGCCGAGACGAGCTCAACGAGGAGCGACGACGCACCATCAACCGTCTCCACCGGATCCTCCGCGACCTCATCGCTGGCGGAGCGTCCATCGAGCTGTCCGCCGACATCGCGGCCGCTTTGCTTGGCAAGGTCCGGGCGGTCACCGGTGCCAACGCGCTCCGCAAGGCCATGGCCCGCGAACTTGTCGTCGACGTACGACGCCTCGACAAGGCACTCGCCCAGAACCGGGCTCGATGCGCCCAAGCCGTCGCCGTCAGCGGCACGACCCTCACCGAGATCTTCGGGATCGCTGAAGTCGTCGCCGCGAAGGTCGCTGGCCACACCGGCGACATCACACGCTTCGCGAGCGAGAACCACTTCGCCAGCTACACCGGCACCGCCCCCATCGAGGCGTCCAGCGGTGACGTGAAGCGTCACCGGCTCTCTCGGGCCGGGAACCGCAAACTCAACAACGCGCTCCACCTCGCGGCTCGAACCCAGACCTGCCACCCGGGCCCAGGCCAGGACTACTACCGCCGCAAGATCGCCGACGGAAAGAGCCCCACCGAGGCGCTCCGCTCCCTGAAACGACAGATCTCCAAGGCCGTCTACCGCCAACTCGTCACCGACCAATCGAAGAAACTCGCACTCACCCCTTGACATAGAGGCGCTATGAGGTCACTCTGAACGGTCACGATTCCCAGAGCGGTGGTCCCGCGAGAGACAGGCCGACGGTTCGCTACAAGGACACGACGGTCAGTCACACCAAGGGTCAGACCCGGAACCGCGGGACCACCTCTGGGAGTCTCCTCCACCCGTCTGGACCGGGCATGTTCATCATGGCTGTCACACCCGCTGTGTAGCGTCGGCGCCATGGGAAAGAACAGCAAGGCACGGCGTGATGCCAAGGCGAAGGCGAGGGGGCGGTCCGGCGGCGATCCGCGTGGCGGCGGGTTCGGAGCCGGTCGCCGTGGCGGGTGGGCGCCACGCGAGGACCAGTTCTTCGATCCGATGCGCGCGCGGGAGATCCTGATGGCGACGGCCGAGGCTCGTGGCGGTTCCTACGGGTCGCGGGGTCTGCGGGACCTCGCGCAGATGCCCGCCGAGATGGTCGGGGCCGAGGCCGAGCTGCTCATGCTCGACGTGATCGGTGGCATCTGGGCCGGCGGTTGGCAGCCGGCCGAGCTCCATCGCCAGGCGCGCATCGGCTGTTCCTCGGCGGTCGCGGCGCGCCTGTTCCAGCTCGCGATGGCGGTCGATCACGTTCGTCGTCGTTCGGTCACCCTCGATGTGCGATGGACCGAGCAGGTGGAGTCGCTCGACCTTCCGGCCACCGATGGTCGAGCTGGGTGGATCCGGCGGTGGGCCGATGCCGAGGGCCTCGATTGGCCCGATGCGCTCGGTCACATCGTCGACGTGCTCGCCAACCACACGTCGCTGCCGCGCCTCGATCCCATCTTGCCGCCACCGGGGTCGGCCGGGGGTCGGCCGGGCTCCACTGGCGAGCACAGCGGGCCCGAGGGTGCTCAAGCCGATCCCGTCCTCGAGCGCATCCGCAACCTGCTGGCCAAGGCCGAGTCCACCACCTTCGAGGCCGAGGCATCCGCGCTCACGGCCAAGGCCCACGAGCTGATGACCCGACACGCCATCGACGCGGCCCAACTCCACGACCGACGCCACCGCGATGAGCGCCCGGTCACGATCCGGGTGCCCATCGACGCCCCATACGCCGACGCCAAGTCGCTCCTGCTCCAGACGGTGGCCGCCGAGGGCAGGTGCCGGTCGATCTTCCACACGGGGTTGGCGCTGTCGACGGTCGTCGGTTTCGCCGACGACATCAGCGCGGTGGAGATGCTGTTCACCTCGTTGCTGGTTCAGGCCCAGAGTGCCTTGGCCGACGCCGCCAAGCGGGCACCAGCGGGCACCCGCACGCGCAGCCAGTCGTACCGCTCCGCGTTCCTCCTGTCGTTCACGCAGCGGATCGCACAGCGGTTGCGCGAGATCAACGAGGCGGTGTTCGCCGAGGTCGAGGCCGAGCAGGGCCCGTCGTTCCTGCCGGTGCTGCGGTCGCGATCCGACGCCATCGACGAGCTCATGGCCAAGCGGTTCGGCGACCTGACCAGCTCACCGGTGAGGTCGGGCTACGACCCCGCCGGCTGGGCCGGAGGCCGGGTCGCGGCCGACAACGCGCAGCTGGTGTCTGGCCACATCGGCACCGAGGTGTAGGTCCAGGGCGGTATCACTTTGGTACCATCGGGTCATGGCCATGACGCTTCGCTTGTCCGACGAAGAGCAGGAGCTGCTCCGTCGCCGCGCCGCAGCAGAGGGTGTCTCCATGCAGGAGGTCGCCCGACGCGCCGTGCGCGAGTACGTCGGCCTCGAGGATCACCGCGACCGTGTGTTCGCGTCGGCCAAGCGCGTCCTCGCCGCGCATGCCGATGCCATCGACCGCCTCGGTCGGTGACCGACGAGGTCGAGTACCTCGACGTCGACGACCTCGTCGCCCTGGCCGCCGCCCTCCTCGGAGAGCCACCACCCGTGCGCGACCTCGGACTCTTGGCGGCGGCCGCTGCCCGACCCCAGGCGTCCGCCTTCGGCGACGATGCCTACTCCGACCTGTGGACCAAGGCGGCGGCACTGCTGCACTCGGTCGTCACGAGCCACCCCCTCGTCGATGGCAACAAGCGGCTCGGCTGGCTCGCCTCCGCTGTGTTCCTCGACATGAACGGAGCCGACCCGACCGGGGCGTCCAACGACGACGTCGTCGACCTCGTCATGCACGTCGCAGCGCATCCCATCGAGGTCGACGAGCTGGCGCCGCGCCTGCGAGCGATCGTGGGCCGAGGGTCGCGCCGCTGAGCTCAGAGGTTGTTCTTGTGGATCTTCTCGGGGGCGATCTTCACGACGACCCGCTCGCTCTGGATGGTGCCCTGGTAGTCGTTGCCCGTGTAGCGCTGGGAGAGGGCATCGGCGTGGGCCTTCGCCGCGTCTCCCCTCACCACCTCGACCACCCGGCCGCGGGCCTCGACGTACTGGTAGGCGTTCTCGGCGTTGATGACGGTGACGGTCACCCGCGGATCGCGCTCCATGTCGCGGAACTTGGCGCGGTGGGCCTCGGTGTTGATGAGCAGGTGCTCGTCGTCGGCGTCGACCCACATCACGTGGGTGCGGGGCTGGCCGTCGGCCGAGATGGTGCTGAGGGCGGCGAAGTTCTTGGCCGTGGCCAAGGCCTTGAGGTCGGAGTCGATGGTCATGTGGGGTCCAACCGCCGACGGACCGCTGGTGTTCCGGTCGCCGCCACCGACCTCAGGTTGTGCTGGTGGCCTTCAGCCCGACGATCGACATGATGAGCAGCGCCAGGAAGCCAAGTCGGGCCGGCGTGGTGGGGTCGTCGTGGATGGCCATGCCCACGAGCGCGGCGCCCACGGCGCCGATGCCGACCCACACGCTGTACGCGGTGCCGAGAGGGATGGTCTCGGTGGCCTTGGCGAGGCCGTACATGCTGCCGGCGAGCAGGACGAGGAACGCCACGGTGGCGCCGGCCGGGTGAGGCCGTTGGTGGCGGGCAGCATCGACGCCCACCCCACCTCGAGCAGACCGGCGACGACGAGGATCAACCACGACATGTCCAGCTCCTGAGCCCGTCTTTGCGCACACCGGTACGGGACACCCTCGTCGGCCCCGGCCGGATCGGCCGAGCCCGTTCAGGATACGGGAGGGTGGCGGGGTCGCCTCAGCGGAGCGATCGTGGCTCGGCTCCCCGAGGCCGTCCGCGTCGACGTCGAGGCGTGGGGCGGCGAGCCGGACAACGTGGTGACCGTGCCGATCGCGGCGCTTGATCCCGAACCGGTCGGGCGCCTCGACCTCACCGGACGCGTGGAGCTCGACCAGGCCCTGCGCTTCGCCCTCGCCATCGTCTATTGATCCCGCGGCGACATCTTGGGGGGAGGCCGCAGTCACCGATCTCGGCGGTATCGAGTGGCCAAGTACTCCTCGACCCAGTTGCGCGAGCTGCGCCACTCACCGTCGGCGCCGCGGACGGCTTGGAGCCGCCCTCGGTTGGCCGCCGTGCGCAGTGCCGAGGCGGCGATCTCCGTGCTGGCGAGAGCTGCCAGCGGCACGAGACGGGCCGGTCCGGCCACAGCCGGCATGACGAACCGGTAGAGGTTGTCGAGGATCGAACGGGCGAAGAGCTCTCCCAACGCTCCGCAGTCGCCACCGTCGGCTCGACGCAGCGCGTTCAAGTACTGCGTTCGCTGGCGCTTGTAGATGATCGCCGGTGGATATCCGAGGCGGACGAGCGCGAGGTTCATGACGAGCCGACCGGTGCGACCGTTGCCGTCAAGGAACGGGTGGATCCGCTCGAAGGCAGCGTGGAGCTCGGCGAGTCGCTCCGGAAACGACTCGGACCGCGGCTCGAGCGAGTTCACTCGTCCGAGCCAGCTGTCCATCTCCGCCGGGACGATGGGCCAGGTGGGCGGCGTCATCCCGCCAGGGAAGGGGTGGATCTCGTGTTCCCTGAAGGAGCCGGGCTGCTCGCTTCGCGACGCTTGAGGATGCGGAGAGACGTCCCAGACGGGTGCCATGGCCGTGTGGTGGATCTGGCGAAGCTCGGCGAGCGTGATGAGCTCGCCCCCCTGTCGTCCGGCGGGCCGGGTCGCTTGGTTGTACACCCAGTCGGCGGCGTCGGCGTACCCCTTGACCTCCATGTATTCGGCCAGCTCCTTGTTGCCGACGGCTCGACCCTGCTCGAGCAGCGCCTCCACCTGCTTGAGGACGAGCGTGTTCCCTTCGATGGCGGTGGAATGATGGGCTTCCTCGAACCACAGGCCCCGCCAGATGTCCCGCGCTTCCTCGGGGTGGGGCAGTCCTCCGAGCCGTCCCCACAGCTCCTCGATCTGCACGTCGAGCCGCTCGTAGACGACGTCCCGTGGCGGCCGTCCGCGCCGGGGGCCCTGAAAGTGTTCGCTCATGATGAAGTGAACAGTACCGAACAATTTCCGAATGTGTACGCAGATCGACCAGTGAACCGAACCGAACCACAGTTACACCGATGTAGTCCAAGTGCTCAGCGGCGACTGGCTCGGCGGAGGATGACGTCGCGCTGCTGCTGGTTCTCGGGGCTGGGCCGGTTTGCCTTCTTGGTGCCGTGGCGCAGTTGGGCGAGGCGATCGTCGAGGTCGGCGTGGTCGACGCCGCTGTCGAGGAGCAGGCAGCCGATGACGGTGCCGGTGCGGCCCACGCCGCCCCAGCAGTGCACGAACACCGCGCCGCGCTCGGCCTCGGTGCGGATGGCGTCGACGATGTCGTCGTAGAGCTCGTCGTCGAGGGTCGAGAAGTCGGGGATGGGGAAGCGGCGGTGGCGCAGGTCGAGCTGCCGTGCCGTCGCCGCGGCCTCGACGAGGTGGGCGTAGGGGGCGAGCTCACCCTCTTCGGTGAGGTCGACGAACGTGCGCACGCCGGCGTCGACGAGCAGGTTCACCTTCTCGGCGGCCCGCTCGGGCGACGAGCCGTCGCCGGGGTACTCGCCGGCGAGCACCCGTCCCGGCTCGACCCACCAGGCGTGGAAGGTCTCGTCGTGCGCCCACGGCCCAACGGGTTCGTCCACGGAGCCGGCGGCGTACAGGCGGTCGGCCATCGTCTCGATGCGCTCGACCATGCTGATCTTCGAGCGCCACTCGGCCGGGATGGCCGACGCGCCCCAGCGGGCGCCGGCGAGCTGGCCGGCGATGGCAGCGGTGGTGTCGGCGTCGTCGCCGAGGTTGGCGGCTCGCAGCACGGCAGCGCGGAAGTCAGAAGCGCCTGCGACCGCCCAGATGGCGGCTTCGAGTGCGTCGATGCAGAAGCCGGTGCCGCGGATGACGGGCGGCTCCTTGGCGCGCCACGACCCACGGGCGATGGCCTCGACCTGCGTGTGCAGATCGCCGAACTTCCAGAAGTCGGGGGCGAACACCTGGTCGGACGGCTGGCCTCCGATGAGCGCGCTGAGCATGGCGCCCATGAGGCGGCAGGCATCGACCGGCCGGGTGGCGGCGTGGGTGGGGCGGCTCGACTCGGCCGAGCGCTCGGCGGCGTCGGCCGGGTCGGTGTGCCAGCGGATCGGCACGGGTGCCAGGCGCATGAGCGAGCCGTTGGCGGCCGACTCCTCGTCGGGTGCGGGGTCGATGGGCTCGCCGGTGCGGGCGAAGCGGCGCAGCTGGCTGCTGACCGTGTTGCCGATGTCGAAGCAGTGGCCGTTGGAGGAGAGGTGGCCGTCGGTGCGCCACAGCGAGTAGCGCCGCATCTGGTCGGCGAGGTCCATGGCGCCGGTGTCGAGGAGCGACTCGGCGAGGCAGAGGGCCATGGAGGTGTCGTCGGTCCACTGGCCGGTGGTGAGGTGGAAGGGGCCGCCGCCCACCATGTCGGTGATGGGTGTGAACGTGCCGGGGGGCTGGAACTCGAGGGTGGTGCCGACGGCGTCGCCGACGGCCAGGCCGACCAGCGCACCGATCGCCCGGTCGCGGGCGGTGGGGTCATGGTCCATGCGGTCTCCTGTCTTCCGGGGGCGTCCTCCCATCATGGTCGGGGTCTGTGACAACGGCCTGCGCGACGGCGAGCACCGGAGCGGCTGGCGGTCAGGCGACGTCGAGACGCTCGACAGGCTGGCCGGTGATGTCGGCGATGAGCTCGAAGTCCTTGTCGACGTGGAGGATGGTCAGCTCGGCCAGTTCGGCCGTCGCAGCGATGAGGAGATCCGGGATCGAGGGCGCCCGGTGTTGGCCGCGCCCGGCGAGCACCGTTTGGAGCTCGACCGCTCGGTCTTCGATCCTCGGCGTGAGGTACTCGACCGGCATCGATGCGACTGGTGGCTCAGCGAGGAGCACGAGGTGGTCGTCTCCTGACCGAGCGGAGTAGCCCACCTCCAGCCGGGTGACGGTGCAGATCCGAACGAGGCCACGCTCGATCCGGCGCCCCCACTCGTCTGCGTCCGACGCTCGGTGCAGTCGAGCGATCGCGGACTTGTCGATGAGCCATCCGCTCACGACCAGGCGCCAGCCATCACATCAGGATCGTCGAGGTCCTGGGCGAGCGAGGCAACTCGTCGGAGGTGCTCAATCGTGACTGCACCCGTGCGGGGTGCTCGCTCACGTGCGAGCGCCCGGCGTAGGTACTCGGACCGTGAGAGCCCAGCACGCTTGGCCCTGGCGTCGATGGCGGCCAGCACCTCGTCGGGAACGTTTCTGATCAGGATGTCTGGCACGTGCACCTCCGAGCGATATCGCATGATATCAGCGCCGACCGATCTCGCGCCGATCAGCCGGCTCGTTGGAGGTCGCGCAGGGGTCGGTAGCTGATGAGGTGGGCACCGGCTCGTTCGAGGCGGTCGGCCAGCGCGCCGCCCGCCGCGAGGATCGCGGCGTCGTCGATCCGCCTCGAGTTGTCCGGCGCCAGGGCCCGCAGCTCGGGCGTGTTGGTGGCGGGGTGCAGGTAGAGCTCGGTGACCCCGGGCCGCAGGTTCTCCGCCCTGGCGAGGACGTCTGTCCCCACGAGGTGGTCGGGCGCGAGCACCCCGGCCGCCGCAGCTCGTTCACGGAACTCGAAGCCGATGGCCCGCTCGGTCGACCGTCCCGACAGCCGCAGCGGCAGGCCGTTTTCGACGGCGAGCTCGAGGTAGACGTCGAAGTAGCGCGGGTCGAGCTGCACGGTGCCCATGTGGCTGTCGAGGTGGGTGATGTCGAACCCCCACCGCTGCGCCTGGTCGATCTGGGCGCGCAGCTCGGCCCGCACCTCGTCGAGGTCGGCCCGCTCCCACACCTCACCGATCGTGGGGGGCAGGCGACCCTCGGCGTCGAGCAGCGACGGGCCGGGTGTGATCGGTCCCCACCGGTAGCCGTCCCACTCGGAGGTGAGGGTGAGGTGGACGCCGACGTCGTCGCCCGGCGGGTCGGCGGCGGCGTGGGCGGCCCAGGGGCACGGCACCATGAGGGTGGCGCTGGTGGCGGAGCCCCCGCGCATGGAGCGGCGGATGGCGTCGTTGGCGGCGTGGCTCGACCCGAGGTCGTCGCAGTTCACGATCACGACGCGGTCGTCGGGCCGGTACCCGAACCGTTCGGCGAGGCTGGTCCCGGCCGGCACCGTGTGGTCCTGAGCTGAGGTCATCGAGGCTCCCTGCGTGGTCGTCGACTCCAATAGCGTCGCGTCGATGGACGACGAGCGCTCCGCATCGCCGGGACCGGACGATCACCTCGACCTGCGTCCCTACCGAGCCGGCGACGAGGAGGCCCTGATGCGGGTGTGCCTGGAGACCGGCGCGGCGGGCGAGGACGCCACCGACGTGTTCACGCTCGAGCCGAGCCTGCTCTCGGAGGTGTACCTCCTGCCCTACCTGGCGCTGGAGTCGGGGTTGGCGACAGTGGTGGCCGGGCGCGACGGGCCGCCGGTGGGCTACGTGCTCGGCGCCCTCGACACGGCAGCGTTCGAGGCCGCGGCCGAGGAGCGGTGGTGGCCGTCGCTGCGGGAGCGCTTCCCCCGAGGCGCGGTGGCGGATGACTCGCCCGAGGCGGTCCTCGTCCGGCGGATCCATGAGCCACCATCGACGCCGCCGGAGGTGCTGCGTGACCACCCGTCGCACCTGCACGTCGACCTCCTCCCCGCCGCCCAGGGTCGGGGGCTCGGCCGGCGGCTCCTCGAGCGGCTGTTCGACCAGCTCGCCGCGGCCGGGTCGACGGGTGTGCACCTGGGGGTCAGCGCGGCCAACGTCCGGGCGATCGGCTTCTACCGCGCCATGGGCTTCGTCGAGTGGCCGTCGGACGGGTCCGGCTCGCTGACGCTCGTACGCCGGTTGCAGGAGCGAGCGTGATCGACCTGTTCCCCCGCCCCCGCCACGTCGACTCGTTCGACCCCGACGTGCGGTGCACCGCACCGGTGGAGGTGGTGCACGACCCCGCTCTGCCGGGCCAGGGGTACGAGCTGCACGTCGACCCGGAGCGGGCGGTCCTCGCCCATGCCGACGAGGCGGGCCGGCGCTACGGCGAGCAGACGGTGGCCCAGCTGCGGGGCGACGACGGCGCCCTGCCGGCCGTGCACGTGCGCGACCATCCCGACATCGAGGTGCGGGGCGCCATGCTCGACGTCAGTCGCGACCGGGTGCCCACGCGGGCGACGCTCGACCGGCTCGTCGGGATCCTCGCCGCCGCCCGCTACAACCACCTCCAGCTGTACGTCGAGCACACCTTCGCCTACCGCGACCACGGGCAGGTGTGGCGCGATGCATCGCCGCTGACGGTCGACGACATGGGGTGGCTCGACGACCTGTGCGCGGCGCAGGGCATCGAGCTGGCCACCAACCAGAACTGCTTCGGCCACATGGGTCGGTGGCTGGCCCACGACCGGTACCGGCACCGGGCCGAGTGCCCCGACGGTGTCGAGATCGTCCCCGGGGTGCGCTGGCCACCGGGGGTGCTGGCGCCAACCGGGGACAACGCGGCGTTCGCGCTCGATCTGGTGCGCGAGCAGATGGCGGCGGTGCGGAGCCGCACGGTGAACATCGGGTGCGACGAGACGTTCGAGCTCGGGCGGGGCGCCAGCGCGGCTCGGGTCGCCGAGGTCGGGCTCGGCGCTGTCTACGGCGAGCACCTGGCCCGCCTGGTCGGTCCGCTGCTGGCCGAGGGGTGTGCGGTGCAGGTGTGGGCCGACGTGTTGGCGCACCACCCCGACGCCCGGGCGCAGCTGCCCGAGGGCGACGTGACCGCACTGGTGTGGAACTACGACCGGCCCGACGCGCCGACGCCCGAGCTGCGGCCCCGACAGGCGGCGCTGCTCGACGCGCTCGGCATCGACCTGTCGGCACCAACCGACTTCGCGTCGCGGCTGGCGCCGTTCGCCGACTCGGGGCCCGACACCTGGGTGGTGCCGGGCACGTCGTCGTGGAACTCGTTGGTCGGCCGTCTCGACGACGCCCGGGCCAACCTGCTCGACGCGGCCCGGGCGGGTCGGGCCGCCGTCGTCGACCGGGTCGTCATGGGCGACCCGACCGGCACGATCGGCCGGGTGCTCGAGACCATCGGCGCCGTGCACGGCCGGACCGGGGTCGTGGCCCGCAACGCCAGCCCGCTGTGCGCCGCGCTGTTCCCGCACCAGGGCCTCATGGCTGGTGGGACGGCCGATCCCGATGCGGTGGCGGAGGTGATCGCGACGCTGGAGCGGGCGCGCGACGAGCTGGGTCGGGCGCGTCCGACCGCAGCCGACGGGGCCACGGTTGTGGCGGAGCTCGACGTCGCGATCGGCCTGGCGCGGCACGGTGCACTGCGGTTGCAGTCTGCGACGGGAGGGCCGGCCCTGGGCCGGCCGCCATGCGTGCCGGCCTGGCGCCACTGATCGACGCGTACAAGGAGGTGTGGCTGGCCCGCAGCCGGCCGGGCGGCCTGCCCGACAGCGTCGCTCACATCGAGCGCACCCTCGCGTCCTACGGCGACGGGGGCGGAGCACCGGCGGCGTGACGAGGGACATAGCTAGCGTGCCGCCCATGACCGGGCTCCAGGGCAACACCGATCCACGCTTCCAACCGCTCGCCGACATCGTTGAGCGCCAACTGGCCAGCGGCTACGACCTGGGCGCGTCGCTGGCCGTGGCCGTCGACGGCGAGGTGGTCACCGACTGTTGGGGTGGGTGGGCCGACGAGGACCGGACCCGGTCCTGGGAGGCCGACACCATCACCAACGTCTGGTCGACGACCAAGACGATGACCGCGCTGGCCGCGCTGCTGTGCATCGACCGGGGACTGATCGACCCGCACGGGAAGGTGGCGACCTACTGGCCCGAGTTCGGCGCCAACGGCAAGGAAGGTGTCGAGGTTCGCCACCTGTTGAGCCACACGTCGGGTGTGTCGAGCTGGGCCGCGCCGTTCGGTGTCCAGGACCTGGTCGACGACGAGAGGGCCACCGCGCACCTGGCGGCGCAGGCGCCGTGGTGGGAGCCGGGGACCGCCTCGGGCTACCACGCCCTCAACTACGGGCACATGATCGGTGAGGTGATCCGTCGGGTCGACGGCCGGGGGCTCCGGGAGTTCTTCGCCGAGGAGATCGCCGGGCCGCTCGGGGCCGACTTCACGATCGGCTGCCCGCCGAGCGACCATGGCCGAATCGCCCCCGTGGTGCCGCCCCCACCGGTCGCGATGCGCGGCTCCGGTGGCCCGATCGACCTCGAGAGCGTGGCCGTGAAGACGTTCCTCACGCCGGGGGTGGGGGCCGCCGTGGCGAACACCGACGGCTGGCGGGCGGCGACGATCGGTGCCGCCAACGGCCACGGCAACGCCCGCTCGGTGGCCACGATCCAAGCGGCGGTCTCCAACGGCGGGGTGGCCTCGGGGGTGAAGCTCCTATCGGCGGACACGCTCGAGCGGATCTTCGAGCAGCAGTCCGACGGGCCTGACCTGGCGATCGGTCTGCCCGTGCGGTTCGGGCTGGGCTACGCGCTCGCCAACCCCGCCGACCTGCTCGGGATCACGTCCGGACGGTCGTGCTACTGGGGCGGTTGGGGTGGGTCGATCGTCCTCAACGACCTCGACAACCGGGTCACGGTCGCCTACGTGATGAACCGCATGCAGGCGGGCATCCTCGGCAACGAGACCAGCGCCGGGCTGCTCGCGGAGTACCGCTCGATCGTCGGCTGAGCCCGACAGGGGGAGACGCCATCTCGAGCTGGTGGCGCGCCATCGCACCGGGGCGTCAGGTCGGACCTTTCGTCGACCGTTGGTCCGGGTTAAGGTCTAAGTCGGACCAAGCGAAGAGGCGGTACCGGGATGCGTGGTCGATACATCACGAGGACGTGGCAGCACGATCCGTCGCTCTACGCGCCGGCGAAGTACCGGAGGGCGTGCCGCTATGACGCGTTCGTCCCGGACCGGATCGCCGAGTTCGACGAGCCGCTGCCGATCGAGATCGCGGGGATCGTCTCGGACGCGGAGGCGGCGATCCGGTCGTTGAACGATCGCGCACGGCCCGCGCTCCGTCCGTTGGCGCGGCTGCTGCTGCGGGCCGAGTCGATCGCGTCATCGAAGGTCGAGGGGCTTCAGACCGACGCCCGCAGCCTTGCCCGGGCGGAGGTCAGCGGTGAGACCGGCAGGAACGTCGGGCCCGTCGTCGCCGAGGTGCTGGCGAACATCGATGCCATGGAGCTCGCGGTCGAAGAGACCAGCGCCGCGCCGTCGATCACACTCGAGCATCTGGTCGAGGTGCACGCCGCACTCATGGGCAACGCGCCGAACAGCGCCATTGCAGGCCGGGTCAGGGAGGTGCAGAACTGGATCGGGGGGAACGACTACAACCCGTGTGGAGCGGCGTTCGTCCCCCCACCACCGGAGGAGGTGCCGCGCCTACTCGCCGACCTGTGTGAGACCGTCGACGCCGACCACCTGCCGCCGCTGGTGCAGGCGGCCATCGTCCATGCCCAGTTCGAGACCATCCACCCCTTCGAGGACGGCAACGGCCGGACCGGGCGCGCCCTCATCCACATCGTCCTCCGCCGGCGCGGACTGGCCCCCAGCTACGTGCCGCCGATCAGCGTCGTGCTGGCAGGAGACCGGGAGCGCTACATCGACGGGCTGACGGAATTTCGCGAGGGAGAGGCCGCCGGTTGGATCGCGCACTTCTGCGCCGCCGCCGCACGGTCCGCTGGCCTGGCCGAGCGTTACCTCTCGGCGGTGGAGGACCTGCAGGATCGCTGGCGGGAACGTCTCCGCGGCCAGATCGCCCCCCGGTCCGATGCCGCCGCGTGGGCTGTGATCGACCAGATGCCCGGCCATCCGGTCATCACGCTGCCCGTGGCCACGGCGGTGACCGGTCGGAGCAAGTCGTCGACGGCCGTCGCCATCGACCAGCTCGTCGATGCCGGTGTCCTGGTCCCGCTGTCGACCGCCAGGCGCAACCGTGCGTGGGAGGCCGACGGGCTCCTCGATCTGCTCACGGACCTCGAGGGGGGTGGTGGATAGTGGTGGCACGACAGGGTCACCACACGGTGGAACCGGGCTCGGACATGGCGGCCTAACTCGCTGACGAGCCGGTGGTTGCGAGCTCGACGTAGCGGCACAGGCCGTTGGCGAGGCGCATCTGCTCGACGGATCGGCACCGGGCCGCGGGCAGCTCGGGGCTGCCGACGACGATGGCGAGCGCCTTGGCGCGCGACACCGCCACGTTCATGCGGTTGCGGCTGAGGAGGAACTCGAGCCCCCTCGGTGCCTCGTCGGCGCTCGACGCAGCGAGCGACACGATGGCCACCGCGCCCTCCTGTCCCTGGAACTTGTCGACCGTGCCCACCCGAGTGCCCTCGGGCAGCGCGGCGCGCAGCGCGCCGACCTGGGCGTTGTAGGGGGCCACCACGATGATGTCGTCGAGGGTGAGCGCAGCCTGGTGCCCGGCGCGGTCGGTCCAGGTGCGGCCCACCAACCGGTCGATCGCATCGGCGATGGCCGCGGCCTCCTCGGCGGATGAGGTCTTGTTGTCGGTGTGGGGCACGGGGAGCCAGCGCAGCCCGGCGCCGCTCAGCTCGTCGTCGCCCTCGACGTGGAGCTGACCGCACGCCGGCAGCGAGTGGAGGCGGCTCTCGTAGGAGATCTCGGACACGAGGGCGCACACGCCGGGGTGCATCCGCCACGAGGTCTCGAGGAAGAGCCCACGGTCGGCCGGCACCGTCGGCGCGCCGGCGAGGATGTGCTCGAGCCCGCTGGCCTCGGCACCCAGGGGGTGGCTGCCCTTCGACGGCTGAGCCAGCTGCTGCGGGTCGCCGACGAGGATGAGGTTGTCGGCGGCGCCGGCGACGGCCACCACGTTGGCGAGCGAGAGCTGACCAGCTTCGTCGATGACGAGGTGGTCGAGCGTGTCGGCCATGGCTTCGCGGGCGAACAGCCAGGCGGTGCCGGCCACCAGGTCGACCTCGCGCTCGGCGAGGGCGCCTTCGATCGTCGCGTTGTCGCCGACGCAGGTGACGTCGTCTCGCTGCGAACCCTTGTCCTCTCCGCATCTCTGAAGAGCTCGGATCTTCACGCCCCCCTCGGCGGCGGCGTCCAGCACCTCGTCGAGCAGGTTGGTGATCACGGCGTGGCTGTTGGCGGTGATTCCGACCCGCTTGCCGGCGTCGATCAGCGCCACGATGCTGCGCGCCGCGGTGTAGGTCTTGCCGGTTCCCGGAGGGCCCTGCACCACCAGGTAGCTGTGGTCGAGCCGCATGGCCAGGTCGGTGAGCTCAGCGATGCCGGGCGCCCCCTCGACGAGCGGAGCCCCAGGCACGATGCCGGCCACGCGTGGCGGTCGGCGCAGCAGCAGGTCGCGGGCGGCGCGGCCGATGCCGTCGCCGTCGATGCCCCGGCCGAGCACGCTGCGGCCGAGCCGGAGGAGCGACCCCCGCATCGCGTCGACGTTGATCGGCCCACCGGGGATCAGCGCCTCGGGGTGCGGGGCATCCGAGCCGGTGCCGCGCTTGAGGTCGAGGGTGCCCGCGATCTCGTCGATCGCCAAGAGGGTGCCGGGACCCTTGCGCTTCTCGCCGGTGGCCTTCAGGTGCTCGGTTTCCGGATCGTGGACCGTGTCGCCGACGCCGAGCTTGTAGTCCTGGTCGGGATCGAACCGGTAGCGGTGGATCTCCGAGCGCTTGATCGTGTCGACCACACCGTCGTAGGTGAGGCCGGCGATGGCCTCGCTGTCGTCGTAGAGGTCTTGCGGTGTGCAGTCGTTGATGCGGTGGAAGAACGCCCACGACTCGGGCTTCTGCTCGCGGCGGTGCCACTGGAGCAGCTGGGCCAACAGCCACGTGGCGCCGGCGTCGGGGTCGTCACCCGTGGGTGGATCGTCGAGGCCACCGATGAGGTCGGCGGCAAGGAGCGCCGCCTCGTCGGGGTCGGTCTCGGGGTCGGTCGGTGCCTCGCCGGGGGTGGGTCGGGCCAGCTCGACGCCGAACTCGGCCGCCGCCTCGTGCCGTACGCCTTCGAGCCAGTCGCGCAGTAGCTGGGTGGAGTGGCAGTCGTCGCGGTTGTACTCCTCGAGGTCGTCGAGGATCTGCTGGTCCTGCTCCTGCAGCCAGCGCTCGTACTCGACGATGCTCGATCCGGCGTCGAGGATCTCGGCGCTGCGTGCCTCCATGTAGAGGGGCTCGAGCTTCTTGATGGAGTACGAGTAGCTGCCGACGGTCATCGCCTGGCGGACCACCCGGTAGAGGTCGACGAGGACCCGGCCGCGCAGCAGGTTGTCGACCTCGACCTCGCGGGTGCCGTGGCGTCCCATCAGCCGGCCGAGCGCCGACGGTTCGTAGGGGGCGTAGTGGTATACGTGCAGGTCGGGGTGCGCCCTCTGGCGTTCGACGATGAAGTCGATGAGGTCCTCGAACGCCTGCTTCTCCTCCTGGGGGCTGTGCGCCCAGAACGAGTCGAAGGCGAACTCGCCGTCGTCGTTCACCCAGCCGATACCGAGCAGGTACTCGAGGCCGCCGTCGCTGGCGTAGGGGTCGCTCTCGATGTCGAAGAACAGGTCGCCCGGCGAGGGCGGGGGCAGTGCCTCGAGGCCGACGTCGATCCCGCCGGGTGGGTTGAGCTCGTACGGCGGCGGCGCGCCCGGGGTGGCCCGGGCATCGATCTGCAGGCGGGCCTGCTTCTGGAGCTGGCGGAGGGTGGAGGCGGCGAACCTCCTGATCGTGAGGTCGGGGTCGCTGGCGGCGAGGGCGGCCATGGTGTGGATGCCGGCGTCCTCGAGCCGCACCGCCTGACGCTTGGACAGGCCGGCCACCAGCGTGAGGTGGTCGTCGGCCAACCGGCGGGCGGTGCAGTCGTTGCGCCAGCGGCACACGGCGCAGTGGTCGACCGGCAGGGGATAGGTGGGCGGCGCCCCGTTGGCCACCTGGGCGAGCAGGGCGGCCTTGGCCGAGCGGTAGTAGGCGGCGAAGTCGGCGAGGCGGAACGTGACGCGCTCGTGGTTGCCGAGCACCACGTGGATCTCGTCGCAGGTGACGCCCTGCACCGCGGCGATGTGCTCGGCGTAGTTGCACAGCTGCAGCACGGCACCGGGGTTCACGTGGCGGGCGAGCTTGGTGTCCTCGGGCTCGTAGGTGTGGTGGCCGTCGGGGGTGTCGATACGGCGGAGGAAGTCGGCGTGGCCACGCCAGATGACGTCGCCCGAGTCGTCGAGGAAGGTGGCCTGGTAGATGACGTCGGCGGCGGACGCCATGGCGTCGAGCGTGCGGTCGCGAGCCGCCGTCAGGCCGTCGGGGCTGGTGACGTCGTCCTCGATCTCGACGAGGTGCAGGTCGGCCTGGCGCAGCTCGGCGAGGTAGGCGAGCTCGTGCTCGGTGCCGCGGCGCGCCAGCACGTCGCGCATGGGATCGTCACCTCGGGGCCGGCGGCCGCCAGCGGCGATGGCGCCGAGGTCGAGCGCGGTGAGGTGGGCACATGCGAGGGCGCCCACCACGTCGCTGGCGCTGAGGGTGAGGCGCTCGTTGGATCGGTGCATCGGGGGAGACCTTCGGTGGCTTGTGTTCCCATCGGCGGCGAACGCCGTACCCGGAGATCATCCCCAGGGTCTGTGACAGCCGCGGCCCGTTGAGCCTTGGCGCTCTATACGGACTGCTGCCGGATTCGGTTGACGAGCTCCCACATGTTGGTGCTCGGGTTCGACCTCGGCGGCGACCCGTCGCCAGCATGCTTCTCGTCGAGCGACTTGGCCCGTGCCGACGCATCGCCAAACCGATCGACGAGCTGCCCCATGGCGGCCGGCGTCAGGACCTTCTCACAGCTCAGCAGGCTTTTCGACCGTCGTTGGGCGTCGCCTCGCTCAAGATGCGCTGCTTGGTCATCGAAGTGCAGGACGAACCACAGCTCGATGCAGGGG
>JAENWR010000016.1 GCA_016649895.1 Acidimicrobiia bacterium | reverse complement strand
TCTACGAGGGCTTCTCGCTCCCCGCCATCGAGGCGATGAGCAGCGGCGTGCCGCTCGTCGCCACCACCGGCGGGGCGCTGCCCGAGGTCACCGGCCCCGCCGGCGAGACCTGCTTCCAGGTGCCGCCGGGCGACTCCGCCGCCCTCGCTGCCGAGATCGGGCGCGCGCTCGACGATCCAGCCGCCCGCGATCGCATCGGCGCCGCCGGCCGCGAGCGCGTCATCTCACGCTGGAGCTGGCGCCACACGGCCGAGGCCACCGTCGAGCAGTACCGCGAGCTCCTCGCCGAATGGCCCGCCGCCAGCCCCGGCAAACACCTCACATCCACCCCGATCCGCCGGGGCCGCTGAGTGCTCACCGTCGACTACGACCGCCTGGGCCTCCGCCCCGGCGAACGCCTCCTCGACCTGGGGTGCGGCTTCGGTCGCCACGCCTTCGAGGGCCTCCGCCGCGGCGCCACCGTCGTCGCCTTCGACTACTCGCTCGATGAGCTGCGCCAGGTGAACGCCCTCTTCGGAGCCATGGTCGCCGAGAACGAGGCACCCACCGGCGCCAACGGGGCCAGCACCCGCGGCGACGCCCACCGGCTGCCGTTCCCCGACGGCACGTTCGACCGCATCATCGCCTCCGAGGTGCTCGAGCACCTGCCCGACGACGCCACCGCCATCGCCGAGCTCGCCCGCGTGCTGCGCCCTGGCGGCACCATGGCCGTCACCGTCCCCGCCTGGCTCGCCGAGTCGCTCTGCTGGAAGCTGTCGTCGGAGTACCACGCACCCCACGTCGAGGGCGGCCACCTGCGCATCTACACCGAGGCCCGCATGCGTGGCCTGCTCGCCGATGCCGGCCTCGAGTCGACCGGCTCGCACCTCGCCCACGCGCTCCACACCCCCTACTGGTGGCTCAAGTGCGCGGTGGGCCCCGCCAACGACGACAACCCGCTCGTCAAGGCCTACCACCGCCTGCTCGTGTGGGACATCACCGAACGTCCGGCCGTCACGCGGGGGGCCGAGCGGGTCCTCAACCCCGTGCTCGGCAAGAGCATCGCCGTCTACTCCCGCAAGCCGATCGAGGCGGCCCGCCGTGCCGCCTGATCCCATCGTCGCCCCCTCGGTGGAGGGCGTCCTCTCCGCCGACCAGGTGCGCGTGACCGCGGCCGGCATCGCCGAGTGGCAGCTGCCGAACGGCATGATCCCGTGGTTCCCCGGCGGCCACGCCGACGCGTGGAACCACACCGAGGCCGCCATGGCCCTCGCCCGCACCGGGTTCGTCGCCGAGGCCGAACGGGCCTACGAGTGGCTGCGCGCCATGCAGCGTCCCGACGGTGCCTGGCACCAGTACTACCTGGCCGACACCATCGAGCAGGACAAGCTCGACGCCAACACCTGCGCGTACGTCGCCGCCGGGGTGCTCCACCACTGGCTCCTCACCGGCGACCGCGGTTTCCTCGAGACGATGTGGGCGGTGGTCGAGCCCGCCATCGACTTCGTCCTCGAGCTGCAGACCCCACGCGGCGAGATCCTCTGGGCCCGCCACACCGACGGCACCCCGTGGTCGTTCGCCCTCCTCACCGGCTCGTCGAGCATCTGCCACAGCCTGCGCTGCGCCATCGCCATCGCCTCCGAGCTCGGCCACGAACGCCCCGACTGGGAACTGAGCGCTGCGCAGCTCGGCCACGTCATCGAGCACGAGCCCGACGCCTTCGCTCCCAAGCACCGGTGGGCCATGGACTGGTACTACCCGGTGCTGGCCGGCGTCCTCGATGCCGAGCGTGGGCGCACCCACCTGGCCGACCGCTACGACACCTTCGTCATGGCGGGCAAAGGCGTGCGGTGCGTGTCCGACCGGCCATGGGTCACCGTGGCCGAGACCTGCGAGTGCACCCTCGCCCACCTGGCCGTGGGCGAGTACGAGCGGGCCGCCGAGATGTTCAGCTGGACCCTGTCGCAGCGCACCGACGACGGGCGCTACTGGACCGGCATCGTCTACCCGCAGCACGACCACTTCCCGGCCGGCGAGCAGAGCACCTACACGGCCGCGGCCGTGGTCCTCGCCGCCGACGCCCTCGACGGCTCGAGTCCCACCGCCGAGCTCTTCACCGGCCACCGAGCTCTTGCGCCGCTGCTGTCGATCGACGACGCGTCGGCACGGGCCGGCGACGCCGAGGTGCGCGACCCCAACTGACGAGCCGATGACCACGGCGGAGCGCGGTCGGCCGGGTCAGATGCCGGCGCCGGTGCGACGCAGGACGCGCAGCGACCCGGTGACGCCGATCTCGGCGAACGCACCCGACTCGACGGCCCGACGGTAGATCTCAAACGGCGGGCGACCGCCGTCGGCCGGGTTGGGGAACACGTCGTGGATGGCGAGCACCCCACCCAGGGCCACGTGCGGCACCCAGGTCTGGTAGTCGCGATGGGCCGGCTCGGCACCGTGGCCGCCGTCGATGAAGAGGAACCCGAGCGGGGTCGTCCAGTGGCGACCGAGGGTGGGCGAGTCGGCCACGACCGCCACCACGCTGCCCTCGAGGCCGGCATCGTGGATCGTGCGTCGGAACGTGGGCAGCGTGTCGATGCGTCCGACGGCAGGATCGACCACGTCGGGCTCATGCCACTCCCAGCCCGGCTGGTTCTCCTCGGACCCGCGGTGGTGATCGACCGCGAAGAGCACCGCGTCGAGATGGCGTGCCGCCGCACCGAGGTAGACGGCCGACTTGCCGCAGTAGCTGCCGATCTCGAGCAGCGGGCCGCCCGCGGCCAGACAACCCGCCTCGTAGAGGGCGACGCCCTCATCCGGTGGCATGAACCCGCGGGCGGCTTCGGCTGCAACCCGAAGGGCAGGATCGAGGTCAGGCACCGGCGCGGCTGACCGCTCCTGCGTCGAGGTCGTCGGCGTCGTGCTGGCCGGGGCCGAACATCAGCTTGTCGAGGAACACGTACTTGCCGACCCAGAGCACACCGAAGGAGGCGATGTTGGTGGCGGCCACCACCAGGTGGGCGGTGCTGTAGCCGCTGACGACGGCGACGGCGACGGTGGAGAGCAGGAGCCCCAGCAGCGACACCCCCCAGAACGGCAGCACCTCGCGGCGCATGCTGTGGCGCCCCGACTTGGCCCACACCCACTGGCGGTTCAGCAGGTAGGCCGGCACCGAAGCCCCGCTGACGGCCACGAAGTTCGACCACGTGGGCGACCAGTCGAGGAGCTGCAGCGTGATGAAGAGGAGGACCTGCGTGACGGCCACACCCACCACGGAGACCGAGGCGTACTTGAGGGCCCGCACGCCGTGGGCACGCTGGAGGTCACGGAGGCGCGAGGCCTTGGTCCCTGTCACGGTCATCTCGTCGGAGCGTATCGGCGTCAGTTGAGGCTCACGAACCGAGGATCGGGGCCTCGCCAGGCGTTGCCGGCCCGCCGTGCCCCGACCCGATCGGCCAGGTGCGGACCGAGCCGTGCCACCATGAGGGCCATGGCCGACCAGCAGGCTGTCGACGACCTCGTCCACCTCCTCGATCTCGAACCCATCGAGGTCAACATGTTCCGGGGCGTGAGCCCCGACGAGCAACGCCAGCGGGTCTTCGGTGGCCAGGTGGCCGCCCAGGCCCTGATGGCCGCGACTCGCACCGTCGACGAGGGCACGGTGCACTCGCTCCACGCCTACTTCCTTCGGCCCGGCGACCCCACGAGGCCCATCCTCTACGAGGTCGACCGCATCCGCGACGGGCGCTCGTTCACCACCCGCCGGGTGGTCGCCATCCAGAACGGCAAGGCCATCTTCAACCTGTCGGTGTCGTTCCACGTCGACGAGCCGGGGCTCGACCACCAGTTCGAGATGCCCGACGTCCCCGAACCCGAGACCATCCCCGACTTCAAGAGCCGGATGGCGCCGTGGGCCGACCGCATGGGCGAGTGGTTCCACCGGCCCCGCCCCATCGACACCCGCCACGTCGACTGGGTGCCGCCCGACTCGGCCGAGCAGCTGCCGCCGGTGTCGCGGGTGTGGATGAAGGCCGACGGCGTGCTGCCCGACGACCCCGTGCTGCACACCTGTGTGCTCACCTACCTGTCCGACATGACCCTCCTCGACACCACGCTCCTCCCCCACGGGCGGTCGGGCATGGGTGAAGGCCAGATCATGGCCGCCAGCCTCGACCACGCCATGTGGTTCCACCGGCCGTTCCGCGCCGACGAGTGGATGCTCTACAGCCAGGACACGCCGTCGACGTCCGGGGCGCGCGGCCTGGCCCGGGGTTCGATCTTCACCCACGACGGACGACTTGCCGTATCGGTCGTGCAGGAAGGCCTCATCCGGGTCGTGCAGCCGTGAACCGGCGGGCAGCGACGGCCGCCATCTCGCTCGTGCTGCTCGCCGCAGGGTGCGTCGGCGACTCCGACGACGACCCCACGGGATCCACCAGGCTGCTGGCCGGCACGCCCACGACCACGGCCGAGCCGGCCGGGGACGAGGACGAGGCTGCCGGTGACGGCGCCCCCACCACCACGACAGCTCAGGAATCGGTCGCCGACCTGTCCGCGGCGGCCATCGTCCTGACCGAGGTCGCGCGGCTGTCGGCCCCCACGTCGATGGCGGTGCGTCCGGGCTCGGGCGACCTCTACGTCACCGAGCGAGCAGGCACCGTGCGCGCCATCGCCCTGCGCCCCGTCACCGGCGGCGGCGTGCGCGCCGAGGTGGGGCCCCCGCTCGTCGACGTGAGCACCAGCACCGACGGCGAGCGCGGGCTGCTGGGGCTGGCGTTCCACCCCGACGGCACCCACGTGTACCTCAGCTACACCGACCGGGCCGGCGACACCCAGGTCGACGAGATGGCCATCGACGGCGCTGCCATCGACGCCGGGAGCCGGCGGTCGGTGTTCTCCACCGAGCAGCCCTTCGCCAACCACAACGGCGGCCAGATCTCGTTCGGCCCCGACGGCTACCTCTACCTGGCGCTCGGCGACGGCGGAGGCGGCGGCGATCCCCTCGGCACCGCTCAAGACCCCGGCAACGTGCTCGGCTCGATCCTGCGCTTCGACCCCCGTCCCGGGCCCGACGGCTCGCCCCGGCAGATCCCCGGCGACAACCCGTTTGCCGGTGGCGGCGGCGCTCCCGAAGTGTGGATCACCGGCGTCCGCAACCCCTGGCGGTTCTCGTGGGACCGGGCCACCGACGACCTCTGGATCGCCGACGTGGGGCAGAACGCCATCGAGGAGATCACGCTCCTTCCGGCCGATGGGTCGACCTCACCCGGCCGGGCCGCCAACCTCGGCTGGCCCATCTTCGAGGGCGAGGAGCCCTTCGCCGGCGGCGACGCGCCCGACGGCTACGTCGCCCCGATCCACACCTACGAGCTCGGCCCGGGCTGCTCGATCACCGGCGGCTACGTCTCGCGTGGCGACGCGCTCCCGGGCCTGCGGGGCGCCTACCTCTACTCGGACTACTGCGACCCCACCATCCGTGCCGTGCTCCAACGCGACGGCGAGCTCGTCGAGGAGCGATCGCTCGACGTCGAGGTGCCGGGCGGGTCGGTGGTGTCGTTCGGCGAAGGGCCCGACGGCGAGCTCTACGTGCTGTCGCTGTCCGGCGGCATCTACCGCATCGACCCCGCCTGACCCTCCCTCAGCATCCGCAACCGCAACCCCGGTCCCGACTCCGCCGGCTTGGGCGCGAAAGGGACCGGAGGGACGAACACCATCGCGCCCACGTCCGACATCGCGCGCCCTCGCCCGCCGGCTTGGGCGCGAGAGGGTCCGCGCAGGCGGACCCCAACGCGCCCAACTCGCGGGGGGACGCCGGATGCTCAGGGGTCGACGACGAGGCGGCCGTCGGGCTGGCGCTCGAGCGGGCGGACCTCGGCCACCGCCGTCACCGGGAGCGACCCGTAGATGTGGGGGAAGGTCTCGTCGCGCCCGGCGGGCGACTCGTGCCGCAGCTCGACCTCGCCCAGCCGGTCGGCGTCGATGACGAGCAGCACCAGGTCGTCGACCACGTCCTGGCAGTAGCGGTCGGCCACACCCTGGAGCTGGTGCGCCCCGCTGGCGTGGATGAAGCCCTCTTCGTCGAGCGTTGAGTCGACCGTCGACTGGCGGTAGTCGCCCCGATCGAGCGCCTCGTCCCAAGCCGACCGTCGTGCGATGTGGAAGATCATCGGCCCATCCTCGCGGGCCTGGCGAGGGCGGAGCCCACAACTCGGTAGCGTGCGGCCATGAGAATCGGACTGAGTGGTGGCGCCGCGAGCGTCGAGAAGATGGTCGAGCAGGCGACGAAGGCCGAGGCCGATGGCTTCAGCGCCCTCTGGTACGCCGGGGCCATCGGGGGCGATCCGCTCCTCGCCATGGCGATGGCCGGTGCGGCAACCTCGACGATCGAGCTCGGCACCTCGATCGTGCAGACCTACCCGTGCCACCCGTCGTTGCAGGCGAACCGCGTCCTCGCTGCCGTGGCCGCCATGGACCGCCCCGGGTTCACGCTCGGCATCGGCCCGTCGCACGGCCCGGTCATCGAGGGCATGTACAAGATGGACTACAGCCACCCCGGCCGGCACACCGAGGAGTATGTGCGCATCATCTCGCCGCTCCTGAGGGGTGAGGCCGTTGCGTTCGACGGCGAGGACCTGTCGCTGCACGCCGCCGCCAAGCCGAAGCCGCCGGCGCACCCCGTTCCGCTCCTCGTGGCCGCCCTGGGCCCGCGCCTGTTGCGGGTGGCCGGCGAGCTCACCGATGGCACGATCTTGTGGATGGGCAACGCCCGGTCCATCGAGACCCACGTGGCGCCGCGCATCAACGCCGCCGCCGAGGCGGCCGGACGGCCGGCTCCGCGCATCGTGGCCGGGCTCCCGGTGGCGGTGCACGACGACGTCGACGAGGCCCGCCGTGTGGCCGCAGAGCAGTTCACCGTCTACGGCCAGCTCCCCAACTACCGGCGGCTGCTCGACCACGGCGATGCCGACGGGCCGGGCGATGCCGCCATCGTGGGGGACGAAGCTGCGGTCGCCGCCGGCATCCAGGGCCTGTTCGACTCGGGTGCCACCGACGTGTGGGCCGCCGTGTTCCCGGTGGGCGACGACCGTTCTGGCTCGCGAGCCCGCACCAACGCCCTGCTGAAGGACCTCGTCAGCCGCTGACCGGGTCCTCACGTACGAGTTGGGGTCGCACATCGGCCCGAACTCGTACGAGACGCGACAGCGGAGCCTCTCGTCGCGTCCGCGCGATGCGCCGGTCAGACCGGCGTGGGCAGGGGCGCAGCCGTCGAGTGGTCCTTCCGCGGACGTGGCACCGCGGCGGCCAGCCCGCCGACCACCATCAGTCCCCCGACGAGAGCCAGCGCGATCGATGCGGTGCGCCGGGTCGACGCGGCCTCGCGGCAGCCCTGCGCGAGATCCGTGGGACAGGAAAGGCGGATGTGTAGCGGACCCGCCACGCCCCGTCGTCCGAGTCGACCGGGACGGCCATCACGACGCCATCGACCTGGGTGCCCATACCCTCGAGGATCCCCGCAGCAGGGAGCACCAGCAGTAGTGCCACGGCCACCGCGTTCAGCGCGGCCTCGCGTCGGCCCGATGTGAACGCCGCCCCGACGGCGACGACGAACCCGGTCACGATCGATGCGGCGATGGCGACCTTGACGTCCGGCATCCACCACGCCGACGGCACCGAGGTGCAGAACGAACAGGCGAGCGAGCCAGCGGCCATCAGGCACCCTCGGCGAGGAAGGCGGACAGGTCGGCCGAGGCGGGTTCGACGCCGGCAAGGTTGGCGGCGGCCATCCACCGCTGCAGCCGCTCGTTCACCGGGGCGGGCACGCCGTGCAGGCGCCCCAGCAGGACGATCTCGCCGTTGAGCAGATCGGTCTCGACGCTGCCCTGGTGCCGGGCGAGGCTCTGCCAGGTGGAGCCGCCGCCACGGCGGGCCCCGGCGATGCTGCCGATCTGGAGGATGTCGCCCCGGCGCTCGCGGTCCTCGTCCCCCGTCGCCACGTCGATGCCCGCGGCGGCGAACACCGCCTCGCCCTCGGCCTGGGCGGCCGCGGTGATGCCACTGGCTCCGTCGGCCCGCCCGAACAGCGCCTGCACCGAGTTGCCGAGGTTCATGAGCAACTTGCGATGCTTCCAGCGCATGATGTCGGCCCTCGGCGCCGACTCCATCCCCGACGCCATGAACGCAGCGGCGAACGCCTCGGTGGTGGCGTCGATGCCGGCCGGGTACCGGCCGATGTCGAAGATGCCGGCCACGGGGTGCGCCCATGCCTGCACGACGCCCGGCTCGAGGTGCCCGGTGGGCGACATCACCGGCACGGCGTAGACCCGCTCGAACCGGCGCAGCGCCTCGCGCTCGTTGGCCACCCCGTTCTGGAGGCAGACCACGGCGATCGTCGGCGGCGCCGCATCCCGCAGGGCGACCAGCGCTGCCACCGTGTCCTGCCCCTTCACCGCGAGCAACACGACCTCGTCGCCCGCCCACTCGATGGCGGCCGGGCCCGAGGCCGCGGGGATCGACAGCGTGACGCTGCCGCCAGGCGAGTCGACCCGCAGGCCGACGGACTGGATGACCCTCAGGTGCTCGCCCCGGGCGATAAAGGTGACGTCGTAGCCGTTCTCGTAGAGCCGCCCGGCCACCACCCCACCGACCGCACCCGCTCCGTAGACGACGAACCGCATCGCGCGCTCCTCGCCGCCGCTAGTCGGTCCAGGCCTTGATCTTCTCGATGAGGCCCAGCTTGTCGTCGCCGGCGGGGTTGATGCGCAACTGGGTGACCCCGGCGTCGGCGTAGGCCTGGACGCGCTCGCGCACCTTGCCCTCGTCGCCAACCATGGCGATGGCGTCGAGGTACTCCTGGGGGACCGCAGCCGCGGCTTCAGCCTTCTTGCCGCCGAGGAACAGGTCCTGGATCTCCTCGCCCTCGGCCTCGAAGCCGTACTTGCGGAACGTGTTGTTGTAGAAGTTCTTGGTCTTGGCACCCATGCCACCCACGTAGAGGGCGATGCCAGGCCGCAGGGCGTCCTTGAGCTTCTGGGCCGTGGCCTCGTCGCAGATGGCGACGGTGCCGCCGACGGCGATGTCGAGCGGCCCGAGCGCCGCATCGCGCTTCGCCATGCCGGCGTCGATGTCGGGGCCCCACACGTCGCGCGCCTTGTCGGGGTGGAAGACGGTCGGGAGCCACCCGTCGGCGATCTCGGCGGTGAGCTGCACGTTCTTCGGGCCCAGGCTCGCCAGGTAGATGGGGATGTTGTCGCGCACCGGGTGGTTGATGATCTTCAGCGGCTTGCCGAGCCCGGTGCCCTGGTCGGGCGGGAGCGGCAGCGTGTAGATCTCGCCGTCGTACTCGACGACCTCGCGCCGCCACACCTTGCGGCAGATGTCGATGACCTCACGGGTCGCGGTGAGGGGCTTGGTGTAGGGCACGCCGTGCCAGCCCTCGATGACCTGGGGCCCGGAGGCGCCGAGTCCGAGCACGAAGCGGCCGCCGGACACGGCGTCGAGTCCGGCTGCGGTCATGGCGATGAGCGACGGGCTACGGGAGTAGAGCGGCAGGATGCCCGATGCGAGCTCCACCCGTTCGGTGCGTGCGGCGAGGTAGCCGAGGATGCTCACGGCGTCGAAGCTGTAGAGCTCGGCCACCCACAACATGTCGACACCGGCGCTCTCGAGGTCGGCGGCACGATCGCCGGCCGCCTTCGGGTCGCCGGTGTAGCTGATTCCCATTCCGATCTTCATGCTCCGCACACTTGCACACCGCGTCAGCCGATGCTGGAGCCGACGCCGCCGACGTTCGGGAACCACACGGGTGTGGCCGGCGTCATAGGGTCACTCGACGACGAAGGGGCGGTTCCGATGGCCAGCACTGACACCCGATCACGCGAACGAGGACGCCATCGGCGTGGCGGGGTGCGTCTGCTCGTGGCGCTGGCCGCTGCGACGCTGCTCCTGCTCGGCGCCTGCTCGACCGGCGGCGACGACAGCGACTCGGCCGAGATGGCGACAGACGCCGGGGACGGCTCGGGCTCCGACGGAGGGGCTCCATCCGACAGCGATGCCGGCCGGGCTTCGGGCGGGGCCGAGGGCACGGCCGGCGAGGAGTCCAGCGAGACCCCCACCGCGGACCAGGACGAGGCGGGGGCGGGTGGCATCGCTCCCGTGGTGTTGACCCCGGCCGACATCGGTCGGTCGATCGTCTACACCGCCACCGTCGAGCTGCAGACCGACAACGTCGCCGCCGCCAGCCGCGAGGCACAGCTGCGGGTGAGCGCGCTCGGTGGCCTGGTGTTCGGCCAGGAGACGACGACGGATCCGCAGCCCCGCACCGTGCTCGTGTTCAAGGTGACGCCGGAGAGCTTCGGCCCGGCACTCGAAGCGCTCGGCGGGCTCGGCGAGGTGATCCGCCAGGACATCAGCGCCGACGACGTCACCGAACGGGTGGTCGACCTGCAGAGCCAGATCGCCAGCACCGAGGTGTCGGTGGAGCGGCTGCGGCAGATGCTCGACCAGGCACCGAACCTCGAGACGGTCGCGGCCCTCGAAGGCCAGCTGCTCCAGCGCGAGACCTCGCTCGAACAGATGCGGGGCCAGCTGCGCACCCTGCAGGACCAGGTGTCGCTCGCCACCATCACGCTGACGATCACCCAGCCCCAGGCCACCCCGTCGATGGACATCGAGGTCAGCACCTACGTGGGCGACGACGACGGGGCTCGCTGCCCGGGCGACGACGAGCTCACGGTCGACGAGGGCGACCAGATGGTGCTCTGCCTCACCATCGAGAACTCGGGGAACGTCTCGCTCACCGAGCTCGAGGTGCGCGACCACAACCTGGGCCTCGACCCCGACGATGTCACCATCGTCGACTTCGCAGCCGACGACGAGCTGGCACCCGGCGACAGCATCACCGCGTGGGCCCGGTTCGTCGCCGCCACCGACGAGCAGCCCCACCCCGATGTGTCGGCGGTGCCGGTCGACGAATTGGGCACGCACCTGCGCATCGGCGTCGAGACGCCCATCACCCCGGTGGAGCTCACCGTGACCGCCGACGAGTCGCTGCCGGGCTTCGGCGACAGCCTGGCCTCGGGGTTCGGCGCCCTCCAGTGGGCGCTGGCCGTGGCCGTCGTTGTACTGGGCCTCGTCATCCCCCTCCTCGTCGTCATCGTGCCGGTCGGGGCCATCTGGTGGTGGCGACGCGAGCGGCGCAACGCCGAGATCGATCGGCTCACCGATCCCCCGACCCCGGCCGAGGCGATCTGACCGGACCGGGCGTAGCGTCGACGCGATGGCGCCCATCCGCATCCCGCCGCTGCTCGCCACGTCGATCGAGGGCTGGGAGGACGACACCGCGTCGAAGTGGCTCCCTGAGCTGTCGAACCGGCTCGAGCGGCTCAGCGATCTCTGGGACATCGAGATCCTGGCGCCGTTCGAGCCCGGCGGTGTCACCGCGTGGGTGGCGCCGGTCCGACAGGCCGACGGCGGCCACGCCGTGGCCAAGGTCGTGATCCCTCACCGGGAGGCGCGGCATGAAGCAGCCGCGCTCACCGCCTGGGGCGGCGAGGGCGCGGTGGAGCTGCTGGCTCACGCCCCCGACGAGGACGCGATGCTCATCGAGCGGTGCCGGCCGGGGACGCCCCTCACCCTCCTCGGCGACCCCGATGCCATCATCGACGCCGGCGCCCGGGTGCTGCGCCAGACCTGGGTGCCCGCACCCGACGGGCACCCGTTCGAGTCGCTCGCCGAGGTCGCCGGTTGGTTCGCCGACCTGGTGGCCGAACGCCAAGCGCGCCTCGGAGAACCGCTCCCCCAGGACCTGGTGGACACCGCGCTCGAGCTGCTACGGACGCTGCCGACGACCGCAACACGGCAGGTGGTGCTCCACCACGACCTGCACCCCGGCAACGTGCTCCTGCACCAGCGTGGGTGGCTGGCGATCGACCCCAAGCCCCAGGTGGGTGACCCCGCCTTCGATCCGGTGCAACTGGTCCTGCAGTCGGGCGAGGTGCTCGACGAGCTCGACCCCCTCGATGTCGTCCGTGGCCGTGTCGAGCGCCTGGCCGACCTCCTCGACCTCGGCCCCGGGCGACTGGCGGGCTGGGGTCTGGCTCGATGCGTCGAGTGGGCGCTCTACGACATCGACAGCGGGCGGCCCGACGACGGTGCGCGCCACGCGCAGCGCGCTGCGCTCTTCGCGCCGCTGGTTCGCCTCTGATGGACGAGCGCGGGGACATCGACTTGGATGGCTCCACATCGTCCCCTGCCGGCCGATGCGGAACTGGCCGAAGCGCGGGAGCAACCGAGCAAGTGAGGACCAGCAGTGGCAGAGCAGGCCAGCGTCAACACCGATCACGGGTCGACGGCCGGATCCCGTCACGAGCTGAGCGCTCGACAGCGCGAGAAGCTGAACTTCATCTGGTCGGTGAAGGAGACCCTGCGCGACCACTACAAGCGCCACCAGTACCAGGACGTGATCCTTCCGTTCTGCGTGCTCCGCCGCCTCGACTGCGTCCTCGAGCCCACCAAGGGCGTGGTGGCCAAGGCCGATGAACTGGGCCCGGCGAAGTGGGATGCCGCGACCGACGTGTTGGCGCACGTGGCCGGGCAGCCGTTCTGGAACGCCTCCAAGTTCACCTTCGCCAGCCTGCTGGCCGACCAGCACAACATCCGTCGCAACGTCCACGCCTACGTCCGGGGGTTCTCGCCGAACGCTCGCGACGCCCTCGTGAGGTTCGGTCTGCCGAACCAGATCGACAAGATGGCCGAGGCCAAGATCCTCTACATGGTCGTCCAGCAGTTCGCCGAGATCGACCTGCACCCCAGCGTCGTCTCCAACTTGGAGATGGGCTACATCTACGAGGAGCTCGTCCGGGTCACCGCCGACCTCTCGAACGAGGAAGCCGGCGAGCACTTCACCCCGCGCGAGGTGATCGAGCTGATGGTGAACGTGCTCTTCGCCGACGACGACCGTCTCCAGCTCCCGTCGAAGATCTTCACCGTGTACGACCCGGCATGCGGCACCGGCGGGATGCTCACGGTGGCCGAGGATCACCTGCGCCAGATCAACCCCTCGGCCCGCCTGCACCTGTTCGGCCAGGAGCTGCAGCCCGAGTCCTACGCGGTGTGTCGCACCGACATGTTCCTGAAGGGACAGAACGCGTCCGAGATCGTGTTCGGTGATTCGTTCACCGAGGACGGCCACAAGGGCAAGCGGTTCGACTACATGCTGGCCAACCCGCCGTACGGCAAGGACTGGAAGACGATCGAGAAGGCGATCAAGAAGGAGCACGCGAACCAGGGCTTCGACGGCCGCTTCGGCGCCGGACTCCCCGCCACCTCCGACGGCCAGATCCTGTTCCTCCAACAGACATCTCCAAGATGCGCCCGGTCGAGGACGGCGGCAGCCGGATCGCCGTCGTGTTCAACGGGTCGCCGCTGTTCTCCAGCGACGCCGGTTCCGGCATGAGCGAGATCCGCCGCTGGATCATCGAGAACGACTGGCTCGACGCCATCATCGGGCTGCCCGACCAGCTCTTCTACAACACCGGCATCAGCACCTACGTCTGGGTGGTCACCAACCGGAAGCGCCCCGAGCGCCACGGCAAGGTGCAGCTCATCGACGCCCGAGAGCTCTACTCCAAGATGCGCAAGAGCCTCGGGAACAAGCGCAACGAGCTGACACCCGAGCACATCGCGGAGGTCACCGCTCTCTACGAGGACTTCACCGAGGGCGACCGGTCGAAGGTGCTGCCGAACGAGGCCTTCGGCTACCACAAGATCACGGTCGAGCGACCATTGCGGATCCGCTACGAGGTCACCGCCGAGACCTCCGCGAAGGTCCTCAGCGGTAGAACCGTCGCCAGGCTCGATGACGACATGCAGAAGGTGATCAGGCGGGAGCTCGACAACCTCGAGGGAACCAGCGCCGCCACGATCGAGGACCTCGAGCTGGTGCTCGTGCCCGAGGCGATCGCGGTGTGGACCGACCTGGGATGGGAATCGGAGGAGGGTGCGACCGGCGACATCGCGTGGGCACTCGGTGTCACCAAGCCGCAGGCCAAGGCGATCCTCGCCGACCTCGCCGTCCACGACCCCGATGGTGACCCCGTCACCGATCGCAAGGGCGTCGTGCAGCCGGACCCCAACCTGCGCGACACCGAGAGCATCCCGCTGAGCGAGGACATCAACGCGTTCATCGAGCGGGAGGTGCTCCCGTACGCGCCCGATGCACGGGTTGACGAGTCCAAGACCAAGGTGGGCTACGAGGTTCCGTTCACCCGGCACTTCTACAAGTACGTCCCGCCCCGTCCGTTGGCCGAGATCGACGCCCACATCAGGGCCAGCCAGCAGCGCATCCTCAAGCTCCTCGCAGAGGTGACCGAGTGAGCGCGGCGGTCCCCCTCAAACGGATTGCTCGCATCACCTACGGTCTGGGTCAGCCACCGCCGCTCACCGATTCCGGGGTACCCATCCTTCGAGCGACCAATATCGAGCGCGGGCGAATCGTGTCGAAGGATCTGATCTTTGCTGCGGCGGAGGACCTTCCGCTTCAGCGAACACCGCTCCTAGACGCCGGAGAGGTACTCGTCGTGAGAAGCGGCGCGTACACCGGCGACTCAGCTCTCGTCACCGAACAATGGGCTGGATCTGCACCAGGCTATGACCTCCGCCTCACACCAATGAGCGCCATCAAGCCCCGCTTCTTGGCTTACTCATTGCTCGGACAAGTGGCAGCCCACTCGATCGCGGTTGCGAAGAATCGTGCAGCACAACCTCACCTGAACGCCGAGGATCTCGGCATGGTCCCAATCGTGCTCCATCGGCTGGAGGAGCAGCAGCGAATCGCCGACTACCCCGACGCCGAGACCTCCCGCATCGACGAACTCATCGCCGAGCAGCGCCACCAGAGCGTGCTACTCGGCGAGAGGCTGACCGCCCTCGTGGATGATGTGTTCGCCTCAGGGGTTTCGTGGCGGTTGAAGCACCTGCTCGCAGCGCCACTTGCCTACGGGGCAGCAGAGCCGGGGATGAGCGCGGAAGGGGGCTGGCCGAGGTACATCCGAACTACGGACATGACGCCGGAAGGCGGCCTTCGCTCGGACACCTTCAGGTCGCTCGCTCCAGAGGTTGCGCAGCCCTACATCCTCCGGGATGGCGACCTTCTCCTTACGCGAAGCGGCGCAACCGTAGGGAAGGCCTTCTTGTACCGGGATAGCGATGGGCCGGCCTGCTTCGCGGGCTACCTCATCTGCGTCCGGACCGACCGACGGCGTGTACTTCCCGAGTACATGATGCATTTCACCAGATCGAAGTACTACTGGGACCAGGTGCGGGAGGCTTCCTTCCAAGCCACGATCGAGAACGTCTCGGCCTCTCGCTACGCGGAGTTCCGGGTGCCTCTACTGCCACTCGATGCGCAAGCCGCAGCAGTGGAGCGTCTCAACGCAGGCGTCCACCAATGTCGCAACCTCCAGCGTGCGCTGGATGACCAGATCTCGCTCCTACAGGAGCACCGGCAGGCGTTGATCACACATGCGGTCACGCACGGGATAGACGGCTTGCCGGGGGTGGCGTGATGAGGGAGGACGAATCCGTGCACCCGCAAGGCGGCGATGGGACCATGGGGCCCATGGACGCTGGCACCTCGACTGTCGTCATCGCCGGCACGGTGGTATACCGCGCACGCCTGGCCGACGTGTGCGAGCGGTACGGAGTGGCGGAGCTCTCCGTCTTCGGGTCCGTCGCTCGTGGTGAAGCCCGGGCCGCCAGCGACATCGACCTGCTGTACGCGCTGGCGCCAGGGCGGCACCTGGGGTTCTCGATCAACCGCTTGGAGGATGAGCTGTCGGAACTGTTCGGCCGGAAGGTCGATCTCGTCTCGAAGACCGGGCTCCACCGGGCGATGCGCGACGACGTGTTGGCCGAAGCCCGGGAGCTGTATGCCGCGTGACCGGCTCCTCCTGGGGGAGATGATCGAAGCGGCCGGGCGCATCGTCGCCCTCGTCGGCCGTCTCGACCCCGAACGTCCCGCTGCCGACCGGGACCTGCTCGACGCGCTGCTGTGGAACTTCACGGTTCTCGGAGAGGGATCCGGGCAGGTGTCGGCCGAGCTGAAGGCCGACCATCCAGAGGTGGCATGGGCGGACCCGGTGCGGCTGCGGAACCGGATCGTGCACGGCTACTGGTCGGTCGACCTCGACGTGCTGGTGTCGACCGCCCGCGACGATGTGCCGCGGCTGGTAGCCGAACTCAGGGTGATCGAGGGGGAGATCTGATGGCGGGACACGTGTCGGAACGGCAGTTCGAGACCGACGTGGTCGAAGCCCTCACCACGGGCGGCGGCTACTCAGCGGGCGTCAACCAGCACTACGACGTTGCCCAGGGGCTCGACACCGCCGAGCTGCTCGCGTTCATCGGCGGTGTAGGCGAAGGTGTCGCCGGCGTGGACGTGGCTGGTGACGGCCAGGGTGGTGTCGTCGAGGACTGGGTCGAGCCCGAAGTCTTCGAGGTCGTCATCGGGGGCGCCGACGAGGCGCCCGTCGGGGAGTTGGAACTCGTGGGAGTGGGCGAGGTCCCAGCGGGCGAACGCGGTGTCGATCGCGGCGGCGAGGTCGGCGAAGGTGTGGCCGGGGCCGACGAGCATGATCCGCCCGGGCGGGTGTTCCATCTCGGTCGGGCCGCTGACCAGTTACACGCGGACGGTGACCCAGCCGTGGTCGGTCATGGACCGAAGGTAGCCCCCCGGCCCGGGCGTGACCGCTCCGGGGGGCGGGCGCGTCAGCACATGCTGCCAGGTGGCTGTGGTCAGCCGGCGGCGAACACCTCGGCCGCGTTGGCCCAGCCGAGCACCCGGCGGGGCATGGTGTTGATGCGCGTCTCGATGACGCGCAGATCTTCGGGGCTGAAGCGGCCCAGGTCGGTGCCCTTGCCGACGTAGCGGCGGATCAGACCGTTGCCGTTCTCGTTGGTCGGGCGCTGCCACGGGCTGTGGGGCTCCGCGAGGTAGATGTCGATGCCGCACAGCTCGGCGAGGTCGTGGTGGCGGGCCATCTCGCGGCCCTGGTCCCACGCCAGGGTGCGGCGCAGCTCCGGGGGGATCCGCTCCAAGATCTCGGCCAGCGCGGCGAGGGTCGCGTCCGCGCCGTGGTCCTCGGCGAAGTCCGCCAACCAGAGCTTGCGGCTGGCCCGATCGAACACCGTCACGATCGCGGACCGGTTGAACGACCCCACGATCAGGTCGCCCTCGAAGTGACCGACCTCGCTGCGGCCGTCCGCGACCGTCGGGCGCAGCCCGATCAGGTTGAACGCACCCAACGGGCCAACCTTGGTCGGCCCGTTCCTCACCCGGTCGGCGGCGGTGCTTGCGGCAGCGCCGACCCCGGTGAAGGTTGACATGGAGACCCTTGGGCAGCGTGCGACGGCCCTGCGCGTGGACCTCCCGGTAGAGGGTCTCGTGCGACACCCGCCCCACGACGTCGGGGTACACGCCACGGTCGAGCTCGACCGAGATCGTCATCGGCGAGTCCTTCGCCCGCAGGCGGTCCTCAACATGCGCGGCCAGTACAGGGTCAGCCCCCAGCACCGACACCCTCGGGCGGGCCCGCTGCTGCTCGGCCCGGCGGCCCGCCTCACACGCCTGATAGCGGTCGCGGCCACCGTTGCGGTTCACCTCACGGCTGACCGTCGTGCGGTCCCGACCCAGGCGCCCAGCGATCGCTGTCAGGGTCTCCTGACGCTCGATCCCGGCGCGGATCTCCTCGCGGTCGTGCTCGGTCAACGGTTCGGCTGGCATGCTGGCGATCTCCACTGGTCAGGGTGCTGTGTAGACAGCGGGCATCATGCCCGCCATCACGCTCTGACCGGTGGAGACTCAACCTCTACCTGAGGCCGTCACCACTTGAACTCGCCCACCACGGTTCGTCGGGGTGGCTCCGTCAGAGCGGACTGAGGCGGTAGCCCCGGCGCACGACCGTCTCGATGCCCACCGCCGCCGGGCCCAGGCGCTGGCGCAACCGGCCGACGGTCACCTCGACCACGTGCTCGTCGCCCTCGATGCCACCCCACACAGCACGCAGCAGCGCGCGTTTGGAGAGGACGGCTCCCGGATTGGTGGCGAGCGCTGCGAGGACCCCGCGCTCGCGCTCGGTGAGCCTGACCGGTTCGCACCCGTCGACCGAGACGATCCGCCCCTGGAGGCGAACCGAGTGACCAGCCATCTCGAGCATCTGCTCACGGCCCGAGAACCACGAGGTGAGGTTCTGGACCATCGAACCCAACCGGTGTCGGTACGGCTCGTGGACCGGCGAGATCCCGAGAGAGCGGGCATGGCCACCGCACACCGGCCCGACGCAGAAGACCGCCACCTCGGTGCCGAGCGCCGCCATCGCCCGGTCGGCGAGGTCGATCTCGGCCGCGATCTCGAAGAAGTTGTCGACGGCCGGTCGGGCCGTGAACGTGATGGCGTCGACCCGACCCTCGGCGACCGCCCGCACGAGGCGCGCCGCCGGTCCCACGTCGTCGGGCAGCGACCATCGGTAGACCGGTACCGTCACTGGCACACCGCCCAGCTGCGTGATCGCCCGGCTGAGCTCCGCCCCGAGGGCGCCGTCGAGCTGCACGGCCACCCGCTTGCCCACGATCCCCTCCTCGGCGAGCCGATCGACAAGTGCGGCCGAGGTGGCATCGGGCGAGCTCCACGTCACCTCGACCCCACCGGTGAGCGCGGCGCCGGCCGCCTTGGGCCCGCGGGCGAACACCCGGGCACCGTTGAGCACAGCGAGCAGGCCGTCGGCCACATGCATGGCCTCGGCCGCCTCCAGCCACCCGCGCACCCCAATGCCGGTGGTGAGCAGCACGTACTCCGGTGGTTGGCGCATCACCTCGGCCGTGGCACGCCGCAGGTCCTCTTCGGGCCCGAGCGGATGGGTGCGGATCACGGCCCCGGACAGGCACTCGGCACCGCGCTGCGTGAGCAACTGCACCTGCTCGTCAGCGCGACGATCGGCGGTCACCCCGATCACGTAGCCCGACAAGGGTCCACTCACCTGCATGGGCGCATCCTCGATGGTCGGCGTTTCCGGCACGTTTCGCGGTGTCGACGTGACGATGACTCTGCCGCGGCAGCTAGCGCCGACCCTCGACCGTCGGCGTCGTGTGGTCTCAGCCACCTGCCGGCGGGGCGACGCCTCCCACCAGGACGCGGCCGTCGGCCACCCGAACCGGCCAGGTGCGCAACCACACGCCTGGATCGTCGAGGCACTCGCCGGTGTGCAGATCGAAGCGCTGCTTCAGCAGGGGCGAGACGACGACATCGCGCACGCCCACCGACCCCACGAGGCCCCGCGCCATGACACCCACCCCGCTGACCGGGTCGACGTGGTCGACGGCGACCACGTGCGAGCTGTCGACGTCGGCGCTCAGCCGGAAGACAGCGACGGGCACACCGTCGAGGAGGGCGGCGACGCCGCGATCGGGGGTCAAGGTGTCGAGGTCGCAGACCTCGGTCCACATCTCGGTGGTGGTGTCGATGGCAGTCACACTCGGGCCTCTCGTCGGGTGGTGGGCAGGGGCACTCGCTGGCCGCGCGTGCGGCTCCAACCCGGCTCGGCCGCGGCCTCGGGGGCGTTGACGAACTCGACGAACCGGGCTCGCCGCTCGGGGTCGCGCAGGGTCGCCGCCCACTCGCACTCGTAGCTCTCGACGTGGCGGGCCATGTCGGCTTCGAGCTCGTCGCAGATGCCGAGCGAGTCGTCGATGACGACCGACCGGAGGTGGTCGAGCCCGCCCTCGAGCTCGTCGAGCCAGGCAGCGGTGCGCTGCAGGCGGTCGGCGGTGCGGATGTAGAACATCAGGAACCGGTCGATGTAGCGGACGAGCGTGTCGTCGTCGACATCGGTGGCGAAGAGGTCGGCGTGGCGCGGCGAGGTACCACCGTTGCCGCCCACGTAGAGGTTCCAGCCCCTCTCGGTGGCGATGACCCCCACGTCCTTCGACTGCGCTTCCGCGCACTCGCGGGCGCAACCGGAGACGGCAGCCTTGATCTTGTGCGGCGCCCTCAGCCCTCGATAGCGCAGCTCGATCTGGATCGCCATGCTCACCGAGTCCTGCACCCCGTAGCGGCACCAGGTGTCGCCCACGCACGACTTCACGGTGCGCAGCGCCTTCCCGTAGGCGTGCCCCGACTCCATGCCGGCCGCCAGCACCCGCTCCCAGATCGCGGGCAACTGGTCGAGTCGAGCGCCGAACAGGTCGATGCGCTGGCCGCCGGTGATCTTCGTGTAGAGCCCGAACTCGTCGGCGATCCTGCCCAGCGCGATGAGCTGGGCAGGGGTCACCTCGCCGCCGGGGATGCGGGGCACGATCGAGTAGGTACCGTTGCGCTGGAGGTTGGCGAGCGCGTGGTCGTTGGTGTCCTGCAGCGCCGCCTGGTCGCCGTCGAGGACGTAGCCGTTGGCGAGCGACGCGAGGATCGATGCCACCACCGGCCGGCAAATCTCACACCCCCGGCCGGTGCCGTGGGCCGACCGCACCTCGCTCCAGCTGCGGTGCCGGTGGAAGCGGATGAGGTCGAAGAGCTGCTGGCGGTCGTAGGCGAAGTGCTCGCAGATCCGCTGGTCGACGGTGACCCCCATGCGATCGAGCTCGGAGCGGAGGAGGCGGTTGACGGTGGGCACGCATCCGCCGCAGCCGGTGCCCGCCGAGGTGCAGGCGCCGATGGCCTTCACCGTGTGGGCGCCGTCGGCGATCGCACCGCAGATCGAGCCCTTGGTCACCGCGTTGCAGCTACAGATCGGCGCCGAGTCGGGGAGGGCGTCGGGGCCGACGGTGGCGATCGACGAGGTCGACACGGGGGACAGGAACGAGCCGATGTCGCTGGGGGTCGACACATCACCGCTGGCCATCAGGGCCAACAGGTCGAAGCCCTCGGCATCGCCGACGAGGATCCCTCCGCGCAACGCCCCGGTGGTGGCGTCGACCACCAGCTTGCGGTGCACCTTGGCGATGGGGTCGGAGAACACCAGCTCGTCGCACCCGTCGTCGGCCACGGTCTGGCCGAACGACGCCAGGGCGACACCCATCAGCTTCAGCTTGGTGGAGGGGGCGCCGGGATCTCTGCCATCGGCGCCCTCGCCCACCAGGCGATCCGCGACGACACGGGCCATCTCGTAGCCAGGGGCCACGAGCCCGTGCACGCGTCCTGCGTGGCAGGCCACCTCGCCGATGGCAGAGATGCCGGCCACCGACGAGCGGCAGCTGTCGTCGATGACGATGCCGCCGCGCTCTCCCACCTCGATGCCCGATCGGCGAGCGAGATCGTCGCGAGGCCGGATGCCGGCCGAGAACACGACGAGGTCGACCACGAGCGGGTCGGCGTCGGCGTCGGCGTCGGCGAAGCGGATCGAGCGGACGCCGGCGTCGTCACCCTCGATGGCCGAGGTCGACATGCCGCAGTGGATGTGAACGCCCATCTCGGTGATCCTTCGCTCGAGCATGCGGGCGGCGGGCCGGTCGAGCTGCTGGGGCATGAGGTGCGGCGCCATCTCGATCACGTGGGTGACGAGGCCGAGGGCTCGCAACGCGTTGGCCGCTTCGAGGCCGAGGAGCCCGCCGCCGATGACCGCACCGACCGAGCGCCCCTCGACCGCCGCCCACTCGCGCATGGCGGCGAGGTCGTCGAGGGTGCGGTAGACGAAGCAGCCGGCCAGGTCGCGTCCCTCGATGGGCGGCACGAACGGCGTCGACCCGGTGGCGATGACCAACTCGTCGTAGGCGACCGACGTGCCGTCGTCGAGCGCGGCAACCCTGGCGTCGGTGTCGAGGTCGGTGACGACCCGGCCGAAGCGATAGTCGACCGCGGGGTGATGGAGGAGCTCGGGGGCGACGAGCGAGAGGTCGGCCTCGGTGCGTCCCTCGAACCAGCTCGAGAGGGCGACGCGGTCGTAGGCGGGGCGCGACTCCTCGCCGACCACGACGACATGCCAAGCCTCGGTGCGATCCTCGCCCACCACGAGGTCGACCAGTTTCTGGCCGACCATGCCGTTGCCGACGACGAGGAGCGAGCGAGGTGCCATGGGTCGAGTGGACCCGACGGGGGTTGCCGCGCGGTCACGGGTGGGTGACGAGCGTGCGTCGTCTGGTGCAGGCCGCGCACCGTGCGGGTGAGCACGCTCACATCCGCGCGGCAACGGTGTGAGGCGCCCCTACTCGGGCGGAAGCTCGCCCACGCCCCACCGCACCCATCGGCGCGGCGCGTCCGGCGAAGTAGCCGCGCCAGAAGCCACGAAGGCCGAGCGGCTCGTAGGCCGCCCGCGCCTGCGGCGCGAAGTAGACGACGGCGTGGAGGTGCTCGACGAGCACCCACAAACGGGCGGTTGCAGCGACGTCACCCATCGGTCCCCCTGACCTGTCGGCATGGCCCCGCGACGAAGCGGGAACAAGTTCTCGCACAACCTACGAGGAGGTGCCCTGTGGCACGTACAACGCACGCGACGTCAACGCGCGACATGACCGTCGTCCAGATGGCTGCTGCCGTGGTCGGAGTGGTGTTCCTGGCCATCGGCGTCCTGGGGTTCATCCCCGGGATCACGAGCGACTACGACACCATGGAGTTCGCCGGGCACGAGTCCGAGGCCATGCTCCTCGGGGTCTTCCAGGTGAGCATCCTGCACAACATCGTCCACCTCGCCTTCGGGGTGGCCGGGCTCGCTCTGTCCCGCTCGATGGCTGGCGCTCGCGCCTTCCTGATCGGCGGTGGCGTCGTCTACCTGGCCCTCTGGGTCTACGGCCTCGTCATCGATCAGACGAGCGACGCCAACTTCGTGCCGCTCAACGACGCCGACAACTGGCTGCACCTCGGGCTGGGTGTTGGCATGGTCGGCCTCGGTGCTGCGCTGAGCAACAAGGGTCGCGACCTCGACCACCGCTGATGCCGTGAGGACGCAACCCGACACCTGATCCCCCTGGACAGGCGCCGCGGCCGTCAGGTCGCGGCGCCTGTTCTACGCTGTACACCTCGGGCGCACCGCCCGGCACGACCGAGGTGAGGAGCCCCGATGCTGGACTGGTCCGACGAGCAGCTCATGGTCCGCGACGCGGTGCGCCGCTTCGTCGACGAGGAGATCCGACCCCACGTCGACGACCTCGAACACGGCGACATGCCGCCCTACGACATCCTCCGCAAGCTGTTCGCCACCTTCGGCATGGACGCGATGGCGCGCGACCGCTTCGAGAAGCAGATCGCACGCGAGAAGGCCGCCGCTGCCGGCGAGCCCCTTCCCGAGCGCGAGGACCGTGGCGGTGGCGACGGCGGCAGCCTCACGCTCATCCCCATCATCGAGCTGTGCCGAGTGTGCCCCGGCATGGTCACGGCGATGGGCGTCTCGATGGGCCTCACCTCCGCGGCGATCATGTCGAAGGGCACCATCGCCCAGAAGGAGAGGTGGGGCCTCGATCTGCTCACCATGGCGAAGGTGGGAGCGTGGGCCATCACCGAGCCGGGCTCGGGCTCCGACGCCTTCGGCTCGATGCGCTCCACGGCACGACGCGACGGCGACGAGTACGTCCTCAACGGCTCGAAGACCTTCATCACCAACGGCCCATACGCCGACACCACCGTGTTCATCTGCAAGCTCGACGAGGGCAACCCACCCGAGGACCGCAAGATCCTCACGTTCGTGCTCGACCGCGGGATGCCCGGGTTCGAGCAGTCCAAGCCGCTGCGCAAGATGGGCATGCACTCCTCGCCCACCGGCGAGCTGTTCCTCACCGATGTGAGGGTCGGCCGAGACCGGCTCGTCGGCGAGACCGAGGACCTGCGCTCGGGCGGGCGCGACGGGGCCAAGGCCACCTTCCAACAGGAACGCTCCGGTGTCGCCGCCATGGCCCTCGGCATCATCGAGGAGTGCCTCCAGGTCAGCGTGCAGTACGCCAAGGACCGGGTGCAGTTCGGCAAGCCCATCGGCGAGTTCCAACTCATCCAGGACAAGCTCGCCCGCATGGAGGTGGCCCGCCTCAACGTGCAGAACCTCGTGTTCCGCACCATCGAGCTCAGTGCCGCCGGACGCACCATGACGCTCGCCGAGGCGTCGGCCATGAAGCTCTACTCGGCCCGGGCCGCCACCGAGGTGGCCCTCGAAGCGGTGCAGCTCTTCGGCGGCAACGGCTACATGGCAGAGTTCCGCGTCGAGCAGCTCGCCCGCGACGCGAAGGTGCTGCAGATCTACGCCGGCACCGACGAGATCCAGATCACCCACATCGCCAAGGACCTGCTGCAGCGCTGAGCCGACTCGCCCGCCGACGGCGCCATCAGACGGCGTGGCGCGACTCGGGTGACGCCAATCGCCGCGCTCCGCGCGGCACGGTCCGGCGGGCCACCGACGACACGACCTGGCGGGCCCGGGCACGAGCGGGGGGCTCGGTGCGGACCGGGGCCGACGGAAGGGCCGAGAACGCCAGGTCGCGGCTGTTGTCGCGGACGAAGAAGAGGGAGATGGGCTCGGACATGGTGAGCTCCTGTTGGTCGAACGAACGGATGGCGATCTACTTGATCGATACAGTCACCATAGAACTTGATCGATCAAGCTGCTACGCTCGTCCCACCATCACGAGGGGGTCAGTTGTCACAGCGCGTCACGCTGCAGACCATCGCCGACAAGGTCGGCGTGTCGCGCACCACCGTCTCGAACGCGTGGTCGCGCCCCGACCAGCTGTCCGACGAGGTCCGGATCCGCATCCTCAAAGTGGCCGACGAGCTCGGCTACGGCGGTCCCAACCCTGCTGCACGTGGGCTACGGCGCGGGCGAGCCGACGCCATCGGCCTCCTCCTGACCGAGACCCTGCAGTACGCCTTCGGCGACCCCCACGCCGCCGAACTGCTCCGCGGTGTCGCCGCCGCCATCGAGAAGGCCGACACCGGCCTCCTGATCGTGCCACTGCCGCCCCAGCGCGGCATCGGCGAGGCGCTCCGCAGCGCCGTGATCGACGGATGCCTGATGTACTCGATGCCCACCGGGCACCCCGCGGTCGATGCGCTGCGACACCGCCAGATCCCCCTCGTCACCATCGACGGGCCACGCCTCGAGGGGGTGCCGTTCGTAGGTATCGACGATCGTGGCGCATCCCGGGAGCTGGCCGAGCTGGTCTTCTCCTACGGGCACCGCGACGTGCTCGTGCTGTCGATCCGCATCGTCGATGACCTCCACGACGGGCCGATCGACGAGCAGCGACTCGATGCCGGCGTCTACCGCAACGCGGTCGAACGGGTGCGCGGCACCTTCGAAGCAGCCGACGCCGCAGGTGTGCCGCGCGATGGCATACGCCTGTACGAGGTAAGCCGCAACCACCGCGACCGTGCCCAGGAGGTGGTGGCCGCCGCGCTCGCATCCGAGCGGCCTCCCACCGCCGTCATCGCCCTGTCCGACGAGCTGGCCGCCGGTGCGCTCGCCGCGGCCACCGCCTCTGGCCTCCGGCCGGGCACCGACATCACCATCGTCGGGTTCGACGATCAGGATGCCGCCGCGCACCTCGACCTCACCACCGTGCGCCAGTCGGCCTACGACAAGGGCTACCAGGCCGCGGCCCAGCTCGTCGGCGCAGCGCCGGTGGGCGACCTGGTGCTGCCCCACCAGCTGGTACGACGCGGCACCGTCGGCCCGGTCCGCACCTGATGGCACCTGCCCTTCACTCGCGGCGGCCAGCGTCATACGATCGCCATGTGAACTCCCCCGATGCCACCGCCCTCGCCGGTACCCGCTCCCGCCACGACCTCGAGGCCGAGGTCGAGTCGCACCGGCGGGAGCTCACCGCCTACTGCTACCGGATGCTCGGCTCGAACCTCGAGGCCGACGACGCCGTGCAGGACACGATGGTGCGCGCCTGGCGGTCCCTCGACGGCTTCGAGGGCCGCTCCTCGTTGCGGTCGTGGCTCTACCGCATCGCCACCAACGTCTGCATCGACATGACCCGGGGGCCGCAGCGCCGCGCCCGCCCGATGGACCTGAGCCCCGCGTCGACCGCCGACTCCTACCTCGCGCCCGGGCTCCCCGAGGAGACCTGGATCACGCCGGTGCAGGACCTTCGGGTGGTGCCCGTCGACGGTGATCCGGCCGAGGTGGCAGCCGGACGCGAGAGCATCCGCCTGGCGTTCGTGGCCGCGCTCCAGCACCTGCCGGCCCGCCAGCGCGCCACCCTCATCCTGTGCGAGGTGCTGAAGTGGCAGGCCACCGAGGTGGCCGAACTGCTCGACACCACGGTCGCCTCGGTGAACAGCGCCCTGCAGCGCGCCCGCGCCACCCTCGCCACCGTCGACCTCGACGGCCCGGCTCCCGGCCTGGGTGCCGACGACACCGATCTGCTCGCCCGCTACGTCGACGCGTTCGAGCGCTACGACGTTCCGTCGCTCGTGGCGCTGCTGCGCGACGACGTGAAGTTCAACATGCCGCCGTACCCCCTGTGGCTGCTGGGCGCCGACCAGGTGGCCGCGTGGCTGGCCGGCCCCGGCATCGGATGCGCCAACGGGAAGATCCTCCCCGCCGGGTTCGCCAACGGCTGTCCAGCCTTCGGCAGCTACCGCATCGATCCCGCCGGCGGGTACTCGCCGTGGTCGTTCATCGTGCTCGAGATCGACGACGGGCAGATCGTCGGCTGGAACAACTTCCTCGGGCCCGCCCAGTTCGCGGCGTTCGGGCTCCCACCTCACCTCGACTGATCGTCGGCCACCAGCACCTCATCGAGGCCCGCCAGTTCGAGCACCGCCGCCAGCGTGGGGCACGGGCGCCGGTACTCGATCGCGATCCCCAGCCGAGCCGCAGCCACATGGAGCCGAGCCAGGTCCTCGATGAAGCCCAGGTCCGGCGGTGCTCCGACGATCCGCCGCAGCACGACCTCGCCCTCGCCCGTGACAGCGACCACGGTGATGCGGGCACCGGGGCCCAGATCTGGTTCCACGCAGCTCTGACGCCCCGTGTCGGCAGGACTCATCGCCAGCGCTGGCGCGCGCACCGGTCCACGGGGTCGGTGTGTCTCGACCGAAACGAGGGCCGGGATCCAGGTCGGCCTCCAGGACGACCTGGCGGCCGACGCCGAAGCGGTCGCGCGTGCTGACGGCACCAGTCTCAACGAGACGATCAGGGACGCACTCGCCGAGGCGGTCGACCGGCGGCGCAAGGATCCCGAGTTCAAGAAGCGCCTGCGGGACATCGTCGAACAGGACCGGGAGCTGCTCGAACGACTGGCGAAGTGACCATCGAGTACCTCGACCTCGTCTGACGAAGAACCATCCGCTCCCCGATGGCAACAAGCGGGCGGACTGGGTGTCGATGCGCATCTTCGTGGCGGTCAACGGCTGGTCCTGGGATCCACACCCCGATGTCGACGATTCCGAGGCAACAGTCATGGCGATCGCATCCGGCGACTTCGACGAGGCATCCACCGCAGAGTGGCTACGACGGCATCTCATCCCGCCACCAGCCAGCGAGTGACCCTTGCCGGGCAGGCGCCGACTACGACCCGAGGTCGTAGCGGTAGACGTTGGTGTCGCGGCGAGTCGCAGGAAGCCAAGGATCCATCAGGAGCGATCCGCGCCGAACTCGTGGGTTGGCAATGATCGGAGGAAGGCCGCCATGTGTGGCACGGTGAAGGCAACGAGGCCACGCTCGGGGGCGTAGACGAGACCCTTGTTGAGCAGGCCATCGCGCTGGACGGAAACGTCGGACGGGCGGCGTCCGATCACGGCGGCAACGTCTGCGCTCGAAACGTGGCCGTCGCCCAGCGATGCCATTGCGTGCATGTATCGACGCTCCGCAGGAGTCGCCCGGTCGTAGCGCGGTGCGAAGAACGATCGACGTAGCTGCTCGTCCGCCCTGGGCGACGCAGCATCGACATCCTCATCTCCGATGGGTGAGTCAACTGCCGAATCCCACACGAACTTGGCGTGCGTTTGAATGAAGAACGGGTATCCACCTGCGAGTTCTCGGAGCTCCGACAGGGCCGATTCGCTCAACTCGACGCCGAGCGCGCCTGCTGGCTCGGTGATAGCCAGATCCTGAGCATGACCTTCAAGCGGTCCAACGGATCGAAGGTCGAACAACCTTTCTGCATACGACTTCGCGTCCGAAAGGATGCGCCCGACAGTGGGTAGCCCAGCCCCGACGATCAGGACTGGAAGGCGTTCCTGGTTGATCCGGTGACACGCCCCTACGACCCCGCTCAATCGCTCCGGTCCCGCGTCTTGCAGCTCATCAATGAGGATCACGGCGCCCGAACCTTCCTCGTTGGCAGCTCGTCCGAGTTCCACCAGCAGCTCACCCAGATCGGTTTCCAGCTCGCCGGAGTCAGCGACTCCTGGCTCCGGTTCCACGTTGAAGGTGAGACCGCCCCGGCTGACGGTCGCACCTGCCGCCCGCACGAAGGATGTCGCCACCCGCTTGAGGCGATCGACGCGGTCCTGGTTCCGATACTTACGACTCATCTGGCGAAGAAGATCGTTCACCGCATCCGCAAGCTGCTGTCGAAGATCGGACTCCGGCCGAGCCTCGATGTGCGCGGTCACCCACCCGCTCTCCTCAGCCATCGATCGCCACCGGAGCAGCAGAACCGTCTTGCCGACGCCGCGCAGACCAGAGAGCACAAGCGGTTGCACCGAGTTTCCAGCGGCAGCCCTCCCGATGAGGATTCGGAATGCCTCTTGGAGATCGTCACGACCCGCGAGATAGGGAGGCGGTGTCCCGGCGCCGGGCGAGTACGGATTGCTCACGGGGTCCATGACGTGACTATATCTGGCTCTCTAACGGTGGCAACATAGTTACACATAGAAGCCGATATGCAGGTCGTTCCCCCGCGCGTCGTTCGTGGTACTCACCGGTAGACGAACCTGCCGCCGGGCTATCGCTGCTGGTTGAACCGGTAGACGTTGGTGTCGCGCTGCTCGAAGCCGATCTTCTTGTAGAGGTGGTTGGCGGCCTCGCGCGACGGGCGAGATGTCAGGTCGACGGTCTTGGCACCCAGCTGGCGAGCCAGCGCGATCGCATGCTCGTTGAGCTGACGGCCGATGCCCCTGCCGCTGACGGCCTCGTCGACCACCACGTCCTCGATCCATGCGCGCACTGCGGTGGGGATGGGGAACACCACGAGCGTGAGGCTGCCGACGATCTCGCCATCGTCGACGGCGATGAGGAGGTGACAGGCGGGCGACTCGACGATGGCGGCGAGCGCCTCCGGCGAGGGAGGCGGGTTCGAGCGCGACAGCTGCGGGATGAGGCGTTCGAAGGCTGCCACCAAATGGGGCGTGACCTCGGCGGCTTCGACGATCTGCACCACGGGGAGCTCCTCGGAAACGGCGACGCCCGATCGTAGCGAGGCTGCCAGACTCCCCCGATGCCGCCGCCGACCGTCACCTTCACCGATGTCGCCGGGGCCGCTGACACCACCGGGGCCGCCGTCGTGGTCGACGTGATCCGGGCCTTCACCACCGCTGCGTGGGCGATGCACCTCGGCGCCGAGCAGATCACGCTCGTGGCCGGCCTCGACGAGGCACTCGCCATCAAGGCAGCCGAACCGGGCACGCTCGCGTTCTGCGATGGCCGCCCCAAGGAGGGGTTCGACCTCTTCAACTCGCCGGTGCAGCTGCAGCGCCTCGACGTCGCGGGGCGCCGCATCGTGCATCGCACCACCAACGGGACCCAGGGCGTGGTGGCAGCGCGACGAGCGTCTCCACTCCTGTGCGCGAGCTTCGTCGTGGCCGCGGCGACGGCCCGACGGCTGCGCGAGTCCGCCGTCGACCACGTCACGTTCGTGATCACCGGCACCGACGAAGACCTGGCCTGCGCCGAGCACATCGCGGCGCTGGTGCGCGGCGAGAAGCCGCCATCCGACGCGCTCGACCGGGCGCGCCGTTCGGCGGCGGCAGCCGACATCGACTCGGCACCGAGCCGCGGCTACACCGGCGTCGACCCCGGCGATGTCGACGCCTGCCTCGACCTCGACCGCTTCGATCTGGTGCTCGAGGTCCACACGATCGACGACCGCCTCGTCCTCCTCCCCGAAGCACCGATCCCATGACCGACGCCATCCGCCAACCGCTCACCATCGCCATCGTCGGCGAGCGCCGCGGCTCGAACCCAACGCACCTCGGCACCGAGGTCGGTCTGCGCCACGCCGCCGAGGCGGTCGGCTGCGACGTCGACGTCCAGTGGCTGCCGACCACCGACTTCGACCTCACTGGCCGACGCGGACCCGCCGCCGCACGCGGCAGCCTCGACGAGCTCTCCGCCGCTCACGGCGTGTTCATCGCTCCGGGCAGTCCTTACGCCTCGATGCACGGCGCCCTCAACGCCATCGAACACGCCCGCACCCGCTCGATACCGTTGCTCGGCACCTGCGCCGGCCTCCAGCACGTGATCCTCGAGTACGGCCGCAACGCCCTGGCCATCCCATTGCCCGGGCACACCGAGTACGACGCCGACGCACCCGATCCGTTCATCGTCGCGCTCGAGTGCTCGCTCGCCGGTCAGTCGTTCCAGATCGAGCTGGTGCCGGGCACCCGAGCCGCCGACGCGTACACCAGGGGCGGCATCAGTGGCTCGCCGACCGAGGACTACTACTGCAGCTACGGGCCCGAGCACGAGCGACTGGCCGAGCTCGTCGAGGCGGGCCTGGTGGTCTCGGGCACCGACACCGACGGCACCGCCCGCATCGTCGAGCTGGGAGACCACCCCTTCTTCGTCGCCACGCTCTTCGTACCGCAGATGCGCAGCTCACCCGGCCGTCCGCACCCCTTGGTGGCGGCCTTCGTGGAGGCAGCCGCGGGCGACCGATGATCCTGGCGTCGCCGACCCGTCTCCACCTCTGAGGATCCACGAACCGAGGAGGACGACGTGCTCGACCTGCGACCCGCCACCCGCCAGATGTCGATGCTGCTCGCCGGCATCAGCGACGAGATGCTCTCCTGGCCCACCCCGTGCGAGCGAATGGACCTCGCCGACCTCGTCGAACACGTGGGCGGCCTGTCGATGGCGTTCACCGCTGCCGCGGTGAAGCGGCCGCTGAACGGCCCGCCACCGCAACCCGACGGGGGGCGCCTCGCACCGGGCTGGCGCACCACGATCGCTGCCGAACTCGACGCGCTCGCCTCGGCATGGAACGACCCCGACGCCTGGACGGGCGCCACAGCGGCCGGCGGCATCGACCTGCCCGGCGAGGCGGCCGGACTGGTCGCGCTCGACGAGGTCGTCATCCACGGCTGGGACATCGCCCGCGCCACCGGTCAGCCGTTCCACTGCGACTCCGACCACCTGGTCGCCCTGCACGCCTTCCTGAGCGAGGTCCCCGCTCCCGACAGCGAGGGTGAGCCCGAGCCCGACAGCCTGTTCGGACCTCCAGTCGCCGCGCCGGAGGGCGCACCGCTCCTCGATCGGGTCGTGGGGCTCACCGGCCGCGATCCGTACTGGACGTCGGAGCGACACCGCACTGTTCCACCTCGGCCGCAAGCCCCAGAAGGTGGCCGACTTCGCCGCCGCCGTCACCGAGCTCCAGCGGTACCTGCGCGGCGAGATCATCGACCAGAACGGCCACCCGAGCCGCACGGGCGCTCATCGCTCCCGGCGTCGCCGCCTTCGCCCACTTCTCCTCGATGCCCGGTTCCACCGGCGCCGGCCTGCGCGACGACGACAAGGCGGTGGTGGCCGAGGTGGGACGGCGCTATGACAGCAACCAGCACCTGCGCGACGGCGCCGGCCACACCGAGGTGCTGAGCCCCGAGTTCGTCGACCGCTTCGCCGTCGTCGGCGCGCCCGAGCGGTGCATCGCCCGCCTCCAAGGGCTGGCCGAGCTCGGCCTCGACCGCTTCATCATCACGACCTCGGGCCTCGGCTCCGACGTCGACACCGCCCGCGCCGCCGATCGCCGCCTCGTCGGCGAGGTGCTGCCCGCCCTCCACGAGGAGCAACGATGACCACCACCCAGCCCGCCGCCATCGACGACCTGCGACCGCTCGAGACCCACTGCGAGTGGCGGGCGGCCGACATCGTCGACAGCTACGTCTGGCACCTCGACCGTGACGAGATCGCCGAGCTGGCCGAGGCGCTGTCGGTCGCCCAGTTGCGGTGCGACGACGTGCTCGACGTCACCGTCGACGACTTCCCGCTCCCCACGCTCGGAGCCCGCCTCGTCGACACCGCCGACCAACTCATCAATGGCGCCGGCGTCCGGCTCATCCGGGGCTGGCCCACCGAGGGCCACACCCGTGAGCAGAACGAGATCGTGTACTGGGGCGTCGGCATGCACCTCGGCCGGCCATGGCCGCAGAACGCCCGAGGCCACCTGCTCGGTGACGTCACCGACCAGAAGAAGGCGGCCAACGACCCCACCAGCCGGGGCAACGAGGTGGGCGGCATCGCCTTTCCGTTCCACTCCGACGGCTCCGACCTGGTCGGGCTGTTCTGCCTCGACCCCGGCGCCGAGGGCGGCAAGAGCATCGTGGCCAACGCCCTCGCCATCCACAACGAACTGGTGCGCAACGAACCCGAGGTGGCTGCCGAGCTCTACGGCGACCTTCCCTACGACTACCGCGGCGAGGAGCGCGCGGGGGGTCGGCCCTGGTACACCATGCCGGCCTTCCAGCGCCACGACGAGCGGCTCTTCGTGCGCTACATCCGGCCCTACATCAACTCGGTGAAGCGCCACGAGAGTGCGCCCCGACTGGCGCCGTCCACGATCGCCGCCATGGACCGCCTCGACGCCATGTGCGCCGATCCCACCTTCCACGTGAAGATGCAGCTCGAACCGGGCGACATGCAGTTCATCAACAACTACCACGTGCTCCACGGACGCGACTCCTACGCCGACGACGCCGACCACGGTCGAGTCCGCCACCTCAAGCGCCTGTGGCTCGAGACCCGCGTGCTCGCCGACGACCAGAAGCCCGAGTCGTTCCGCCTCGACCGCACCGCCTCGCACTGGAACAAGCGCAAGGCGAAGGACGACTTCGCCGCCCAGCGCGGCTGACACCGACGTCCCCGAGTTTCGGGCGCGGTGAGCTACGAGGTCCGTTCGTCACCGCACCCGAAACCGAGCCGGATCGCGGCCAGGGAAATTGGGCGCGGTGAGCTACGGGGGCCGTTCCTCACCGCGCCCGAAACGAGTGCGGGGCGGGGAGCTGAGCGCGGTTAGCGGGGCATGGCATCGGTGACGCGACCGCCGGTGACCTCGACGCCTTCGGCCCGCAACCGGCGCTGCTGCTCGGCCACCTTGTGAGCGGCGAGCGACCCGTCGGCGCGCACCACCCTCCACCACGGCAGGTCCGATCCGTGCTCGGCGAGGAACGCCCCGACCGAGCGAGCGGCCCCATGCCGGCCGGCGCGCCGTGCCACCTCGCCGTAGGACACCACCTCACCCTCGCCCAGGTCGGCCAGCACGTCGTGGAACGCCCGTTGCAGTGGTGTCATGCCCGGTCAGGAGGCCTTGCGGCGCTTCTTCTTCGGCGCCGACGCCGCTCCGAGCGCCTCGACGAGCTCGTCCTTGCCCATCTTGGAGCGTCCGGGGATCTCGAGCCGTTGCGCCTCCTCGTAGAGCTCGTCCTTGCTCATCGACGCGTACTCGCCCGCAGCGCCCGCACCGTCGCCACCGGTCTCGGTGACCTCGTCGGTGACCAGGCCGGCGCGCCCCTCCTTCGCCCGCTTCACGCTGGCCTCGAGCGCCGCCATCAGGTCGATGACCTGGGCCGGCTCGTCCTCGCGCTCGGTGACGATGGCGTCACCCTTGGCCTTCGACTCGATCAGCTCGAGCACTCGGGTTCGGTAGGTGTCCTCGTACCTCGTGGGGTCCCAGTCGGTGACCAGCGACTCGAGCAGCTGATCGGCCATCTTCAGCTCGCGATCAGACGCCGTCGACACGGCGTCGAGGTGCTCGAACTCGCGGATGTCCTCGGCCAGGCGCACCTCGTCGGCGAAGTAGAGCGTCTCGAGGATGAGGCGCGCATCGGCCGGACGGATGACCGCGAGGTGCTGCTTGGTGCGCATGACGAACCGAGCCACCGCGGCCCGGCCCGACCGCTCCATCGCCGCCTGCAGCACGGTGTAGGGCCTGGCCGCAGCCTCGTCGGCAGGGGCCAGGAGGTAGGTGTTCTCGAAGTACACCGGATCGATGTCGTCGAGGTCGACGAAGTCCTCGATGTCGATGGCCCGCGACTTCCCCGGCTCGACCGCCTCGAGCTCCTCGGAGGTGACGATGACGTACTCACCCTTCGACACCTCGTAGCCCTTGTCGATGTCCTCGTAGGCCACGTCCTTGCCGCTGCCCTCGGCCGTGCGCTTCATGCGGATGCGCTCGCCCGTGCCGCGCTCGAGTTGGTGGAAGCGGACATCTTGCTGCTGGACCGCGCTGAAGAGCTTCACGGGCACGCTCACGAGCCCGAAGCTGATGGAACCCGTCCAGATCGGTCTCGGCATCGTTCTCGCCTACCTTCCAGCCATCGCACGGAAACGCCAGGATGCCAGCTTCGGGCGCCCATCCCCTCGATCTTGACCGGTCCGTCTGGTTCGATGCCCCGCCATCTGCAACGATCAACTACGTACATCGACTCCAGGGGGACTCCCACATGGCAGAGCAGAACGAGGCCGTGATCGTTGCGGCAACCCGCAGCCCGATCGGACGCGCCAACAAGGGCTCGCTCGTCGACAAGCGGGCCGACGAGATGATGGGCGACATCCTCAATGCCGTCATGGAGAAGGTGCCCCAGATCAAGAAGGAGGACGTCCAGGACGTCCTCATCGGCAACGTCGCCCAGGCCGGCGAGACCGGCTTCAACATCGCCCGCACCGCGACCATCCTCGCCGGCTGGCCCAACTCGGTGCCCGGCCACACCATCCAACGCTTCTGCGCCTCGTCGCTGCAGGCCCTGTCGCACGCCGCCAACGCCATCAAGGTCGGTGAGGGCGACATCTACGTCGCCGGCGGCGTCGAGAAGTCGTCTCGCCCGCCCGCCCCCGAGGGCGGAGGCAGCGGTGGTGGCGGCGGTGGCCGTGGCATCGGTCCCGGCGGCCTCAACCCCAAGCTGCTCCCCGGCAACGACCAGGGCTTCCCGTTCGTCTACATCCCCATGGGCCTCACCGCCGAGAACGTCGCCGACAAGTACGGCGTGAAGCGCGAGGACATGGACGCGTTCGCCGCCCTCTCCCAGCAGCGCGCCGTCGCCGCCCAGGAGAACGGCATCTACGACTGGGAGATCACCCCCATCACCAAGGACGACGGCACCGTCGTCACCAAGGACGATGGCCCCCGCGCCGGCACCACCAAGGAGAAGCTGGCCGAGCTGAAGCCGGCCTTCAAGGAAGACGGCACCGTCACCGCCGGCAACGCCTGCCCGCTCAACGACGGCGCCTCTGCCGTCGTCGTCACCAGCCGGGCCAAGGCCGACGAGCTCGGGCTCACCCCGCTCGTGCGCATCGTCGCTACCGCCTACTCGGGCAACAACCCCGAGATCATGGGTGTTGCCCCCATCGACGCCATCCAGAAGCTCCTCGCCAAGACCGGCATGACCATCAAGGACATCGACTTCGTCGAGCTCAACGAGGCGTTTGCCGCCCAGGTGCTCCCGATCTGCGACGCCATCGGCATCGACATCGAGAAGCAGCTGAACCCCCACGGCGGCGCCATCGCCCTGGGTCACCCGTTCGGTTCCACCGGCACCCGCATCATGACCACGCTGATCAACGACCTCATCACCGAGGGCGGCCAGTTCGGCATCGAGACGATGTGCGCCGCCGGCGGCATGGCCATGGCCACGCTCGTCGAGCGCGTCTGACGCTCACCCTGTAGCAACACCCGCACACGGGCACGGGCCGGCCGAGAGGCTGGTCCGTGCCCGTGGCGCGTTCAGCGTCAGGCTCTTCCCACTTGTGACGGTCACCGTTCACATGGGACGGCTAGCGTCATCTTTGGCACGACCGACGATCCGGGGGACACCATGTCCGGCGACACCACAGCGCTGCTGGCGCGGCTCGAGGCGGTCGAGGCGCGCCTCGCCGAGCTCGAGAGCATCGAGGCGATCAACCGCCTCCACCCGGTCACGGGCGAGCCGCTCCACCGCGGCTGATCCGATCACCCGGAGGGGTCAGGCCTCCCGGCGGGGGCGCAGCAACGCCTCCTGGGTGACCGACACGGCGAGACGCCCGTCCTGGGTCCACATCGCGCCTCGCGTGAGGCCGCGAGCCCGTCCGCAGGCGACCGCCTGCAGCTCGTAGAGGAGCCACTCGTCGGCCCGCGCCGGCTGGTGGAACCAGAGCGTGTGGTCGAGGCTGGCGGTCATGAGGTCGCCGCCCCACCCACCGCGGCGCCCACCGCGGCCGATGGCCCGGCGGGCAGCCGACACCGGTCCGCTGTCGGACAGGTAGGTGATGACACAGGCGTGCAGCACCGGATCGTCTCCCAACGCCTCGCTGGTGCGGATCCACATCGCCCGGGTGGACCGGGCCGGCGAAGGCTCGACCTCACGGTGATCGATGGGCCGGCGGTGCGGGCCGAAGTGGTCGGTGTCGCGCTCGAGTCCGTCGGGCGGAGGCATGGCGTCCACCGGCGACTCGAGCTGGAACTCGTCACCCGGCTCGTCGGCGTGGAAGGAGGCGTCGAGGTTCAAGATCGCCTCTCCGTCCTGGAGGGCCACGACGCGGCGGGTGGTGAACGACGAGCCGTCGCGGATGCGGTCGACCAGGTAGGTCACCGGCAGGCCGAACCGGCCGGGCCGCAGGAAGTAGGCGTGGAGCGAGTTGACGGCGTGGCTTGCCGTCACCGTGTTCGCGGCGGCGCGCAGCGCCTGGCTGGCCACCTGACCACCGAAGAGCCGCCCTGCACCATCGCCCGGGTTGGGCGTCTGGAAGATGTCGCGGTCGACCTTGGTCAGATCGAGCAGTGCGAGCAGGCGGGCGACGGCGGGGTCTGGAGCATCCATGGCCGATCCAGCCTACGCAGCCGACGATCCAGCGCCGTTCGAGGGTCCGAGCGCCCGACCCGAGCCGGTACCGTTGTCCCGCATGGAGCAGCTCGTCTGGCACGAACATCCCACCCTGCGTCGGCCGGTGTTCATCATCGCCTTCGAAGGGTGGAGCGACGCCGGCGACGCCGCCAGCTCGGCCGTGCAGTTCCTCAGCGAGCGTTGGTCGGCGCGGCCCGTGGCCTCGATCGACGCCGAGGAGTTCTTCGACTTCACCGAGACCCGCCCTCGGGTCGAGCTCGACGATGCGGAGCGCCGACACATCGTGTGGCCGCCCAACGAGCTCACGGCTGCCACCGTCGCCGGAGTCGACCGCGACGTGGTCTTGCTGCTCGGCACCGAGCCGCAGATGCGGTGGAAGGCCTTCTGCCGCCAGATCACCGACGTGGCCCGCACCCTCGACGTGAGCCTGGTCATCACCCTCGGGGCGCTCCTCGCCGAGGTGCCGCACACCCGCGACACCTCGGTGATGGGCAGCTCGCAGGACCCCGGCCTGCAGGCGGACCTGGGCCTGAAGGCCTCACGCTACGAGGGTCCGGCCGGCATCACCTCGGTGGTGCACCAGGCGTGCCACGACGCGGGGATCCCGTCGGCCGCACTGTGGGCCGCCGTGCCGTCGTACGTGCCGGGCGCACCGTCGCCGAAGGCCACCCTGGCGCTCGTGGAGCGAGCCGCATCGATGCTCGGCACCTCGGTGCCGGCCACCGACCTCGAGATCGCCACCGCCGCATACGAGCGTCAACTCGACGAGCTCGTGCAGGAAGACGAGGAGACGTCGGGGTACGTCGAGCAGCTCGAACAGCGCTATGACAGCGACGACAGCGACGAGGTCACCGCCCAGTCGCTCATCGACGAGGTCGAGCGCTTCCTGCGCGATCACCCCGGCGAGTAGCCGCCCAGGGCGTGGAGCACCGCGGCGTCGACCGCCTCCAACGCGTGGGGATCGACGAGCTTCTGGCCGGCGGAGTCGAGCAGGTAGAACGAGTCGACGACCTCTTGGCCCAGCGTCTGCACCCGAGCGCTGCGGATGTCGAGGCCGAGCTCGGCCAACGCGTTGGTGATGCGGTAGAGCACGCCCATGCGGTCCTCGGTGTGCACCTCGACCACCGTGGCGTGGGCCGACACCTCGTTGTCGATGACCACCCTCGTGGTGACCGGATGAGCCACGAGCGAGCGGGTGGGCCGGTAGGTGCGGATGCGCTCGGCCAGCTTCGCGGTGATGGCCAGGCGTCCATCGAGCGCGCGGTCGAGGTCGACCGCCACCTTGTCCCACGGCACTCCCCGGCTCGACGATGGCGCCACCCGGAACCGGGCCACCGCCCCGCCCTCCTCCGACCACGCCGATGCCTCGACCACGGTGGCGCCGTGCAGCGAGAGGACTCCCGACGTTCGGCTGAAGAGGCCCGGTCGATCGACGTCGACCACCGTGAGCACCTCACCCTCCCCGTGGATGTGGCGCCTCCCGTTGGCCATCAGCGCCCGGTGCGCCGCCGACGGGAGGTCGTCGGCCGAATCGAGGTCGATCACCTGGTCGTCGCCGAGCAGTGCTGCGGCGCGGTGCACCAGGACCGACACGAGGTGCGCCTTCCACTCGCCCCACGCCGCCGGTCCGGTGGCCAGCGAATCGGCCTCGGTGAGCGCGTCGAGGAGCCGGAGCACCCGGATCGATCCGACGGCGTCGGCCACGAGCCGGATGGTGCCCTCGTCGGCGAGATCGCGGCGGGTGGCCACGTCGGGGAGGAGGAGGCGGTGGCGCACCATGGCGACGAGGTCGTCGACGTCGCCCTGGTCGAACCCCATGCGCCGGCCCATCTCGCCGACCATGTCGATGCCCACCTCGGTGTGGTCACCCGGACGGCCCTTGCCGATGTCGTGGAGGAGCGCACCCACCACGAGGAGGTCGGGGCGATCGACGCGATCGACCAGTGCCGACGCGTTTGCGGCGGCCTCGAGCAGGTGCCGATCGACGGTGAAGCGGTGGTAGGCGTTGCGCTGCGGCTTGCTGTGTACGGCGTCCCACTCGGGCACGAAGCGCGACCACAGCCCAGAGTGATCGAGTGCCTCCACGACATCGATCGCCCCGTGTCCGGCCGCGAACAGATCGACGAAGCTGCGCCGGGCCGGCTCGGGCCACGGCGTCGGGAGAGCCGGCGTGTCGGCCAGCGCCTGGAGGGCACCGCGGTCGACGCTCGCCCCGTGCCGCGCGGCGATGGCCGCAACCCTCAGCGGAAGCACCGCGTCGGAGAGGTCGACGTCGGCGTCGAGGCGGACCCGGCCACCCCGCAGGACGAGACCGCCGCCCAGCGCCTGGTCGCGCGGGCCGCGCCGTCCGAAGGATCGTGGCAACGACTCGCCGATGACCCGCCACGCCTCGTCGCCGCGCCAGGCGATGGCGCGGGCGGCGCTGGCCACCCGCTGCATCGTCGCGTCGGCATCGTGGTCTCCGAGGGCGGCCGCCACGGCGTCCTGCTCCTCGAGCAGGAGCTTGTCGCCGGGCCTGCGGGTGCGGCGGTGGAGCTCGACGCGGACGGCGAGGAGCGTCTCGTAGTACGCCAGCAGGTCGTCGGCGTCACCGTCGGCGAGCACGGCACCCGCCGCCTCGGCCCATCGCAGCGCATGCACGTCGCGGAGGCCCCCGCGTCCCTCCTTCAGGTCGGGCTCGAGGAGGAACGCGACCTCGCCGGCTCGTTCGTGGCGCAACTCGACCGAGCGGGCGAGCTCACCGAGCCAGCGTCGCCCGCGCCGCCGCCACTGGTCGGCGGCGGCCTCGGCTAGCTCGGCGGAGAGCTGCACGTCGCCGGCGATGTGTCGGCAGTCGAGCAGCGCGGTGGCGGTGTCGAGGTCGGTGGTGGCGAGCTGCACCGCGTCGCTCACGGTGCGCACCGCGTGGCCCAGCTTCACGCCCCGATCCCAGATCGGGTACCAGAGCCGCTCGGCGACCGCGGCCACGAGGCCCGCGTCGAGCCGAGGGCCGTGCACGAGGACGACGTCGAGGTCGCTCTGCGGGCTCAGCTCGGCCCGGCCGTAGCCACCGACGGCCACGAGTGCCAGACCGTCCTCGGGCCGCCCACCGAGGGCAGAACCGAACAGCTGAGCCAACCACTCGTCGGCCCAGCCGCTGAGCGCCGCGCACAACGACAATCCGACGAGCGTCTCGTTGGCGAGGAGCGCGTCGCGGTCGGCCATCGCTCAGGAGCGAGGCGCGGGCGGGGCCGCCCGCCGGACCGGCGACTCGGCCGGCAGCGGATCGCGACCGGCGTCGACCGCCCGGGCCGCCTCTCGCGCGGCCACGGCGATGGGATCCCAGACGCTCGAGAACGGTGGCGCGTAGGCCAGGTCGAGCTCGATGACGTCGGCCACCGACATCTCGGCGGTGATGGCCACCGCCGCGGTGTCGATGCGCTTGGCCGAACCCTCGCCGCCGACGATCTGCACGCCGAGCAATCGCCCGGTGTCACGTTCGGCCACCATCTTGACCGTCATGGGGCGGGCGCCGGGGAAGTAACCGGCCTTCGAGGTGGTCTCGATGGTGACCGCCACGTGGTCGAACCCGGCGGTGACGGCCTCGACCTCGGTGAGGCCGGTGCGGGCGACCTCGGTCTCGCACACCTTGGTGATGGCGGTGCCGACCACGCCGGGGAAGGTGGCGTAGCCACCGCCGAGGTTGACCCCGAGCACCCGACCTTGCTTGTTGGCCACGGTGCCGAGCGCCACGTGCAGCCACCGTTGCGACACCCGGTGGAACGACTCGGCGCAATCGCCCGCCGCCCAGACACCCTGGCTGGGCGTGCGTTGCCGGCGGTCGACGCGGATCGCCCCTCGGGAACCCAGCTCGACGCCGGCCTCACCAGCGAGGTGCGAGTTGGGCGTGACGCCCATGCCGAGGATGACGAGGTCGGCCGGAATGGAACCAGCAGTGGTGGTGACGGCGCCGGGCTCGAAAGCCTCGACCGCCTCGCCCAGCCGGACATCGATGCCGCGGCGTCGCATGGTGTCGGCGACATGGACGGCCATGTCGGCATCGAGGGTTCGCATCACCTGGTCGGCGGTGTCGACGACAGTGACCTTGGCACCCCAGGCGAGGAACGCTTCGGCCATCTCGAGGCCGATGTAGCCGGCGCCGACGACGACGACGTCGCGGCAGCGACTGGTGCGGGCGTGTTCGAGCAACACTTCGGCATCGTCGAGGGTCTGCACCCCGAAGATGCGCTCACCGTCGATGCCGGGGATCGGCGGGCGCATCGGCCGTGCACCGGTGGCGACGACCAACTCATCGAATCCGAGTACCAGCGTACGGGCGTGCTCATGGTCGCGCACCTCGATGCGACGACGATCGAGGTCGACGGCCATGGCTTCGTGGCGCATCCGCGCGTCGATGCGGTACTTGTCGCGGAACTCCTGGGGGGTGCGGGCGACGAGGTCATCGAGAGAGTCGACGGCGCCGCTCACGTGGTACGGGATGCCGCAGGCCGAGTAGCTGGTGCGGGTGCCCTTCTCGAGGACGATGATCTCGAGGCCGGGGTCGCGCCGACGGGCCTGGGAGGCCGCAGACATCCCGGCGGCATCGCCGCCCACAACCACCACGCGCTTTGACATGCGCCGGACGATATCGCCCTGGCCCGGCTCAGCCCGCCACTCGTCACGATCTGGCGGCCGGCTCCGCGACTGGCAGACTGCCGGGATGGCTGTGCGACAGGACTGCCGGCACTACTCGACGAGATCGGTCCCCGGTGGCGATCTGGTGCAGCGCTGCCGGCTCGACGCCAACGAGACGGCCCCGTTCGCCTGTCCCGAGCACTGCCTCTTCTTCGAACCGCGATCGATCACCGACGCCGGCTGGCAGCGCTTCCAGACCGACGACGACTGACGAACGACCTCGCCCTCAGCGCTTGCCCTCGGCCCGACGGCGGGTGAGGTGCACGTGCGCCTTGGCTGCTCCCCACACCAGACCGGGTTCGTGGAGGTCGGGGTCGAGGTCGGCGAAGCTGGCGGGCGCCAGGTCGTAGATGTCGTCGGGGAAGTTGCGTTCGGCGAACTCGTCACGGACCACCGGAGGAACCCCTGCGGCGCGCAGCACATCGGTGGGATAGCGCACCGCACCGCGCAGGAGCGACAGCAGGGGGACCCTCTGCGCGTCGATGTCGGCGGCGAGCACCTGGCGGACGGCATCTCCCGCTTCGTCGCGTGCCCTGGCGCCCGCCTCCTCGGCGGCATCACGCACATCGTCGGGGATCGAGCCCGCCCACTGCTCCATGCGGTCGACCACGCACCGCACCGTCCAGCCGGGCAACGCCGCCACGATCGCGTCGCCGAGCTCTCGGGCGTAGGCCGCGAGCTGCTCCTCCCCGCTGGCGGGGGACTCGTCGGAACGGTGCTCGGTCATGGGTCGATGTTGGCACCCGCCCGGCGCCGGAGCATCCTTGCCGGGTGCGGATCACGGCTCTGTCGGTCTTCGAGGGGATCGTCTACCACTCCCATGCGGTCGACCTCTCGAACCCGTGCCGTCCCACGCTCGAGGTCGAGGCTCTGGTGCGCGAGGGCGATGTCGACTCGGGTCCGCTGCACCTGGCGCTCGCCGAGTACCTGGTGATGGTGGGTGTCGACGCGGGTCGGCCGTGCGTGGACGAGCTGCGCCGGAAGGGTCGGATCGTCGAGATCCAGGGCGTGCCCTACCTGACGTTCCCCACCTGGACCCCCACCGACCTCGAGCAGCGCTGACGCCGACGTTCGGATCAGGCGAGCGCCTGGTTGAGGTTGCCGGTGCGCAGGCCCTGCAGGTCGAGGGTGACGTAGCGGTAGCCGCACGCCGACACTGCGTCGGCCACTTCCTCGGCGCGCTCGGCCACCTCGGTCAGGCGGCTCGTGGGCACCTCGATGCGGGCCGTGTCGTCGTAGTGGCGCACCCGCAGCTCGTCGAAGCCCATCGCCCGCAGCGCCCGTTCGGCCCGCTCCACGCGGCCGAGCACGGCCACGCTGACAGCTGTGCCATAGGGGATGCGCGATGCCAGGCACGCCGCGGCCGGCTTGTCCCAGGTGCGTAGGCCCATCCGGCGCGAGGCCTCGCGCACCATGGCCTTGGTGAACCCCGCCTCGACGAGCGGGAAGACGGCTCCGGCCTCGGCCGCCGCACGTTGGCCCGGGCGGTGCTCGCCGAGATCGTCGACGTTGACCCCGAGAGCGACGGTGCCGCCGTCGCCCACGATCGGCTCGAGCGCGCGCATCAGCGCGTCCTTGCACCAGAAGCAGCGGTCGCCGTCGTTGCGACGGTAGGCCGCCTGCTCCATCTCGTCGGTGTCGACCTCGATCCAGCGCAGGCCCAGCTCGGCGGTGAACGCGGCGCAGTCGGCGTGCTCGATAGAGGGGAGCGACGGCGAGATGGCGGTGACGGCGGTGACGCGGCCGGCGCCGAGCGCCTCGACAGCCGCGGCGGTGAGGAACGCCGAGTCGGCTCCCCCCGAGAAGGCGACGTACAGGTGCTCGAGGTCGGAGAGCGAGGCCGAGAGCGCGTGCCGCGCAGCCGGGAGGAGGTCGTCGGCCTCAGACGGGATCGAGGTCAACCTCATGGGCGAGAGCGTACCCAGCCCGCCGGGCACCCTGGGCCGGGTCGGTCTCCATCGCCGTAGGCCGAGCCGGTCCTTTGCGCGTGGCGGGACGCGCAGTGGGCGGTTGATGATGCTTGTGACCCCCGGCTGGCCTTGAGCCCAGCCCTCCTCACGCGCTGCGCAGCGTGTCACGATGCGCTGCCATGGCTCACCACCCTGGTCAATGAATACTCACGCCGAACTATTCAGCGTGCACGAGTGATCCTTGCTGGTATCGCCACGTGACCGGCTGGGTTTCGCCCTCGGCGCACGAAGGCTCGCAGATCCGGAAGTCACTGAGGAGTTCACCACCCTCGATGCGAGGGTTCACACCAAGGTACGGCTCCGCCGCCATCCCGTCGGCTCCCGTCACGGGCAGTGCACGCCATTCGCCGTCGGCTGAGGAGATCACCACCCCGATCGTCTGCGCAGCATCAAGCGGTACAAGGAAGTCCGGTTGCCGGTCTCCTGTCACATCCGCTGATTGCACGGTTCGTCCCGTGCCGAATGGAAAATCCGGCGGCGGCAGCGTGATCGTCGAGACGGTCCGCCATCCCCGCCCGTCGAACGCTGCGATGTCGATGGCCCGCCGCCCATCGATGTTTCGAGCCACCACCCGGTAGGGCCCAGCCAAACCTTCGGAGGTCTCCGATTCGAGCAGGATCTGTCCACCCAGGCTGTCTCGGAACGAATGCCAGGCCTCACCCTCCGACTCGAGTGCCATTGGCTCTGCTGCCAGTGCCGTCGTTGTAGGACGGCTGGAAGGCATGGTCGACCTGGTGCTGGTCGTCGTCGACTCCGCACTCGCGACACTCTCATCGTTCGATGAGGTATCGCTTTCCGGCGCCCTGGTGTTCTCGCCGGCATCGACGCCTGCCGTCTCCACGGCGGCACCGTCGTCACCGCAGGCGGCGGCACCGAGCAGCAGAGCCACTCCAACAACCGAGACCATCTGGTGGCAAGCCTTGGCTCGCCGACGATGTGGACGTTGACGAGTCACCGGAGTCCTCCTCGACGCCAGTGAAGCATGGTCAGTGACAATGCCGTGAGTGGCTCAACTGTGGTCATCGCGCGGGTCTTCCAACCGACCCAATGTCGTTCCGACCGGCAGCAGACCGAGTGGCTCCATGCTTGCCGCGGCGCTCACTCGGGCACCGACCAGGCCGGCGCCTCAGACGGCATCGCTGACCTCGATGCGCAGACGCTTGTTGCCCCTGCCCTTCGACTCGGTCTTGACGACGCGCACGCCGCCGACCTCTCGGGTGGACCGCACGTGGGTGCCCCCATCGGCCTGCTTGTCGCAGCCGACGATGTCGACGACGCGGATCTCGGTGACCGATTCGGGGATGAGGTTGACCTTGGTGCGGATGAGGTCGGTGTCGGTGAGCGCGGTGCCGCGGGGCAGGAACGAGACCTCGATCGGGCGGTCGGCCACGATCTCGGCGGCCACCAAGCCCTCCACCCGCTCCCTGAAGCCGTCGGGCAGCGGATCGAACTCGAAGTCCATGCGCGCAGCCAACGGCTCCATGTTGCCGCCGGTGACGGCAGTGCTCCACTCGTTCCAGATCACCCCACAGAGGATGTGGAGGGCGGAATGGGTGCGCATCAGCTGGTGACGTCGCTCCCAGTCGATCTCGCCGTGGAGGGTGGTGCCGACCGCGGGGAGCACGCCCTCGCCGAGCGTGTGCCACACGAGGTCGCCCTCCTTGCGCACGTCGACGACGCTGAGCACGCCAAGCATCCCGGTGTCGTGGGGCTGGCCGCCGCCGGTGGGGTAGAACGCCGTGCGGTCGAGGGTGACACGCTGCCCCTCGAGGTCGACATCGACGACCTCGGCGTCGAACTCACGCAGGTAGGCGTCGCGCAGGAACAGGAGATCGGTGGCCATCCGACGATTCTGTCGCATCGACAGTCGTTCGGCGTCCCCGTGAGTGCCCCACAGATCCGACCGCCCGCGGCGTCATGAGCCCTGGCACGCGCCCGCGGGCGCGTTCTGCCACGTTCCGTGGTCTCGCCGGGTAATAGACGCACTCTCTGTGACTGTCACACCCCCTCAGTAAGGTCGAACGTAGTTCGACCACGACGGAGGCCAGCCCGTGCACACAAGAGAACACCCGAGTCCGACCCAGCGCTGCACCGACCGAACCGACCCGGTCGCCGCGATGCCGACCGAGACACTCGAAGCCGAGATCGTGTCGCTCGCCCGGCGACTGTCGGCGGGCACCTACGAGCTGTTGGTGCTGGTCGGCGAGCTCGACACCCGCGGCACGTGGGCGGCGTGGGGTGCGATTTCGTGCGCGGCGTGGCTCGCCGACGTGTGCGACATCGAGATCGCGACGGCCCGCACCCAGGTCCGCGTCGCCCGAGCAATGCGCGACCACCCCGGGCTGCACGCGGCGATGGCCAGCGGCGACGTGTCCTACGCGAAGGCCAGGGTGCTGGTGGCGCACCTGACCGACACCAACCAGGCCGCTCTGGTCGACCTCGCGGCCTCCACACCAGCGGGCCGCCTGGGTGCAGCGATCGCCGCGTGGTCCCGCCGCAACGAAGACCCCGACGACATCGACCGCCGCCACCACCACGAGCGGGCCGTGTCGTG
>JAENWR010000094.1 GCA_016649895.1 Acidimicrobiia bacterium | reverse complement strand
CAGCTGCCGATGCCGATGTGGGTGGGCCAACGGCTCTGGATCGGCACCACCCTGTTCGCCGCGGGTGCCGGGTTCGTGTGGCTGGCGAAGCGGCTCTCGCTGTCGGGAGGAGCCCTGCTCGCCGGCGCCCTCGTCTACCAGCTCAGTCCCTACACGCTGGCCTACCTGGGCCGCACCACGGTCATCCTCCTGCCGTGGGCGGCGCTGCCGTGGCTGATCGGTCTGGCCCGGCGCTCGCTGCGAGAGGGAGGCTGGCGGGCGCCCGCCTGGTTCGCGCTCGTGGTCACGTTGGTGGGCAGCACCAACGCCAGCTCGCTCGTGTTCATCGGACTGGCCCCGGTCCTCTGGTTCCCGTTCGCGGTCTGGATCTCGCGGGAGGCCGACCTCAAGTCGGCCGTCGCCGCCATGCTCCGCATCGGGGCGCTGCTGCTGCCCACCCAGCTTTGGTGGATCGCCGGCCTGTCGCTCCAGGCGTCCTACGGCCTGCCGATCCTCGAGCTCACCGAGACCATCACGACCGTGGCCGAGACGTCGACCGCCGCCGAGATCGTGCGCCACCTCGGCTACTGGTACTTCTACGGCCGCGACGGGCTCGAACCGTGGACCGAGGCGTCGCGCTTCTACACCCAGAACCTGGGATCGATCGTCGTCAGCTACACGCTGCCGGCACTGGCCTGCGTGGCGGCCTTCACCATCCGTTGGCGCTATCGCTCCTACGCCATCGGCCTGGTCATCCTGGGGCTCGTCATCGGTATGGGCGCTCATCCCTACGAGTCGCCTCCGCCGGCGGCCAGCGCCTTCAAGGCGGCCGCCGACGTCTCGGCGGCCGGCATGGCGCTCCGCAACTCGCCACGCGCCGTGCCGCTCATGGTCCTCGGCTTCGCCCTGCTCACCGCGGCCGGCCTGTGCGCCATGGCACCGGCGCTCGAGCGCTGGCGGGGCGGCCGCCACCGGGTGCTCGCCCCCGTAGCCGTGGCCCTCGTCGCCCTACTGGCGATCGTCAACATGCCACCGCTGTGGACCGGCGGCATCGTGCAGTCGAACCTCGAGTACCCCGAGGACCTCCCTGACCACTGGGACGAGGTCGCCGCCGAGATCGACGCTCGCAACGACGGCAGCCGGGTGATGGAGCTGCCGGGCATGGACTTCGGCACCTACCGCTGGGGCAACACCCAGGATGTCATAACCCCTGGGCTCGTCGATCGGCCGTGGGTGGGCCGCCAGCTCATCCCGTTCGGCACGCCGGCCTCCGCCGACCTCATCCGGGCGTTCGACAAGCGGATCCAGGAGGGCCACTTCGAGCCGGAGAGCATCGGGCCCATCGCTCGCCTCCTCGGGGTCGGCGACGTCCTGCTCCGCAACGACACCCAGTACGAGCGCTACCGCAACCCCCGGCCCCAGCCCCTGTGGACCCGGTTCGCCGAGGGCATCCCCGGCCTGGAGGATCCGGTCAGCTTCGGCGAGCCCACGCCCAACGAGGCGGTGGAGGCCCAGCCGATGATCGACGAGGTCGAGGTCGCCATCGACCCCGACGCGCCGCACCCACCACCGTTGGTGCTCTTCGACGTGCCCGACCCCCGAGCCGAGCTGCGCACGGCCAACCGCATCGGCGCCATCGTGGCGGGCGACGGTGACGGGGTCGTCGAGCTCGCCGGTGCGGGGCTGCTCCCCCACGACCCGTTCGTCTACTCCGCAAGCTACGCCGACCGACCCGAGCAGCTGGCCGCGCTCGCCGAGCAGGGTGCCCGTCTGGTCCTCACCGACACCAACCGGCGCCGCGCCCAGCGCTGGGGCACGCTGCGCGAGAACGACGGCTACACCGAGGAGGTCGGCGAGGAGCCACTGGTCGACGATCCGAGCGACGCCCGACTCGTGGTGTTCCCCGACGCCGGCGACTCGTCGTTCACCACCACCGACCTGCGCGGCATCGCCGCCATCCGCAGCTCGGTCTACGGCAACCCGGTCTCCTACACCCCCGAGGATCGCCCCAGCCTTGCCGTCGACGGCAACCTCGCCACGTCGTGGAAGGTGGCCGCCTTCGACAAGGTGCGCGGCGAGAAGATCCAGGTCGAGCTCGACGTGGCCTCCGACACCGACCACGTCGTCGTCGTCCAAGACCTCGGGGGCGGCAACCGCTGGATCACCGAGGTCGAGGTGCACATCGACGGCGAGTCGATCGGACACGTCGAGCTCACCGAGGCGTCCCGGGCACCCGACGGGCAGCGCATCGAGCTGCCCGCTGGCGGGTTCCAGACGCTCACGCTCACCATCACCGACTCGAACGTGCGGCGCCTCGTCAGCTACGCCGGCTTCAGCCCCGTCGGGTTCGCCGAGATCCAGATCCCGGGCATCGTGGTCGACGAGATCGTGCGGCTGCCCGCCGATCTGCTCACCGCCGCCGGAGATGCCGCCGCCACCGCTCCGCTCGACGTGGTCCTCAGCCGCCTCCGGTCGAGCCCCAAGGAGCCGGTGCGCCGCGACCCCGAGGCCGAGATGCACCGCTCGTTCGACCTCCCGGTGGCACGCACGTTCACCCTCACCGGCACCGCTCGCATCTCCGAGGGCGCAGCGACCGAGATCCTCGACACCCTGCTCGGACGCGGGCCCGAGGTCACCGGCCTCATCGTGCGCAACAGCGACAACCTCTCCGGGGCGCTCCAGTTCCGCGGCTCGGCCGCCATCGACGGTGACCCGTCGACGTTCTGGAGCCCCGGCTTCACCGGTCAGCACGGTCGCTGGATCGAGGTCGAGTCGACCGCGCCCCTGCGCGTCGAGCGCCTCGACCTCCAGATCGTCGCCGACGGCCGCCACACCGTACCGACGAGGGTCGAGGTGTCCGTCGACGGCACCAGCGTCGAGCTCGACCTCCCCGAGATCACCGACGGCACCGAGGAGAACCACGTCGTCGACGTGCCCTTGCAGCTGCCGCAGCCGCTCGAGGGCCACATCGTGCGCCTCACCGTGCTCGAGACGCGCGACACCCTCACCAAGGACTACTTCAGCACCAAGCCCCTCGTGATGCCCATCGGCATCGCCGAGCTGGGGATCGAGGGCGTCGAGGTGCCCCCGATCGCCGAGCAGCTCGCCGACACCTGCCACGACGGCCTCATCACCGTGAACGGCCAGTCGATCCCCGTGCGCATCTCCGGGTCCACCGCCGACGCCGCAGCCCTCGAGGCGCTGCCTCTCGAGCCGTGCGATCCGGCCTCGCTCGACCTGGCGCTCGCCGCCGGCGAGGTCATCGTCCGCACCACATCCGGCCGGCTGTCGGGCATCGACATCGACCGCCTGGTGCTCTCGTCCCCCGCCGTCGAGGATCCTGCCATCGGTGGCGCCGGCGGCTCAGCATCCTCGGGTATGGCGCCCACGGTGGAGGTCACCGATGAGTCGCGCCTCTCCCGCACCGCCCGCATCACCGGGGTCGACGGTCGGTTCCTCCTGGTGTTCGGCCAGAGCCACAGCGACGGGTGGACCGCCACCATCGACGGCATCGGCGACCTGGGCGAGCCCTTCCTCGTCGACGGCTACGCCAACGCCTGGTGGGTCGACCCTCCCGCCGGCGTCGACGAACTCGTCGTCGAGATCGAGTGGACGCCCCAGCGCCGCGTCTGGATCGGCATCGCGCTCTCGCTCCTCGCTGCCCTCGGTTGCCTGGCCATCCTCCTGCTCGGACGACGCCGGCCCGTCGTGGCGCCCGATCGCCACGCGGCACCGATCCTCGACGACCCCACCCGCCACCCCGGACGGCGACCCGGTCCGGTCGCGCTGGTGCTCACCACGGTGGGGCTCGGCCTCGGGGCGTTCCTCCTCGGCGGTGTGGCCGTGGCACTGCCGGTGGCGACTGCTGTCGCAGTCGCACTGATCTGGCGACGTGGACGGCTCGCGCTCGCGATCCCTGGCCCCCTCATGCTCGGACCGGTCGCCGTCTGGGTCGCCGGCATCCAGTGGCGGCGCGAACACCTCGTCGGCGTCGAGTGGCCCAGCGCGTTCGATCCCGCCAAGTGGTTCGTGCTCGCCGCCATCTTGATGATCGGCGCCGACGTGATCGTCGGCCGGGTGCGCCGACGTACCGACAGGACCGACCTCCACAAGTAGGGTCCCGCCCATGGCCGAACCCCACGTCCTCCTCGTCCACGGCTTCGCCACCTCCGCCGAGCGCACCTGGCGCGAACCGGGCTGGATCGACCTCCTGGCCGACGCCGGCCGCCAGGTGATCGCCCCTGACCTGCTCGGGCACGGCGATGCCCCGAAGCCCCACGATCCGGCGGAGTACGCCGACATCGAGTCGGCGGTCCTCGACCAGCTCCCGGCCGAACCGGTCGATGCCATCGGCTACTCGATGGGGGCCCGCGTCGTGCTCACGCTGGCGTCGCGCCACCCCGAGCGGTTCCGTCGCATCGTCGTCGCCGGCCTCGGAGCCAACGTGTTCCGCAGCGAGGGCGGCGGAGCACTTGCCGACGCGGTCGAGGGCGACTACCCGCCCGACAACATGGTGCTCGCCCACTTCCACCAGCTGGGCAACACCCCGGGCAACGACCCCAAGGCCCTCGCCGCGTTCATGCGGCGTACCTCGCCGCCGCTCACCCCCGACGATCTCGCCCGCGTCACCTGTCCGGTGCTCGTCGTGGTGGGCGATCAGGACTTCGTGCTGCCGGCCGAGCCGCTCGTCGACGCGCTCGGAGACTCGCGCTTCTTGTCGCTCCACAAGGTCGACCACTTCGGCACGCCGAAGGACTTCACGTTCATCGACGAAGCCCTGGGCTTCATCGACGCCCGTCCGTTCTGAGCTCGGTGGTCGGCGAGAGCTTCATCCTCGGGGTCGACCTCGACGGCGTGTGCGGCGACTACACCGCGGCGTTCCGCTCCGTGGTCGCCGCCGAACGGGGGATCCACCCCGATCAGCTCGCCGAGCAACGCTCGTGGGACTTCGGCGAGTGGGGGATCGACGCCGACGAGTTCGAGCGGCTGCATCGGGTGGCGGTGCTCGAGCACCGCATGTTCCGCGAGATGCCCCCGATGCCGGGCGTGGCCGAGAGCCTCTGGCGGCTGTCCGACGCCGGCATCTGGATCCGCATCATCACCCACCGCCTGGCGGTGAACTGGGGACACGCCGTCGCCGTGTCCGACACGGTCGAGTGGCTCGACGCCGTCGGCATCCCCTACCGCGACATCTGCTTCCTGGGCGCCAAGCCGCAGGTCGAGGCCGATCTCTACGTCGACGATGCCGCCCACAACGTGCTCGCCCTCCGCGCTCGGGGCAACGAGGTGGTGGTCTTCGACGCGCCCTACAACCACGGGGTCGAAGGGCCTCGCGTCACCTCGTGGGCCGAGATGGAAGCGTTCACGCTGGCCGCCGCCGCCCGCGCCGGCCATCCCGTCCAGACCCAGCTCAAGGGGCTTGTGGACGACGACCCCACGCGGCGGCTCGGACCGCGGCGGTCCCCATGACGCGTCCAGTCCTCGTCGTGTTGCCGGTTAGGTCCTCAACTGCAACAAGGCTGGGGGGAGGTGCAGGATGCGGGGTCCGGCCGACGCCGAACGCGCACTCGTCCGGCTCAACACCACCAACCCCGACACCCTTCGACCGTTGGGCCGGCTTCTGCTCCGCACCGAGTCGATCGCCTCGTCGAGGATCGAAGGGCTCCACGCCGACGCCCGCCAACTCGCCCGCGCGGAGGTCCGCCAAGAGACCGGTGCCCGCGTCCCCACAGCCGCCGGCGAAGTGCTCGGCAACGTCAACGGCATGACGCTCGCCATCGACGACGCCGCCAACGTCGACGGCCCGTTCACCATCGACCACCTGTGCGCCATCCACCAACGTCTGATGAGCAGCTCGCCCACCCCGCGGATCGCGGGTGAGATCCGCACCGTGCAGAACTGGATCGGCGGCAACGACCACAACCCGTGCGGCGCAACGTTCGTTCCACCCCCACCCGAGCACGTTGCGACACTCCTCCAGGACCTCTGCACCGCGATCAACGACGACCGTTGGCCACCGGTGATCCAAGCCGCGATCGTCCACGCGCAGTTCGAGACCATCCACCCCTTCGTCGACGGCAACGGCCGCACCGGGCGCGCCCTGGTCCACGTCGTGCTCCGCCGGCGGGGGATCACCCCCCCCCTCTTCGTTCCGCCGATCAGCGTCGTGTTCGGCCAGGACCGAGACCGCTACATCAAGGGCCTCACGTGGTTCCGCGACGACCGCGTCGTCGACTGGGTGGAGAGCTTCTCCACCGCGACCATCGCCGCGGTCACGATCGCCGAGCAGTAGCACGTCCGGCCATCACGCTCCGCACGGCCACCGCCGCCACCGGTCGCGCCACCACGGCGGTCAACCGGGCGCTCGCGGCCCTCGAATCCGCAGGGATCCTCCGGCCCGTCAGCACCGGAAAGAGGAATCGCATGTGGGAGGCCCCGCAGCTCCTCGACCTCATCGCCGCCCTCGACTCCTGAACGCACACCTGCGAGCGACGCCTGTGCCAGGATGCGGACCGCAACCGACACAGGGGGAAATCCAGACCGATGCGCGCCGCCGTCCTCAACTCCATCCCGGGCCACCTCGACATCGAGGACATCGATGTCGCATCGCCCGGCCCGCGCGAGGTGCTCGTGCGGGTCGCCGCCGCCGGGCTCTGCCACAGCGACCTGCACTTCATGGAGGGCAAGTACCCCTACATGACCCCGGCCGTGCTGGGCCACGAGTCGGCGGGCGTGGTCGAGGCTGTGGGCAGCCAGGTCACCTACGTGAAGCCCGGCGACCACGTCATCACCTGCCTCTCGGTCTACTGCGGCAACTGCGAGAACTGCCTCACCGGCCGGCTCTCGATCTGCTCCAACTCGGCCAGCACCGACCGTGGCCGCGACGAAGCACCTCGTCTGTCTCGCAACGGCGATCCCGTCTTCCAGTACCTCAAGCTCTCCTCGTTCGCCGAGCAGATGCTCATCCACGAGCACGGTCTGGTGAAGATCCGCGACGACATGCCCCTCGACCGCGCCGCGCTCATCGGCTGCGGCGTCACCACCGGCCTCGGCGCCGTGTTCAACGGTGCCAAGGTCGAGCCCGGTTCCACCGTGGCAGTCATCGGCTGTGGCGGCATCGGCCTCAACGCCATCCAGGGTGCCCGCATCGCCGGAGCGGGCCGCATCATCGCCATCGACATGCTCGACGGCAAGCTCGAGCTGGCCAAGGAGTTCGGAGCCACCGACGTGGTCAACGCCGGCAACGGCGATCCGGTCCAGCAGGTGCAAGAGCTCGTGAAGGGCGGCGTGCACTACTCCTTCGAGGCCATCGGCCTGAAGGTGGCGGCCGAGCAGGCGTTCAACATGTTGCGGGCCGGCGGCACCGCCACGGTCATCGGCATGATCCCCGTCGGCCAGAGCGTCGAGCTCCCGGGTGTGTCGTTCCTCTCCGAGAAGAAGATCCAGGGTTCGGCCATGGGCTCCAACCGGTTCCGCGTCGATATGCCCCGCTACATCGACATGTACCTCGACGGTCGCCTCAAGCTCGACGAGCTCGTGTCGGCGCGCATCACCCTCGACGAGGTCAACGACGGGTTCGAAGCCATGAAGACGGGCGAGCTCGCCCGCAGCGTCATCGTCTTCGACTGACGATCTGGTCAAGCCGACCGCTCGGGTCCTGCAGCAGGGGCCGAACCAGCACCAACGACGGGTGACCGGGCGGATCGGTGAACCCCACCCCGAGCGGTGGGTCGAGAGGCCCGAACGGTCCCATGCCGACGCCGCCGTTGGTGCCGTCGACGGCCAACAGTCGCCGGTAGCCGTCGGCGCGGTACCACTCGCGCACGCCCGTAGGGCTCACACCGTAGGTGCGCACCCCCATCGTGGCGCGGGCGATCGGCGCCTCGACCAGGCGGGTGAACCACGCCGGGCGACGCAGGGGGATGGGCCACAGACGTCCGGCCACGAACGTGACACGCAGCGGGCCGGCGTCGAGATCGAGGCGTCGCGGCTCGTGGCGCACCTGCACCGGCACCACCTCGCAGTGGTCGAACTCGTAGACGGCGGTGATGAGCTCCTCGCTCCGCCGGTCCTGCGAGAGCAACACCCGCGTGCCATCGGCTCGGCCCCACATCACGTCGGAGAACGGTCCGATGGGTGACCGGTGCCAGTGGCCGACGACCACCCGATCGCCCGAGGCGAACCCTGTGCTGGCGATGACGCCCGCCATGGGGTGGCGGGCGCCGCTCACCGAGAGCTGCCCTCTCGCGCCGCGGCGTCGAGGCCATAGTCGGCACCGCCGACGATGGCGCGGCTGAACGGTCGGACCAGCTCGCGCAGACGGTCGCTCCCCTCCTGGCCGAGCTGCCGCCACGGGGCCATGGCCAGCTCGTCGGTGCGGATCTCGATGGCGGCACGGACCGCTGCGCCCTCCGTAGAGGCGTGACCCGCGGCGTCGACCCAGCCGCGTTCGACGAGAGCCGCGACCGCAGCGTCCCACTCGGGTTCGGGCCAAGCGCGGCTCGATCGCAACGCGTCGGCGGTGATCTCGCCCGACGCCGCGTGCTGCACCAGCGCCTCGCACCCGCTGGCGATGCCCGCCTGGACCAGGCAGGCGATGTGGCCGTCACCCCGGAACTCGCGGATGAGGGTCTGGGCGTGCCAGAGCACAAGATGCGGCTCGGTGGGCCACGCAACCGTGCTGTGGGCGGCGAAGAGCGGCTGCCCGGCGGGCTCCAGGTCGGTGGCCGCGATCCGGGCGAGCTCGGCCGCCTCCGCCATCTCCGGCGAGTCGATGGCATCGCCGAGCAGGCGACGCATGGCGGCATCGACCGCGGCGTAACGGGCCGCGATGACAACTGCTGGCTCGATCTGGCTCCACACACCGTCGAGTGCACGGCGCACGAGGGTGGGGTTGAAGTTGAAGAACGTGGCGATGACCACCTCGGCATCGACCGGGCCCATCGCCGCGGAGCGCGAGGCGAAGTACCCGCTGCGCCCGGTGAGCCCGATGTCGGCATAGGTGGCTGCGGCCTCGGGCGCGAAGTAGATGATGCCGTGGTACGGCTCGAGCGTGCGATGCATCTTGCGGGCGATGACGTGGTCCATGCCGGCGGACGCTACCCGGGTGGCAGCAGGCGGGTGGGCGGCGGGCCGAAGCGCCGGGTGACGAAGTGCACAACGCCCAGCAGTCGCGCCACTGGGTGGTGCAGGTGATCGCGCACCGAGGGCTGCACCACCGACCGGCCGATCTGCCACAGCGCGATGAGGAGCCGGATCGTGGCGTGGTAGATCCCCGAGCGCTCGCGCACCAGCAGGAGGGTGTTGCGCAGTTGCAGGTAGGCGACGGCCGGGCTGCCGGGACCCATCTCGGGATTGCGCACCATCACGCCGCGTGCCAATCCCACCTTGTAGCCAGCTGCGGTGGCGCGGAGTCCGAGATCGGCCTCCTCGCAGTAGGCGAAGTAGCGCTCGTCGAAGAGCCCCACCCGCTCGAGGAGCTCGCGACGGGCGAGCATCAGGGTGCCGTGCGGGTGGTCGGCCGCCTCGAAGCCGGTGCTCTTGGATGCGGGGCGGGTGATGCCACCGAAGTAGGGATCCACGACCGGGGTGGCGCCATCGCCCACATCGGCGGAGAGCAGGCCCAACCGAGGACGTTCCGCGGCGATGGCCAGGAGCGCCGCGAGCGCGCCGTCGTCGGGGAGTGCATCGTGGGGCATGAGCGCCACCCACTCGCCCGTGTCGGTGGCCAGCCAGTGGCGCCACCCGGCGTTGGCCGCCGGTCCGAACCCCTGGTTGGCACCGAGCTCGAGCAGCTCACCATGTGGTGGCAGAGCGGCGCGCACGGCGGCGAGCTGGTCGGGTCGAGACCCGTTGTCGACCACGAGGGGTCGCACCTCGACGTCTTGTCGTTCGAGTTGCGCCAGCGAGCGGATGCAGCGCTCGGACTGGTTCCAGTGGACGACGACGACCGTTAGCGGAGGAGGGGGCACCGGGGCATCATCGCCCACGGCGCCACCGACACCTACCTCAGGTTGCGGCGCGGGCCAGTGCGTGCTGGACGAGCTCGAGCAGGGCCACCTTGGTCGAGGACCGGTCACGGGCATCGCAGGTGGTCATCGGGACGGCGTCGGGCACGGCGAGGGCCTCGCGGAGGTCCTCCAAGCTGTGCTCGGGTGCCGCACCGAAGATGTTGTGGGCCACGACGAACGGCACGTCGCGTGCCTCGAAGTAGTCGACCGCGGCGAACGAGTCCTCGAGGCGGTTGCTGTCGACCAGCACCACCGCACCGATGGCGCCGCGGACGAGGTCGTCCCACATGAAGTGGAACCGAGGCTGGCCCGGCGTGCCGAAGAGGTAGAGGACCAGATCCTCGCCGAGGCTGATGCGGCCGAAGTCCATCGCCACGGTGGTCGATGTCTTGCCTGTCGCCTTCGACAGGTCGTCGATGCCCTCGCTGGCGGTGGTCATGGCCGCCTCGGTCGTGAGCGGCGCGATCTCGGAGATCGAGCCGACGAAGGTGGTCTTGCCGACGCCGAAACCCCCGGCGACGATGATCTTGACGGGGAGAGGAGCGGCGGTCGCCACGGGGGGCTGGGCCGGAGCCTCAGAGTGCCTGGAGGCCATCGAGCACCCTTTCGAGGAGTCGGAGGTCGGGGCGGTCCCCGACGTGGTTCGGGCGGTTGACGGCCAAGAGGCCTTCTTCGGCGAGGTCGCCAACGAGCACGCGGGCGACTCCCAGGTGGAGACCCAGGTGGGCGGAGATCTCGGCCACGGACTGGGGCGAGACGCAGAGCGCCACGATGCGGGCACGCTCGAGGGTGAGCCGAGCCTGGGCGCTGTTGCCCTCGGTGGTGGCGACGACCATCGCTTCGATGGCCAGATCGGTCCCGGCGCGTGTCCGTCCGCCCGTGAGGGCATAGGGGCGGATCCGCACGCCGAGGTCGTTCTCGGGGGGACCTTCGTGGGTGCTCACCGCGGCAACGCTCCTTGTAGTTCGGCCCGCAGCTCGGGCGTGAGGACGGAACCGGTCTTCTCCACCAGCAGCGCCATCTCGTATCCGACGAGTCCGACGTCGCACTCGCTGCTGGCGACGACGGCGAGGCAGCTGCCGTCGCTGATGCCGGTGACGAACAGGAACGCTCGTTCCATCTCGACGATGACGGAGTTCACCGCTCCACCGCCGAAGCGGCCGGCAGCGCCGTAGGCGAGGCCGATGAAGCCGGAGGCCACGGCGGCGAATCGGTCGGCCGCCTCACGGGAAAGCCCCGTGGACACGGCCATCGGGAGCCCGTCGGAGGACACCACGACCGCTTCGTTCACCCCAGGAACCCGCTCGACGAAGTTGGAGACGAGCCAGTTGATGTTGTTGGCGGCTGCACTCAGGTCGGACATCGGAGTTCCTCTCAGTTCGATTCGTCGGCAGAGCCGGCCGGCGAATCGGCCTGACCACGGTGGAGACCGGACCGGTACCGGGACAGCATGGCCCGAACCTCTTCGGGCGAGCGCTGCGTGCGGGCGACGGATGCATCATCGGCGGGCCGCTCGGACACCTCTGCGACTGATCCGGTCGCGCGGGGCACCCGCTTGACGAGGCCAGAGGACGTGCGGGCGGGCGCCTCGGCGACAGCTTCGGCCATCTGGACCGGAGCTGCTTCCTCGTGCGCTGCCGAGGCCGGCTCGTCGACGGTGTCGGTCTCCTCGCCCATGAGGGCGGCAAGGCCAGCGTCGAAGGCGGCACCTTCGGGCACTGCGGTGGCGAGCGTGCTCGGCACCGGAGCGTCGGCCACCCAGTCGTTGGCGGGCTCGGCCACCTCGGGAGCGACCGGCGCGCTGGGTGCAACGGGGGCCTCGATGGCCGCCATCGCCAGCGGGGCGAGCTCGGCCGGGCTGTCGCCCTCCACCGAGATCGTGGCCGCCTGGAGGATCGGCGTCGGCAGGGTGACGAGCGCCGTGACGCCGCCGGTGGGCGATGAGGTGAGGCGGACGTCGATGTTGAAGCGGGCGGCCAGGCGGGCGACGACGGTGAAGCCGAGCGACCGGCTGAGCGTGAGGCCGACGAGCGGCGGATCGGCCAGCAGCTTGTTGGCCTCGGCGAACTGCTCGTCGCTCATGCCGATGCCCTGGTCGGACACCGACAGCACGTAGGTGCCGTCGTTGTTGAGGTGACCGAGCACCTCGACCTTGGTCTCGGGCGGCGAGTAGGCCGTGGCGTTCTCCATGAGCTCGGAGAGGAGGTGGGCGACGTCCATGGCGGCGGTGCCGGCGACGACGGCGTCGTCCATCGACACCAGGTTCAGACGTGCGAAGTCCTCGACCTCGCCCACGGCCACGCGCACCACGTCGGGCAGCGGCACCGGGCGCGAACGGCGGTGGCCGGTCTCGATGCCCGCGAGCACCAGGAGCGACTCTGCGTTGCGACGCATCCGGGTGGCGAGGTGGTCGAGCTTGAACAGGTCCTCGAGGACGTCGGGGTCCTCTTCGGCCGACTCGAGCTGGTCGATGAACTCGATCTGGCGATCGAGGAGGGTCTGGTTGCGGCGGGCGAGGTTCACGAAGATATCGCCGATGCCCTTCTTCAGCAGGTTCGCCTGCTCCTCGGCCACCTCGACGGTGACCCGCTGGATGGTGTCGAACGCGTCGGCCAGCTGGCCGATCTCGTCGGTGCGCTGCATGTTGATCGGCTCGAGGATGATGGAACCGCCGGTGGCACTCGGCGACTTGAGTCGCTCGACCAGGGCCGGCAGCTGCTCGGTGGAGAGCCGATCGGCTGCCTCGGTGAGGCCGCGCAGGGGCTTGGTGATCCGTCGTGCCACGACCACCGCGAGGACGCCTGGACCGATGACGGCCACGGCGATGACCGCCAGGTAGATGAGGGCCTGCTGTTCCGCGTCGGCGCGAACGTCGCTCACCACGACGGCGACGCCCTCGAGGAGCGCATCGCCCGGCACTGCCAGTGCGTCGAGCTGGCCGACGGCGAGCTGGTTCCAGAGCTTGGGGCCAGCGGAGGCGCCATCGGGCACGTCGACGATGCGCTCGAGGAGGCGGGGGGTGAGCTGCATGGGCGAGACCACCGGTGTGCCGTCGCCGAACAGGTTGACGGTGACCGCGACCTCGTCGAAGACGGTATCGAGGAAGCGTTGACCCGCGGTGTAGGCAGCAGATGCCTCGGCGCCACGCAGCTCCGCGGACTGCGCCGATCTGGCGATGTCGAAGAAGAGGCTCTCGTAGCGTTGGAACTCGGCGGTGGCCGACCGATCGTCACGCCACAGCTGGCCGTTCTCGTCGAACTCGCCGCGTCCGAGGGCGATGGTGTAGACCGCGGCCCGCTTGGCCTGGGCCTCCTGGACTCGGGAGATGGCGCCGTAGGACGACAGGTCGGCGCTCACCTCGATGACCGGCACGGCGTCGGCGACGGCCGTGGCGAGGTTCAGGTGGTCGCCGATCGTGTCGCTGAACCACTGGTTGGCAATGATGGGGTCGAGCGTGCCGGCCTCGGTCGAGGTGCGGAAGGTGCCGATGTTGCCGGTTCGCTTCGTCGCCCGATCGGTGAGCTCGAACATCGGGGTCGACTCGCCGATCGCGGCGGCCGCCAGCTCGTAGCTGGCGACGGCGGTGTCGGTGGCGGCCTGCTGAACGTCGAGCGCATCACCGTTCGAGCCGTCGGTCGTGAGGTACAGCGCAGAGAACATCCGCTCGCGCTGCATCTCGGCGATGACCTGCTGGCTCGCATCGACCAGCGCGATGTACTCCTCGGCCGTCCGGGCATCGCCCGCATCGTTCAGGCGGTCGCGGGCACCCAGCCCGGCCACCGCCACCAGCACGACCAGTGGCGGGAGCACCACGGCCAGAAGCTTCGTCCCCACCTTCATGTTTCGGAGCATCATGTCCCTCGCGGACTCGACAGCAGGTCGGGGAGCTCGTGCGAGCGGTCCCCCTTGTTGGAGTTCCATCGGTACCGTTGCGATGATCTTGAGTTCACCGCCAAGAGGGGCCGTTCGACCTAGCTCCCCACTGGCACAGGTTCGCGGCAGTAGCGTCAGGCCCATGAGCTCCAGCGCCTCCGGTCTCGCCGGCCGTCTCGACGAGGTCGGCTTCGCCGAT
>JAENWR010000171.1 GCA_016649895.1 Acidimicrobiia bacterium | reverse complement strand
CGTCGATCTGCGCCCAGGCGTTCTCGATCCGGTTGCGGAGCGAGACCAGCCCGTTGTAGGTCACGATGACGAACGCCACCAGGGCGATCACGATGACCAGGATGATGAGGAACGGAACCATTGAACTCCTCTCGGTGCCCAGACATCGCGGCGCGCTGGTGGACAGAGATGGCGATCGTCAGATCATACGCGCCATACGGCGCGGCACGGGTCCACCCGTCAGCTGGTGGCGATGACCTCGTCGAACAGCTCGACGTAGCAGCTGGCGAGCCGATCCATCGAGAAGTGCTGCGCCCGCAGCGCTCCGGCCTCGACCAACTCGTCGGCACGTCCGGCATTGGTGAGCACCGTGCGCAGCGCCCGTGCCAAGGCTGGGGCGTCACCGGGAGGCACGAGCAACGCGTCGATGTCGGGACGGGCCACGTTGCGGTAGCCCGGCAGGTCGGACACCACCGTGGGCGTGCGGGCGGCCATCCCCTCGAGCAGCACCACGCCGAACGACTCGCCGCCGAGCGACGGCGCGCAGAACACGCTGGCGCCGCGGATGCGACGGGCCTTCTCGTCGTCGGAGATGCGCCCGAGCCACTCGATGCGCGGGTCGCCAGCGTGGCGCGTGCGCAGCAGATCGGTGTCGGGCCCGGTGCCGCCCACCCAGAGCCGCACGTCGGGCGGCAGCTCGGCCATGGCCTCGAGCAGCACGGCCAGGCCCTTGCGTGGTTCGTGTCGACCGATGAAGAAGATGGCCGGGTGTTCCGACGGCCACGGTGTGGCCTTGGCGAACCGGTCGATCTCGATGCCGTTGAAGAGGAGGTCGTACTGACCGCCGAGGGCATGCTCGGCCAGCTGCTGGGCATCGGCGGAGACCACCACCCGGCGGTCGAGGCGGTTCGCCACCCACCGCAGGGCGGGGCGACCCCACGTGTAGGCCCCGATCGTGCCGGCGGCGTGGAAGGTGCCCACGAGGGGGGACGACTTGAAGAGGCACGCGGTCATGTTCGGACCGGGTACCAGCGGCTCGTGCAGGTTGAGGACGTCGAACGACTCGTCTCGCAGCGCCCGGATGAGGCGTAGCTGGGCCGACGGGTCGGGGGCGATGGGTGCCATCGAGCCGTTGACCGCGGTGGGAATGCTCTTGCCGAGCGGTGTGACCCCAGCGTCGGGTGGCGGACCGTCGCACGGAGCGAGGACGCGCGCCTCGTGCCCGAGCCCGCGCAGCGCCCGGGCTAGGCCGAGCACCTGGCCCTGAACCCCACCTGGCACGCTAAGGCTGTACGGGCAGATCAGTCCGACGCGCACGCAACCACGCTACTCCGCCCGGTCGCTCGACCAGTTGGGCGTCATCACGTGCCACTGCTCGGGGGCCTGCCGGATCAGGTGCTCGAGGGCGACCGCGAGATCCTGGGTGACCCGCGCCACGTCGTCGCGCAGCGACCCGCGCCGCTCGACCTCGAGGGGCGGATCGACCTGGGCACGGTGGCCGTCGCCGTCGAAGTAGATGGCCGTGGGCAACAGGGGCGCCCCGGTGCGGAAGGCGAGGGTGGCCGGACCCCCCGGCAGCGTGGTGCGCTCGCCGAAGAACTCGACCTCGACGCCGCCACCTGCGATGTCTCGATCCGACAGCAGGCAGACGACGTGGCCCGCCTTCAGCGAGCGGAGCACCTCGGAGCCAGCCCCAGGCCCGAGCGCCACCACGTTCATGCCGAGCGACCGGCGGAAGTCGACGAACCAGTCGAAGAGCTCGGCCGGCTCGAGCGCCTCGACGACGGCGGTGACCGGCACGTCTTCGATGACCGCCATCCAGAACGCGGCCCACTCCCACCCGCCGAGGTGGGGCAGGGCGATGATGGCGCCGGTGCCACGCTCGCGGGCCGACACGATGTGGCCGTAGCCGCTGAAGGAGAAGCCGGCATCGATCGCGGCGGGGTCGGCGCCCGGCAGCCGGAACGACTCGGCGTAGTAGCGGGCATAGGAGGCGAAGGCCCCGTCGACCGCGCGGTCGAGACGGCGGCCGGAGAGTGTGGGATCGACCCGTCGCAGGTTCCCTTCGACCGCGGAGCGTCGTGCGTGCATCACCTGGCCAGCCGCGCTGCCGCCCAGACGGGCGACGGCGCGCGCGACGGGCGCCGGCACGGCACGGGCGGCGAACGCACCGGCCCGGTACGCCCCCACCACCGGGTCGGGGATCACCGCTGCTCGGTCAGCGGTTGGTGCGGTTGCGGGCCCGCTCGCGCCACGCCTGGCT
>JAENWR010000138.1 GCA_016649895.1 Acidimicrobiia bacterium | reverse complement strand
CATGCGGGCCAGCGTCGACATCGCCGTGCCCGACGGCGCGTCGACCTTCTGGTCGTGGTGCAGTTCGATGATCTCGGCTGTCTCGAAGAAGGGCGCCGCCATCTCGGCGAAGTGCATCATCAACACGGCGCCGATGGCGAAGTTGGGCACCACCACGCAGTTGCTCCGGGTGAACGTGCTGCGGAGGTGATCATGGTCGGCGTCGGTGAACCCGCTGGTGCCCACCACCGCGTGCACGCCGTTGGCGGCGAGGAAGTCGAGGTTCTCACGCGCTGCCTCGATGCGGGTGAAGTCGACCGCCACCTCGACCCCGGCCCGCACCAGTTCGTCGGGCGAGCTGGCGACCGTGAGGTCGACGCCATCGAGCCCGTCGACGCGGGCGACGGCCGACAGGTCGAGACCGGCGTGGTGCGGATCGACCGCCGCCACCAGCTGAAGTGCAGGGTCGGCGTGGACCGCGCTGCACACCGTGGCGCCCATGCGGCCACCCGCTCCGAAGACCCCTACGCGAATCGGTTCGGCCATGGCGGGCAAGCCTAGTGGCGCCACCTCGACCGGGTTTCGGCTACCTGCCCGGGCCGACGTCCTCGAGGTGGATGGGCTCGCGGAGCAAGGCTTCGACGCCTCGCTCACACAGCAGCGCGATCAGCTCTCGTGGGTAGACCGTGGCGGCGGCAGCCACCTCCAGATCGAGCCATGTCGGCTGGTAGGTACCCATCGTCGGGTCGAGGTCCGGCTGGTACTCCGGGCCGGGTGCCGGCGCCGAAGATCCCGCCCGTCGAACGGGCCGCGAAGTAGATCTGGAGCGTCACCCAACTCCCTCGCGTCAAGGTGACGGCGCCGACCGTTCCCAGCAGCTCGACCTCGACGCCGAGCTCCTCGAGCACCTCGCGGGCTGCGGCCTCCTCGACCGTCTCGCCGTCCTCGACCCCTCCCCCTGGCAGGGTGAAGTAGTGGTGACCGTCGCGGTCCCGCTCGATGACGGCGAGCCTTCCCCCGTCGACGATGACCGCACCTGCCCGCACTCGATCCACCATCTCGATGGTGTAGCAGGGATCGAAGCGCCGTCGATGGTTCCGCCGACCGATCGCTGCCGATCAGACGACAGCGGCGAACCGATCCTCGTCGAATGGACCGACGGCCGAGAGCGTGCGCGGACCGCCGAGCACGCGGGCGGCCACCTGGTGCACGTCGTCGAGCGACACCTCGCCGATGCGGGCCAGGTGCTCGTCGACCGAGGTGACAAACCCCCGGACCGTCTCGCTCGAGCCGAGCCGGCCCATGCGGCTGCCCGAGTCTTCGAGGCCGAGCACCATCGAGCCCGACAGGTAGCCCTTGGCCACCTCGAGCTCGCGGGCGGTGATCCCGCTTGCCACCAGGTCGGCGATGACCCCATCGATGACGGTGAGCGCCTCGGTGGAACGACCGATGGCCGTACCGACGTAGACCACCATCGCACCGGCGTCGGCGTAGAGGGAGGTCCCCGAACCCACCGAGTAGGCGAGGCCACGCTCTTCGCGCACCTCTTGGAACAGGCGACTGGCCATGCCGCCACCCAGCACCTGGTTGAGGACGGCCAGCGCGTAGCGAGCGGGATCGTCGAACGCCACCGCACGCCACCCGAGGGCCACGTGCGCCTGCTCGGTGTCGCGACGGCGCACCACGACGGGCACCGGCGGCAACTGCGGCGCCTGGCGCGGCGGCCGCTCCCCGCCGGTGCGACCGGCGAAACAGGCCTCGACGCCCGCCACGACCTCGTCGTGGTCGAGCGCACCCGCCGCGGCCACCACCAGGTTCACCGGGTGGTAGTGCTCGGCGAAGAACCCGGCGATGTCGTCGCGCTGCAGCGTCTCGATGGACTCGCGGGTGCCGACCGTCTCCCACCCGAGCGGGTGGTCGGGGAAGAGCGCCTCGAACAGCAGCGTGTGCACCATGTCGTCGGGGTCGTCCTCGTCCATGAGGAGCTCTTCGAGGATGACCTGGCGCTCGGCCTCCACCTCGTTCAGGCGGAACGACGGCGCGGTGACGACGTCGGACAGCAGGTCGAGGCCAAGACCGAGCTCGGTGGCCGGCAACCGCGCGTAGTACGCCGTGTGCTCCTTGGCCGTGAACGCGTTCATCTCGCCGCCCACGGCATCGACCGTCTCGGCGATCTCTCGCGCCGTGCGCTTCTCGGTCCCCTTGAACAGCAGGTGCTCGAGGAAGTGCGAGGCGCCCGACAGCTCGGGCGACTCGTCACGACTGCCGATGGACACCCAGAACCCGGCCGTGACCGAGCGCGCCTCTGGCATCCGCTCGGTGACGACGCGGATGCCAGAGGCCAGGACCGTGCGATGGATCTCCTCGCCGGCCGAAGCCGGCATGTCGGAGGGTGAAGCGGTCAGCGACGGCCTCCGCCACGACCACCACGGCTGCGACCACCACGGTCACCCCGATCGGGGGCGGGGCCGCTGGTGGACGCTGGGCCCAGGTCGCCGAGGTCGGAGGTGAGCTCGCTCTCGAACTCGTCCTCGAACGAGACGAAGTCGCGGTCGCTGTTGCCGGCGTCGGAGGCCGGGGCGTCGTCGGACGAGCCAGCGGAGCGCTCGGGAGCCGGGGCGCTCTCGCGTCCCTCGGGGGCGTCGCCGGCGAGCGACAGCGAGACCTTGCCCTGCGGATCGACGTCGTCGACCTTCACCTCGACGGTGTCGCCCAGGTCGAACAGGTCCTCGACCTTGTCGATGCGCTTGCCCTGTCCCATCTTGGAGATGTGGAGCAGGCCGTCGCGGCCGGGGAGGATGTTGACGAACGCACCGAACTTGGTGATGTTCACGACCCGGCCGATGTAGACGGCGCCGACCTCGGCGGTGGGCGGGTTGAGGATGAGCTTGATCTGGCGCTCGGCCTCAGCCACCTTCTCCATGTCGGACGAGGCGATGGACACCGTGCCCACCTGGCCGTCGTCGTCGACGTTGATGTCGGCGCCGGTCTCGGCCTGGATGGCGTTGATGACCTTGCCCTTGGGGCCGATGACCTCGCCGATCTTGTCCATCGGGATCTCGAAGCTGATGATCTTCGGGGCCGTCGGGCCCACCTCGGGCCGGGGCTCGGCGATGGCCTCGGCCATCTTGTCGAGGATGTGGAGGCGGGCGTCCTTCGCCTGCGACAGCGCGGCGGCCAGGACGTCGGCGGGGATGCCGTCGATCTTGGTGTCGAGCTGCAGGGCGGTGACGAACTCGGACGTTCCGGCCACCTTGAAGTCCATGTCGCCGAAGGCATCCTCGGCGCCGAGGATGTCGGTGAGGGTGGTGTACTTGCCGTCCTCGAAGATGAGGCCCATGGCGATGCCGGCGACGGCAGCCTTGATGGGCACGCCACCGTCCATGAGCGACATCGACGACGAGCAGACCGACGCCATCGAGGTGGAACCGTTGGACGACAGCACCTCGGAGACGAGGCGCAGGGCGTAGGGGAAGTCCTCCTCCGACGGCACCACCGGCAGCAGCGCGCGCTCGGCGAGGAGGCCGTGGCCGACCTCTCGGCGCTTCGTGCCACCGACACGACCCGTCTCACCGTTGGAGAACGGCGGCATCGTGTAGTGGTGCATGTACCGCTTCTTCACGGTGGGGTTGAGGCTGTCCTTGTAGGTGATGTCCATCGCCATGCGCGGCATGCCGAGCGTGAGGATGTTGAGCACCTGGGTCTCGCCACGCTGGAACAGGCCGGAGCCGTGCGCGGTGGGCAGCAGGCCGACCTGCGCCGAGATCTCACGGATGTCGGCGGGGCCACGGCCGTCGATGCGGATGCCTTCCTCGACGACACGCTGGCGGATGACCTTCTTGGTGACGGCCTTGATGGCAGCCGACACCTCCTTGGCCCGACCGTCGAGCTCATCGGCCAGAGCGGCCTTGATCTCGTCCTTGATGGCGTCGTTGGCGGCGTTGCGTTCGGTCTTGTCGACGATGGTGTTGGCCTCGGCCAGCTTGGCGGCGCCGAGCTCGGAGACCCGGGCGTAGACGTCGTCGCCGAAGTCGGCGCCGGGGGTGAACGGCAGCGGGTCGCGGACGCCGGCAGCGGCCACGAGCTCGCGCTGGAGGGCGATCGACTCACGGATCCAGACCTTGGAGGCCTGGAGCCCCTCGGCGATGACCTCCTCGGTGACCTTGGGGGCGCCGGCCTCGTAGAACTTCCAGGCGTCCTCGGTACCACCGGCCTCGACCATCATCACGGCGATGTCGGAGCCGTCGGCGGTCTCGCGACCGGCGACGACCAGCTCGAAGGTGGACTCGTCACCCTCCTGGTAGGTGGGGTGCGGGAGCCAGGTGCCGTCGGTGGTGTAGGCGACGCGCACGGCGCCGATGGGGCCGATGAACGGGATGCCCGAGATCATCAGCGAGGCGCTGGCGGCGTTGATGGCGAGGACGTCGTGCGGGTTCTGCATGTCGACGCCGAGGGTGGTGCCGATGATCTGGGTCTCGTTGCGGTAGCCGTCGGCGAACGACGGGCGCAGCGGGCGGTCGATGAGGCGGCAGGTGAGGATGGCCTCGTCGGACGGACGGGCCTCCTTGCGGAACACCGAGCCGGGGATGAGGCCGGCGGCGTAGCGCTTCTCTTCGATGTCGACGGTGAGTGGGAAGAAGTCGATGCCCTCGCGGACCGACTTATCGGCGTTGGCCGTGACGAGGATCTTGGTGCCGCCGAGCGTGGCGACGACAGCGCCCTGGCTCTGCGGGGCCAGGAGGCCGGTCTCGAAGGTGATGGACTTGTCGGTCCCGCTGATGGGTGCCGATACGGAAATGGGTTCAGCCATGGTGGCTCCTCTTGGGGGAACGTCCCCCGTTCGTGTGGGGCACTAGGCCAGTTCCCAGATGAGGGTTCCCCGACCGACGCCGAGGGATCCACAACTGGCAGCTGACCGAGCCGCCCCGGTCTTGGGTGGTGCGCTGGTCCACCGGTGGTGGTCCAGATGTGCCTCGGGCGACCCCAAGAAGGGTCGCCCGGAGCGAGATCTGTGAGCTAGCGGCGAAGGCCGAGCTTGGCGATGATGCCGCGGTAGCGCTCGACGTCGTTCTTGCGGACGTAGTCGAGCAGGCGCCGACGGCGGCCGACCAGCTGGAGCAGCCCACGACGGCTGTGGTGATCCTTCTTGTGGATCTTCAGGTGCTCGGTGAGGTGGTTGATGCGCTCGGTGAGGAGCGCGATCTGCACCTCGGGCGACCCGGTGTCGGTGTCGTGCAGCCGGTGCTCGGTGATCGTCTCGGACTTCGGCGGCAGTTCGTGGGTGTCGGCCATCTTCTTGGGAGGTTCCTCTGTGTGGGGGGTGGGTCTGGGGCCCGGCTTCGGGGACCGCGAGGCGAGAACCGAAGCGGACGCGCGCGAGCAGCTGTGCCCGACGAGCGCTGCCACGGTACCAGCGGGGCCGGCCGAACGCCCCATCCCCCACCGGCGACGTGGGCGCCTCGCCTCGACGGGTGCGAGGCTAGATTCCGTGCGAACCCCACGCCAGGAGGCGCATGTGGCCGTTCGGATCGCCTGCTTCGGATCGATGAACCACGACCTCACCTTGTGGGTGCCCCATCCACCCGCGCCCGACGAGACCGTGCGGGCCCATCGGTCGGCCGAGTTCCTCGGGGGCAAGGGAGCGAACCAGGCCGTCGCCGCCCGACGACTCGGCGCCGAGGTGTCGATGATCGGCCGCGTGGGCACCGACGCCTCGGGTGCCACCATCGTCGAGGAGATGGCGGCTGAGGGCATCGACGTGTCGGCGGTGATCGCCACCGCCGGTCCCACCGGACGGGCGGTACCGATCGTGAACGACGACGGTGAGGTGTCGATCATCATCGTCGCCGGCGCCAACGGTGCGGTGGGCCCCAGCGATGCCGACGACGCCGCGGAGATCATCGCCGCCGCCGACGTGTTGCTGCTGCAGGGAGAGGTCGATGCGTCGGCATCGGGGCGCGCTGCCGCCATCGCCAGGGAGGCGGGGCGCCTCATCGTGTTCAACCCGGCGCCGGTGCCCGATCGCAGCGACCTCGTGCTCCGGCACGACCCCATCGTCGTGGCCAACTCGCACGAGGCGCTCGAGCTGCAGCTCGACAGCTCCGATCGGGCCATCGTCACCCTCGGCAGCGCCGGCGTGCAGGTGGGGGCCACACGGGTCGCCGCCTTCCCCACCGAAATCGTCGATCCCACCGGCGCTGGCGACAGCTTCTGCGCCGCCTTCGCGGTGGCGCTCGCCGAGGGCGCCGAGATCGTCGACGCCTGCCGGTTCGGAGCCGCCGCCGGCGCGTTCACGGTCAGCGTGGCCGGAGCCAAGCCGTCGATGCCCACACGGGCCCAGGTCGAGGCCATCTTGAACGCCGGCCACTGAGCATCACTGCGGTTCCCCCTCATCGCGGGCAACCCGGCTGATGATCTCTTCGAGCCGACGCTCGACACCCAACACCGCAGCCCATCGGCGCAGGTGGAACCGGTCGAGGTGGTCCCACTGGACCCTCATCAGGGTCTCGATGTCGCGAAGCTGGACCTCCGACCCGGAGTCCTTCGACCACTCGAGCTTGGACAAGATGACGTCTTCGGGGCTCGCGACGAACGTCCGTACCCCGAGGATGTCGATCGGGATCCGACGCTCCAACTCGGTGATGCTGAACGGCCGGTTCTTGCTGATGATGAGGTCCACCTTCCACCCCGTCGACAGGTCGAGCACGTTGAACTGGCTGCGGTCTCGAAGCGCCCGCCGGGCATCGTCGACGTAGAACCGTTCGCGGTCCAGCAACGACAGGAACTGCTCCAGTGCTTCGGGGGTGGGATCGACCACGATGTCGATGTCCTGGGTGAGGCGGGGCTCACCGTGGTGGGTGGCGGCGACCGAGCCCGTGACCATGTGGGCGATGCCGGCTCGATCCAGGAGCCCTGTCTCTTATACACATCTG
>JAENWR010000116.1 GCA_016649895.1 Acidimicrobiia bacterium | reverse complement strand
GCCGAGATCATCGAACTGCACCACGACCAGAAGGTCGACGCGCCGTCGGGCACGGCGATGTCGACGCTGGCCCGCATGACCGCCGCCTCCTCCGACTGGGCTCCTGATCCCACCGAGACCGAGGTCATCGCCGGAGCTCGCGGCGCTCGTGGCCCTGACGGCATCAACGTCCACTCGGTGCGGCTGCGGGGCATGGTGGCCCACCAGGAGGTGCTGCTCGGTACCACGGGACAGAGCCTGACGATCCGCCACGACTCCTACGACCGCACCTCGTTCATGCCCGGAGTGGTCCTCGCGGTGAAGGCCATCGCCGACCATCGCGGCCTTACGATCGGCCTCGACGACCTCCTTGGGCTCTGAGCGGGTTCGTCGTGCCGTAACGCTGTACGGGAGATCTGGCGGCCGGAGGTTCTAGAGTCTGGCGGTTCCCGCGGCCCCGGCCGCTGACGATCTGGGAGATCACCCATGCGCACCCGGTTCCTGCGGCTCCTCGCCGCACTCCTCGCGTTCACGCTCTTCGCCGCCGCGTGCGGCGACGACGGCGGCACCGACACCGACACCGACACCGCCACAGGTGACGGCACCGGTGCCGCCGACGCCACCGGCGATGACCAGGCCTGCGAGCCAACCGACGAGCTGCCCGACCTCGACGGGCGCGAGGTCTCCGTCGCGGTCGAGAACGCCTACCTGCCGTTCAACTACATCGACGCCGAGACCGGCGAGCCAGCCGGGTGGGACTACGCGGCCATCGACCACATGGCCGAGCTGCTCAACTTCGAGCCGGTGTATGAGACCTTCGCCTGGGAGCCCATGATCCAAGCGGTGGCCGACGGCCAGTTCGACATGGCCGCCGATGGCATCACGATCAACGACGAGCGGGCCGAGGTCGTCGACTTCTCCGACGGCTACATCAACATCGAGCAGCGCCTGCTGGTGGGGGTCGGTGAGGACCGCTTCGCTGATGCCGACGAGCTCGCCAACGACGACTCGCTGACGATTGGCAGCCAGACCGGCACCACCAACTACGACACGGCCGTCGATCTCGTCGGTGAGGAGCGGGTGCAGGCCTTCGAGCAGTTCGGCTTCGCGGTGCAGGCCCTCATCGCCGGCGACGTCGACGCCGTGATCATGGACGAGAGCGCCGGCCAGGGCTACGTCGGCGAGAACGCCGACGACGTCGAGCTGACCGGCCCGTCGCTGTCGTCCGACGAGCTGGGCTTCATCTTCCCGCCGGGTTCCGATCTCGTGTGCCCCATCAACCTGGCGATCGCCGACATGAAGGCCGACGGCACGATGGAGGCCCTGGGCGAGGAGTACTTCTCCGGGGCGTTCACGATCACCGACGACGACATCGCCGAGGTGGATGCCGTCGGTGCCGATCCCGTGGAGGAGGAGCCCGAGGCCGATCCGGCCGGGGACGACACCGAGGGCTGAGAGCGAGGCGGGGCGCGGGCATGACGATGAGCGGGCGGTCCGACCCCGAGCGGGGCATCGATGTCGAGGCCCAGATGACGGCGGCCATCGGCGTCGGCGGCGACGGGCCCATCGGCCCGCCCGACCGTCGGCGCCGGGCACCGGCATGGGCCGAGACCTTCCCGTTCTGGGCGTTCCTCCTCGCCGCGGCGATGGGGTGGATGGGCTACCTCGTGTTCTTCAACGAGCGCTACGAGCTCGCATGGGATCGGATCTACCCGGGCCTCGGGCTCACGGTGCGGATCACCCTGGCGGGGTTCGCCATCGCGCTCGCCCTCGGGGTGGTGGTGGGACTCGGGAGGGTCTCCACGTCGATCGTCCTGCGGAACATCAGCCGCACCTACGTGGAGCTGATCCGGGGCATCCCCATGCTCATCCTCATCTTCACCCTGGCGTTGGTGCTCGTGCCCCAGGCGGCCGGTTGGCTCGGTTACGAGGGCAACCGTCTCTCCTACTTCTGGCGGGGCTCGCTGGCACTCGCCATCGTCTACGGCGCCTACATCGCCGAGGTCGTGCGCGGCGGGGTGCAATCGATCGGCCTCGGCCAGATGGAAGCCGGACGATCGCTTGGCCTCAGCCGAGGCCAGACCATGCGATCGATCGTTCTCCCGCAGGCGGGGAGGGCCATGATGCCCCCGCTCGGCAACGACCTGATCTCGATGTTGAAGGACTCGTCGCTGTTGTCGGTGCTGGGCGTGCTCGAGATCACCCAGCTCGGGCGGCAGCACGCGGCGGGCAGCTTCCAGTTCCGCGAGAGCTACATGGTGCTCGTGTTGATGTACCTCACGATGACCGTGCTGCTGTCGTTCGTGCTGCACGCGCTCGAGCGCCGGGTGTCGCGCGATCGGGCGGGGGAGCGCGCATGATCCAGGTATCAGGTCTCCACAAGCGGTTCGGGTCGGTCTGCGCGGTCGACGGCGTCGACCTGCGCGTCGGCCGTGGCGAGGTGGTGGTCATCGTCGGTCCGAGCGGCTCGGGCAAGAGCACCGTCCTGCGGTGCATCAACCTGCTCGAGGAGCCCACCGCCGGCACGATCACCGTCGACGGCGTCGATGTCCAGGGCCGCCACGTCGACATCAACCACATCCGCCGCGAGCTCGGCATGGTGTTCCAGCAGTTCAACCTGTTCCCGCACCTCACGGTGCTGCAGAACATCACCCTCGCCCAGCGCAAGGTGCGGAAGCGGTCGAAGGCCGAGGCGCGCGAGATGGCGATGCGCCAGCTCGAGCGGGTCGGCATCGCCGAGAAGGCCGGCGCCTACCCGCGTCAGCTCTCGGGCGGCCAGCAGCAGCGGGTGGCCATCGCCCGGGCGCTCGCGATGGAGCCGAAGGTCATGCTCTTCGACGAGCCGACCTCGGCCCTCGACCCCGAGATGATCAAAGAGGTGCTCGACGTGATGCTCGAGTTGGCTCGCGACGGCATGACGATGGTGGTGGTCACCCACGAGATGGGCTTCGCCCGCGCCGCCGCCGACCGCCTCGTGTTCATGGACGAGGGCCGCGTCGTCGAGGAAGGTGCACCCGACGACGTGTTCACGAACCCGCGCCACGAGCGCACCCGGCGGTTCTTCGAGCAGATCCTCGGCCGCTAGCGAGGTTCGGGCGGTCTCCCGGGTTCGGGCGAACGTTTCGGCAAGCATCAATACGTTTTCCACACGCTTCCGCCGATGTCAGTGTGTTCCCCATGGGGAACCTCACGGCCACGAAGCTCACCGATGACGGCACGACGACCGAGCTGTGCTGCGCGCCCGTCACCCAGTCGATCCTCGACGAGGAGCATGCGGAGGCGCTGGCCGGACTGCTCAAGGCCCTGGCCGACCCTGTGCGGATCCGACTGGTCTCGATCATCGCCGCCGCTCCCACGGGTGAGGTGTGCGCATGCGATCTGCCCGAGCTCGTCGACCGGGCTCAGCCGACCGTCTCGCACCACCTCTCCCAGCTGGTGAAGGCCGGCATCATCGAGCGCGAGCAGCGGGGGAAGTGGGCCTGGTTCCGCCTCCTCCCCGGCCAGCTCTGCGCCGTCTGCACCGCCCTCGGCGGCACGGCCATCGGCGGCTGAGCCCAGGATTCAGTCGCTGGGGTCGCCCGCGGGCGGTGCCGGCGGCGCGTCCTCGAGCTCGTCGGGCAGGTTGGTCAGGCCCTCGAGCTCGCCCGTGCCGCGCCTGCGTTCGCTGAAGAACGTGAAGGCCACCGCGCCGATGCTGAGCGCCAGCAACGGCAAGCGGTAGGCGGCGATCTGTTCGAGCAACCAGTCGATGGGGCCGCTGAAGAAGTTGCCGATCACCCGGATGAGGTAGAGCCGAGCGATGGTGCCCGTGACGTTGGCGGCGATGAACACCGCGGGGCGCATGCCACTGGCACCGGCGAACAGGCAGATCCAGTTGTTGGGCACCGCGACGACGAGCGGCACCCCGAAACGGGAGAAGTGCTTCTCGACCCAGCGGATCGTGTCGCCCAGGGTCTTGGTGTTGCGTTCGATCCACTTCACCGCGGCATCGCCGTAGAACCAGCCGAGCAGGTAGAAGAGCGGGTCGCTCAGCACCAGGCGCACGAAGCCCACGAGGTAGTACGGGATCGGGTCGAGCAGGTTGGTGGTGAGCGCCAGGTTGCGGTTGCGGGCGTTCATCGAGATGAGCAGCAGCGGATGGGTGTCGACGAGCGTGGGCATCAACGCATCGCCCACGTTGGCGATGATCGTCAGGATCACCAGCGGAGTGGCGAGGAGCCACAGCGTGCGTCGTCCCGGGGTCCGCCGGGTGGAGTCGGGAACGTCCACGAGCGACGATTCTGTCAGGTGGGGGAGAGGTCGGGGCACCGGCACGGGGCCGATGTACGACGTACGCTCTCCGCAGTCGTCTGATCCGGCGACTCCGCAACTCCAGGGGGATCCATGCAGGGCTTGATGCAGGCGACGCAGCTGACGATGCCGCACATGTTCGAGCGCGCCGAGCGCTACTTCCCCGAGAAGGAGGTGGTGACCGCCACGCCCACCGGCATCGAGCGCACCACCTACGGCGAGTGGGCCAAGCGCGCTCGTCGCCTCGGCGGTGTCCTCGACCAGCTCGGCATCAGTGCCGACGGGCGCGTGGGGTCGTTCGCATGGAACACCCAACGCCACCTCGAGCTGTGGTTCGCGGCGCCCTGCTCGGGTCGCGTGCTCCACACCCTCAACATCCGCTTGTTCCCCGAGCAGCTCACCTACATCGTCAACCACGCCGAGGACGAGGTGATCTTCGTCGACCTGTCGCTGATGGGCCTCCTCGGGCCGCTCCTGTCGACGTTCACCACGGTCAAGCACCTCGTGGTGATGAACGACACAGGCGGAGAGGTGCCGGCCGTCGACGCCGACATCGCCGTGTACGACTACGAGGAGCTGCTGGCCGCGGCCGAGCCCGTGCAGTGGAACGTCGACGACGAGAACCAGGCGGCATCCATGTGCTACACGAGCGGCACCACCGGCAACCCCAAGGGTGCGCTGTACTCCCATCGGTCGACGTTCCTGCACACGTTCGGGGCCATGGCCGCCGACGGCGTGGGCATCCGCGAGTCCGACATCGTGTTGCCGGTCGTGCCCATGTTCCACGCCAACGCGTGGGGCCTGGCGCATGTGGCCGTGGCCACCGGGGCCAAGCTCGTCATGCCCGGCCCCGACCTCTCGCCGGGCGCCCTTCTCAACCTCATCGAGTCCGAGCGCGTCACCGTGGCCGCCGGCGTCCCCACCATCTGGATGGGCGTGCTCGATGCCATCGACGGTCGAGACATCTCGTCGTTGCGCGCCATCCCCTGTGGCGGATCGGCCGTGCCGAAGGCGCTGTCAGAGGGGTTCCGCCAGAAGACCGGGCTGCCCATCCTCCAGGCGTGGGGCATGACCGAGACCAGCCCCATCGCCTCGGTGTGCACCATCAAGTCGAGCCTCGGGGACCTCACCGACGACGAGAAGGCCGACATCCGCACCACCGTGGGCATCGTGTCGTTCGGGGTCGAGATGCGCGTCGTCGATCCCGACTCGCTCGAAGAGCAGCCATGGGACGGCGAGACCTCGGGCGAGCTGCAGGTGCGGGGGCCGTGGGTCATCCGCGAGTACTACAACGACGAGCGCTCACCCGAGTCGTTCACCGCCGACGGATGGCTGAAGACCGGCGACGTCGCCACCGTCGACGCCAACGGCTACATCCGTCTGGTCGACCGCACGAAGGACGTCATCAAGTCTGGTGGCGAGTGGATCAGCTCGGTCGAGCTCGAGAACGAGATCATGGCGCACCCCGCCGTGGCCGAAGCCGCCGTCATCGGCGTGCCCCACCCCAAGTGGCAGGAGCGGCCCCTCGCCTGCGTGGTGGTCCGCGAGGGCGAGTCGCTCACCAAGGACGAGCTGATGGCGTTCCTCGAGCCCCGCGTGGCCAAGTGGTGGCTGCCCGACGACGTGCAGTTCATCGACGCCGTGCCGAAGACCTCGGTGGGCAAGTTCTCGAAGAAGGACCTGCGCAACCAGTTCGAGGACTATTCACTGCCGAGCGTCTGAGTTGGCAGAACGGGAGACTGAAGGCGCCCGCAGAAGCGTTGCCACGTTAGCTCCCCTCCCTTATGAGAAGCGGAACGACCAGTCGCCGTCGGCTTCGACCTGCAGGTAGCCGGGCGCTTGGTCGAGGACGACCTGGCCCTGGAACGTTCCGATCTCGTTCGCCACGAGCTGCGATCGGGATCTGGTGTACGCCCAGATGACGAAGTTCGATCTGCCGGTGTGCGAAAGGTCGACGACCCCCGGGCCGCGGTCGACGCGGAGAACTGTGTCCCCGCGACCCGCGATGCTGTTTCCGGCCGGCTGCGCGAAGCTGAGGGGAGCGATGGCAAACGACCATGCTCCTCCGCTCTCGACCTCGAGATGGCGGACATCGACCCTGGAGCTCGATCCGTAGCCAATGAGGTGATCCCCCTTGTAGGCGCCGATTTCGTTGACGAGCAGGTCTCCGCGCTCGAGGCTCCCCGATCGAGCCCAAATCACGTTGTTGCTCGTGCCGCCCATGGTGGATCTGATGATCGATCCGCCAATTGGCGGCGCGACGGGCACCACCCGATCGCCTGAGCCGCAGTAGTAGCTGGTTCCAAGCGGAAAGGGCGTCCGCGACAGCGGCGTAGAAGTCCGAGTCTTCGACACATACTCTGGTGACTCGGAGAATCCGGTCATCACGAGCCCGCGAGATGCGCCTTGGCTGAGACGTGCGGTCCAGAAGGTCAGGCCACCCTGGTCCGGCTCGCGCTCGAGCACGTTTCGGTAGATGAGTCGGACGAACTGCTCGTCGTTGAGGCTTCCGTAGGTGCTGTGAAACTCGCTCGATGCTGCAAAGTTCGTGGCCACACCAGGAAGCGAGAGCTGGCCGTTGACATACCGGTCGGTCCAATAGGCGCGGCCCGAATCGTCGGGAGCTCGGAGAAAGAACGCAGAGAACAGGCGAACCACCGAGTCGGTGATTGGAGCGCAGCCGGCCGGTGCACTTTGTGCACCGGCTGGCTGCGGGCCAATCGACGCCAGCGCCAGAGCAATGACCGAAATGGCGGTGGCCAGCCGACGCCATACCGCTGGGCGGATCATCATGTGAGTTCTCCTCGTCGGCGTTGACCACTCATTCCACGTCATGGTAGCACGGCCTTTTCATAGTCAGGTCGGCGGGGCTGTGACCTGCGGGTTTGCCGTTGGATTGGCGTGAGTGGTGGTTGTGTTGGTAGTGGTTGGGGGTGCGTGACGTCTGGTTCAGCGGGTTGCGGGTCGTTCCGGTAGCGGCTGGTGATCGGGGCCGGTTCGATGCGGAGCTTGATGAGCATCACTGGCTCGGGCATCGGATGGTCGGCGAGACGATGCGTTACGTGGCGACCGACGCGGCGGGTGAGTGGGTCGCGTTGGTCGGGTTCGGGTCGTGCGCGTTCTCGTGTGGGCCTCGTGACCGTTTCGTTGGTTGGTCTGGCGAGCTTCGGGTCCGTCGGTTGCGGTTCGTGGCTTCGAACCAGAGGTTCTGTGTGCTTCCCGCTGGCCGCCGTCAGAACGCGGCGTCCGCGGTGATGGCACGGACGTTGCGCAGGTTGAGCGGGGACTGGGTTGAGGCGTGGGGGCACCCGGTTCTGCTGGTGGAGACGTTTGTTGACCCGTCGCGCCACATCGGCACCTGCTATGGCGCGTCGTCGTTCCTGCAGGTCGGTACGACCGCAGGGTTCGGGCGGCGGTCCGGCCGCTACGTCGCTCACGGCGAGGTGAAAGACGTGTACGTCAAGGCGTTGCACCGCCGGGCGACGGTGGTGCTCGCGGGAGTGTTCGATCATCCGTTGTTGTTGGCTGACCCGAGGAGCCAGGTGGCGCAGATCGATTTCAACACCGCGGACCTGTCGAGCCTCCTGGAACGTCTCGCCCAGCTCAGCGATCCCCGCGCCCGGCGGGGGGTGCGACACAACTTCGCGTCCACGCTGCTGCTCGTCGCGTGTGCGACCCTCGCTGGCCACAAGAGCCTCGTCGCGATGAGCGAGTGGTCAGATGCCTCTTCCCAGGAGGTCCTCACCCGGATCGGGGCGAGGATCTCCCCCGTGACCGGGTTGAGGATCCCGCCGAGCTACGCGACGATCCGACGGGCGACCATAGCGGTCGACCCTGACGAGTTCGACGTGATCGTCGCTGGGTGGGCCGCGGAGCAACCGAACCGGCTTCCGCCGCCCGCCGCCAGCGACGACCGCGACGGCCCTGCTGGGCCGGGCGCGGGCCTGGTCGGGGTCGCGGTGGACGGCAAGACGCTGCGAGGCGCTCGACGCGCAGACGGCACCCAGGTGCAGCTGCTCGCCGCGTTGCGCCACGACACCGGGGGAGTCGTCGGGCAACGCAACGTCGACAACGACAAGACGAACGAGATCCTCGCGTTAGCGCCGCTGCTCGGACCGCTCACCATCACCGGCATGGTCGTCACCGCTGACGCGATGCACACCCAACGCAAAGCCGCTGAGCTCGTCGTCGACGCCAAAGACGCGCACTACATCCTGGGTGTGAAGAAGAACCAGCCGACGTTGTGGAACGCGGGCATCGACGCGCTCGACGCGATCGACGTCGACCGGCCGGAACACGAGACCACCCAACGAGGCCACGGCCGAATCGACCGCCACCGGGTATGGAGCGCTCAGGTCCCAGCGACCGTGAGCTTCCCTCACGCTCAGCGCTTCATCATCGTCGAACGGGAGTCGTCGACTCTCGACGATGTCCGCACCAGCATCGAAACCCGGCTCTACGTCACCGACCTCACCGACCACCAGGCAAGCGCAGAACACCTCCTCCGGCTCGTCAGAGGCCATTGGAGCATCGAAAGCCTGCACTGGATCCGCGACGTCACCTACGACGAAGACCGGTCACAGGTCCGCACCGGCACCCTCCCACGCGTCCTCGCCACCCTACGAAACCTGGCGACCAGCATCATCCGTCAAGCCGCCACACGCACCGTCAACATCGCCTCCGCCACCCGACAGCTCGCCCGCCAACCCAACGCCATCCTCGACCTCCTCGGCATCCCCGCCCGACTTTGCACATGACCGTGGTCATGGTAGGCAGCGTCAGCGACCAGCTGCGGGGTCGTCGTATCCTCGGCGGACATGTCCGAACCACTCGCGTCCGCCGACGTCGTCCTCGACGCGATCGCCACCACACGGGCCATCCGGCGGTACCGGCCCGATCCGATCCCCGACGCCGATCTGGCGCGCATCATGTTCGCGGCCAGCCGGGCGCCGTCGGGATCGAACCGCCAGGGCTTCCGCTTCGTGGTCCTTCGCGACGGCCCCGCCGCGATCGAGGCCAAGGCCGTTCTCGGCGAGGCGTTCCGGGGTGGGTGGAACGCGAAGCGCACCGGCGACGGCTACGACTCGGGAAGCGGCGCTGCCGACGACTCGCCCAAGGCCCGCACGGCGCGGGCCATGCAGCACTTCGTCGACAACTTCGAGGCGACGCCGGTCGTCGTCCTCGTGTGCATGCTGCGCAAGCGTGGCCACATCACCGACGGCGGCTCGGTCTACCCCGCCTGCCAGAACCTCCTGCTCGCGGCGCGGGCGCTCGGGTACGGCGGCGTGATGACCATGTGGCACCTCACGGTCGAGAACCGGCTCCGCGAGATCCTCGCCATCCCCGACGCCGTCGAGGTGATGGCGACGATCCCCCTCGGTCGTCCGCAGGGAAGCCATGGCCCGGTCCGGCGTCGTCCGCTCACCGAGCTCGTGTTCGACGACCGTTGGGACGGTGAGGCGGCCTGGGCGGTCGAGCCCGCCGGCACACGTCACACCAGTGCGGGCCCACCCGGATCTGGACGACCGCGGTGACCGATGCCGCGCCCGACAGCGGGTCCCTTCCACTCGAGCGCTACGGCTGGAGCGATCACTGGTCGGAGCTCTACGGCGACGCGGTCACCTCCACCGGCGCCGGCGACGCCGCTCGACCAGGTCGGGTGGTGCGCCACGACGGAGTGGCCGTCATGGTGGCGATGGCCGACGGCATCGAGCAGCTCCCGGTGCGCGGCAACCTCGACGCGCCGACGGTGGGCGACTGGGTGGTGGTCGACGGGGGAGCGGTGTCGGCGATCCTTCCCCGCACCTCGCTGATGCGGCGGCGTGACCCCGACAAGGACGTCGAGCAGGCGCTCGCCGCCAACGTCGACCTCGTCGCGGTGGTCTGCGGGCTCGACCGGCCGCTCAAGGACGGGCGCATCCAGCGTTCGGTGATGCTGGCCTGGGACGCCGGAGCGGCCCCGCTCATCGTGCTCACCAAGGCCGACCTGTTCGCCGACGTTCCCGCCACGGTCGAATACGTGGAGGCGGCCAACCCCGGCGTCGAGGTGATCACCGTCGACTCGAAGGGTGGTGCGGGCGTCGAGCGCGTGGCCGAGGTGGTCCGAGGCAAGACGGTGGTGCTGGTGGGGGAGTCCGGCGCCGGCAAGTCCACCCTCACCAACGCCCTCGCCGGCTCCTGTCTCTTATACACATCTGACG
>JAENWR010000135.1 GCA_016649895.1 Acidimicrobiia bacterium | reverse complement strand
GATCGACCGGCGAGGCCATGCCGGTCGACCCCCCTTGGGCCCGCCGGACTTCGCGGGAGGCACCAACGGTTCGAGGATCGCCCACTCGGCGTCGCTGGTATCGGACGGGTAGCAGCGCTGTCTCGGCTCCATGAACACCAGCATCGAACACACGCGCGCCCCGACCGCGGATGGCGAACACCTGTTTCAAGACACGTTCTCAGGAAGCAGCGTCCACGCCGCGACGCCACACAGCTCCGCTCCGACCCAGAGAACATCCGCCTGGACGACGCCGCGTCCAACCGCCTCCGCAAGGTCGTTCTGAACCATCGACTCTACGACGTCGGTCCAGGGTTGCCGGAACCCCCTGCACCGGAACGTCGCCAGCGCAGCGTGGTCTCGGTCATCAAGCGGCCGAACCACTGGTCCCGGCGAATCGGTCACCCGAGTCGACGATCGCCCGTGGGACCTTCCCGGCGAACCTTGGCGACCCTGGCCACGAGAGCGGCGCTGGGCGGCCGAGACTCGAACGTGTAGATGTCGGAGCGGGCGCGGAGTCGGGCAACCTCGGCTTCATGATCGGCCACGTCTCCGTCGGCGCCGAACCACTCCACGAGCGCCTCATTGCTGATGATCGGGTTTCCGAACGTGAATGGGTCTTCACTTTCGCTGAGATCCCGCCACGGGCTCTCGGCGTGCGTGAGGCGGATCAGCTCCTTGCCCGACATCGAACCGAACCGACCGAGCACATGCTCGATGGTGGCAAGGGCGTCGGCGTCGAGCTCGTGCGGATCGGGTCGGGCGCGGCCGTGCTTCTCATCGGTCCACAGGTCGGCCACGACGGGACCGTTCACCCAGGCCTCGATCCTCTCGGCGAACATCGGACGCCCGGTCCACGCCAGGTGCAGGCCCTGGCAGTAGTAGAGGAGCTTGTGGATCTTCACGACGCCGGGGCTCCGGAGCCGCCGCCTCAGCTCCGCGGCGATGTCGTGGGCGGAGACCGCCGTAGTACTCACCTCGTCCATCTGATCGACCCACCTTCCGTCCTAGAAGCAACCCACGCCGGTCCTCCAGAATGAGCGCACCGGGCGTGCGTCACTCTATCGAACATACGTTCTGGATCAACTAGCTCAGAACCCATCTCTACCGGCCGCTGTGGCCGAAGCCCCCTGCGCCGCGCTCGGAATCAGCCGGCAGCTCGGCGACCGGGATCCAGCCGACCTGCTCCACCCTCTGCACCACCAGCTGCGCGATGCGGTGCCCGCGCACCACGTGGAACTCGGCCTCGGTGTCGGTGTTGAGCAGCACCACCTGGATCTCGCCCCGGTACCCCGAGTCGATGAGCCCCGGCGCGTTCACCACCGAGATGCCGTGGCGCAGCGCCGTGCCGCTGCGGGGGAGCACGAACCCGGCGTAGCCGGCCGGCAGCGCGATGGCCATGCCCGTGGGCATCAGCACCCGCCCCCCACCCGGTGCGATGACCGCATCCTCGCGGGCCACCAGGTCGAGCCCGGCGTCGCCGTCGCGGGCGTAGCTCGGCAGCGGAAGCTCGGGGTCGAGCCGGACGATGGGGACCTCGATCATGGACCGAACGCTAGACCGCGTAGCATCGCCTGATGCTCGCATGGATGGACCTCGAGATGACCGGGCTCGACCCGGCCCGCCACGTCATCGTGGAGATCGCCACGCTCATCACCAACGATGACCTCGAGATCGTCGCCGAAGGTCCCGACCTCGTCGTCCACGCCACCGACGACGAAATGCTCCACATGGACGACTTCGTCCGCAACATGCACACCAAAAACGGCCTGCTGCCCCAGATCACCGCGTCGACCGTGTCGCTCGCCGACGCCGGCGCCGCCACCCTCGCGTTCCTCCAACAACACATCCCCGAGGCCCGCACCGTGCCGCTCTGCGGCAACTCCATCGGCACCGACCGCCGCTTCCTCGCCGTGCACCTCCCCGAGATCGAGGAGTACCTGCACTACCGCTCGGTCGACGTCTCCACCGTGAAGGAGCTGGCCCGCCGCTGGAACCCCTCGGTGCTCAAGCAGGTGCCCAACAAGGAGACAGCCCACCGGGCCCTCGACGACATCCGCGAGAGCATCAACGAGCTGCGCTACTACCGCGAGACCATGTTCGTGCCGCCCGAGCTGCGACCTCCGGCCGACCCGCCCGCCTCCGCCATGGCCGCCGACGGCACCGACCCCCGGTCGGCCGGCGAGACCGCCGCGACGGCCGCCGTCGATGGTGGAGCCACCGCCCCTCCGGCGTAGCATCACCCCGATGAGGGGGGATCCAGAGGAGCACGCCGGGCACGACCACTCGCACGCGCCCGAGCCCGTCGAGGGCTCGATGCGCGAAGAGCGACGGCCGCCGCAAGCCGAGGCCCTCGAGGTGGCCCCCGGCATCCTGCGCATCCAGCTCGAGATCTCGCTCCCCGGCCTCGGCCACGTCAACTGCTACGCCATGGCCGACGACCAGGGCATCACCCTCATCGACCCCGGGCTCCCCGGGCCCCGCGCCTGGAAGGACCTCACCGGTCGCCTCGCCGCCGCCGACCTCCCCGTCGAGCGGGTGCACACCGTGGTGGTCACCCACAGCCACCCCGACCACTTCGGCCAGGCCGGGCGGCTCCACGAGGACTACGGCGCCAGGGTGGTCACCCACCGCCACTTCCGCACGTTCTTCGATCCCGACGAGGAACCCGACGAGATCACAACCGACGACATCGGCGTCGACCGGCCCACCAACGCCACCGTCGCCCGGGTCGGCGGACGCGACACCGCCAGCAGCAAGGCCATGGGGCGCGCCCCCTGGAACGGCCCCCTGCCGTGGGGCGAGAGCACCAGCGGCGGCCACTCCTTCGGCGGCGGACGCCGAGGTCCCGGACGACCACCCCTGGTACGCCGCCTGCAGTACCGGGCGATGCGCAAGGTCGGTGGCCGCATGGGTGCGGTGCCCACCCCGACCCACCGCGTCGACGACGCCGACCGTCTCGAGCTCGGCGGCCGCTCCTGGGTGTCGATGTACACCCCGGGCCACACCAACGACCACCTGTGCCTCTTCGACCCCGAGGCCGGCATCCTCATCTCGGGTGACCACGTGCTGCCCACCATCACCCCGCACATCTCGGGCATCGGCGCCATCGTCGACCCCCTCGCCGAGTTCTTCCAGTCGCTCGAGCGCGTCGGCGAGCTCGACGGCGTCAGCTCCGTGCTGCCCGCCCACGGCCTGGAGTTCGCCGACCTCGGCGGACGAGCGGCCGACATCATCCGCCACCACCAAGAGCGCCTCCAGCTGCTGCGCGACGCATCGGCCGACTTCGGCTGGGCCACCGTCCCGCAGTACTCCACGCGGCTGTTCAAGGAGCGCTCGCTCGGCCAGATGGCCGACAGCGAGACCTACGCCCACCTCGAGCACCTGCGCCTCACCGGCCACGCCGAGGTGCGCGACGACGGCGAGCACCTGCTCTACCTCGTCAGCTGACCCTCAGCTGGGCGTCTCGTCGGTGAGCACCGCCAAGACCTCATCAGCGCGCCATCGCAACTGACCTCGTGGACCGTCCGCAACAGAGGACAGAACCCCGAGGTCTTCGAGCAGGCGCAGCGCAGCGATCGCCGCCGGACGACTGACCTCCAGATGTGCCTCGACCGTCCGCGTGTTGAGCACGGGCTGCTCGAACACCAGCTCCACAACCTGGTTGGCCATACCTCGCGTGGCCGCCCGGACGGCCGACCGATAGCGCTCGCGAAGGTCGGTGAGTCTCTCCGCCCTCACGATGGCATCGGTCGATTGGGCGCGCACCCCGTCGAGGAAGAACCCGAGCCAGCCATCGAAGTCCCCCCGCTCGCGCACCCCTTGCAGCGCGTCGTAGTACTGCTGCCGATGCGCTTCGAAATACGGCGAGAGGTAGAGGAGCGGCTCTGGGAGCCGCTCTCTGACCACGAGGAAGAATACGATCAGGAGCCGCCCGAGCCGACCGTTGCCGTCGAGGAACGGGTGGATCGTCTCGAACTGGTAGTGCACGAGTGCCGCCTGCACCAGGGGCGGGAGGGATGGCTCTTCGTGCACGAAGAACTCGAGATCGCTCAGCAGCGCCGGAAGCTCGGCGGGCGGAGGCGGCACGAAGGTGGCGGTGGCAACCGTGGCGCCGGCTGCACCGATCCAGTTCTGGGAGGTGCGCACCTCTCCCGGCTGTCGATCACGACCCCTGACACCCGCCAGGATCACGGCGTGCATCTCGCGGATGAGACGCACACTCAAGGGAAGGGATTCGAGCCGGTCCAGGCCGGATTCCATCGCCGCGACGTAGTTGACGACCTCCTCGATATCGGCGCCATAGGGCCGGTCGCTGGCCTCCGCGTCGAACACCTCGAGAAGCGAGGCCTGGGTGCCCTCGATCCTTGTCGAAGCAACCGCCTCCCGGCGGAGGTAGGGCCGGACGAGGAGGTGCGGGTCCGAGAGGAGCCGCCCGGCGCCAGCCAAGCGACCGAGTGCCGCCTCGGCATCTGCTACCCGCATCAGGTTGTCGTTCGAGACCTGGAGCCGTCGGGGAATTGGCTCGGGGAAGTACGCGACGTAGCCATGACGTCCTCCCGTGTCGCGTGCCGCTCCGAACGGCGTCTCGTCGTACCTGCCCCTGTCCACGATGGCACCCTATGCACAACTCAAAAGGAAAGGTGAGGTTTCTTTAGGGACGGCACACCACCCGCAAGGTTTCACAACGGTGGTTCCAGACGGAGCTACGGGGTGAGGGCAGTCTGTCCCCGGTAGTCGTCGCTGGGCGAAGGAAACGAGGGACAGACGTCGGCGAGAGCAATCGGGTGCGGTCGGCCGTGGCGACAGCTCAGGCCAACGGGAACATCCGGGCACTGGTGTAGACGTGGCTGTGGTCGGCGGCGTCGACCAGCCACATCGACACGCCGCCGCCCTCGTGGTCGCGCGCCACGCGCACGACGTCATGGCCTCGCTCGATCGCGTCGCGGTACTCCACCTCGGCCCGCAACGGCGCCCGCAGGTGCTTGCGTCCGGCCCGCTCCTCCTCGACCGCCTCCCACGACACCGCGTTGTTCACGTGGTCGAGCACGTCGAAGTCGACGAACCGCAACGGCCACGGAGCAACGGTGGCGCCGGCGGCGGCGGCATCGGCCGGCGGCTCGGCATGGTGAAGGCGCGCCCGCACCGTGCGACCCCCCGCTGCCTCGTCGTACAGCTCATGGAACTGGGCCGGCAGCTTGATCGGTCGGAACGTGGCCATGTCGAGGTGCACCCAGATGGTGGCGGTCTCGATGTGGGCACCGTGCTCGCCCCGCACCGACACCCGCCGCTCGGCCCAACGGCTGCCGGTGCCGCCGCAGAACGTGGTGAGCTCGAGCTCCTCGCGCAGGCGGGCCTCGGCATGCACCTCGACCACCGTGCGCCGCACCACCCACGCCATGTCGTCGTCGAGCCCGGCGTCGACCGTGTCGTCGTTGGAGACGTCCTGCACGAACCGCGCCACCGCATCGAGGCGGAGGCGCCCGTTGGGGCTCACGTCGCCGAGGCGCACCCGGCGGCGGCCCGTGAAGGTGCGGCCCGCTCGCGGCAACGGCACGATCACATCGTCGGGGCCGGGCGGAGCGAGCGGTGGAGCCGTGGACAGCGCCGGCGGATCGGTCATCGACCGGACGCTACTGGCCCCTCGCGCCGCCGATCGAGACCGACCCGTCAGACAATCGCAATAAATGGGTTGACGCTCGTCACGATGGGTGGTTCTCTGAATCCCGTCGCAGCAGCCCTGCGCGACCACGTCCACCGAAGTCTCGCTCCCGGAAAGGAGCTCGCACGATGAGCACGCTCGACGCCACCGCACGCCACACCGCAGTCGCCGGCGCCGCGCGCCTCCGTGCCGCAGCTCCCACCGGTGGTCGCGGCTTTGGCATGTACCCGTGTGCAACGTGGCGTCCCGGCGTGTCGATCATCTCGTTCGAGCAGACCGCCATCTTCACCGACACCAACTCGCACAAGGCCTGGCGGCCGACGGAGCACTCTCCCTGACACCACTCAGCGAGAAGCAGAACTCCGAAAGGCCGCCGGGATATCCCGGCGGCCTTTCTGCTTTTCGCCCCTGCCCCCGGCGATGAACACCCTGCCCCCTGCCCCCGACTCCCATCCCTCCAGCGCAGCATCCCCGCTCCACCACACACACGCCACCAGACCCTTGGGGAACCCCGACATGATCACCGAACCCGAACAGGACCGATTGCAACCCACCTTCCCGGCCACCCCGGCCGGATGGTGGGCAGACGCCAGCTGCCGCATCGACGACGGCGACGGCTCGATGGCCCACCTCTTCTTCTCCGAAGAGCTGCAGGACATCGCCCGAGCGAAGACCATCTGCTCGGAGTGCCCGGTCATCGCCCCCTGCCTGCAGGGCGCCCTCGAACGGCGTGAGCCGTGGGGCGTGTGGGGTGGCCAGCTGTTCCTGAACGGCCACATCCTGGCCACCAAGAGGCACCGGGGCCGGCCACCCAAGGTCCCCCGCCCCGAAGACCAGCTGCCCGTCATCCCAATCCCCGAGCACCTGCGCACCGCGTAGGCGCCGGGCCCAACCTCTGGCTCCGCCCCAGCCCCACCCCGCCCCGACCGGTTCCCCGGCGGGGACGGGCGCCGGGGCGGGGCCAGCACACGAACTCGACGGTCGGGTCCGCCCGCCCCTCCCCCCGGGGCCGCTGCGGGCCCGGCCGTCGACAGGTCACCGGCCGGCGGGCCGGAGCAACTGCCCGGAGGCATCAACCTCCGACGAGCGAGCTCCGGCCCGCCGACGGTCGAACCCGGACACCAGGCCCCGGTGTCAGCGAGGTGGGGCTGCCCCTACGGGCCACTTCTTCGATGTTGGGCGCGTTGGTGAACGGGGGCCGTGGCCCAGTGCGCCCGAAACGACCCGAGCCGGCTACCAACCCTTGAACGGCGAGTTCTTCAACACCGCGGGCAGCTTCGCCTCTTCGGGCGCCTGCGCTGTACGTGACGGCCGCGTCGGGGCCGGCCGAGCGGCACCCGACGGCGGGACGGGCAGCGGCCGTCCCCCCGACGGCACCGGCGGACGCGTCGGCATCTGCTGGGGCGGGGCGGTGCTCGGCGGCGGCCGTGACGCCAACGTGTTGGGCACAGGGGGTGCCGAG
>JAENWR010000108.1 GCA_016649895.1 Acidimicrobiia bacterium | reverse complement strand
TGGGCACCGAGAGGAGTTCAATGGTTCCGTTCCTCATCATCCTGGTCATCGTGATCGCCCTGGTGGCGTTCGTCATCGTGACCTACAACGGGCTGGTCTCGCTCCGCAACCGGATCGAGAACGCCTGGGCGCAGATCGACGTGCAGCTCAAGCGGCGCTACGACCTCATCCCGAACCTGGTCGAGACCGTGAAGGGATACGCATCCCACGAGGCCGAGACCCTCGAGAAGGTCATCCAGGCCCGCAACATGGCGGTGTCGGCCGGCAGCGTCGGCGAGCAGGCACAGGCCGAGAACATGTTGAGCGGAGCGCTCAAGTCGCTCTTCGCGGTTTCCGAGGCATACCCCGACCTCAAGGCCAACCAGGGCTTCCTCCAGTTGCAGGAGGAGCTCACCGGCACCGAGGGCCGCATCGCCTACGCGCGGCAGTTCTACAACGACACCGTCTACAAGTACAACACCAAGATCCAGTCGTTCCCGGCCAACATCTTGGCGAACATGTTCAAGTTCACCGAGCGTGAGTACTTCGAGACCGACGACGAGTCGCGCGGGCCCGTCCAGGTCCAGTTCTAGAGCGCCGGGTCACTACGCTGTCTGCCGATCCTCACAACCACAATCCACCCGACCACAATCCACCCGACCACAGCCGACGCGCCACCTCCATCGTCGCCGTACTCGTGGCGGGCGGCGCGGTGGTCGGCGCCCTTGTCCTGGGCGCCATCGCCATGCTCGCGGGAGTGGCCTGGGTCGGGCTGGTGCTGGGTGCCGCGGTCGGTGCGGCCATGGCTCTCTGGCAGTTGCGCGGCACGTCGGCCCGCGTGCTGACCTCGGTGGGCGCCGTTCCCATCGCCGCGGGGTCCGAGCCTCGGCTGCGGAACCTGGTCGACGGGCTCTGCACCTCAAACGGCGTCTCGATCCCCGACCTCTCGGTCATCGAGGACGACGCCATCAACTGCCTCGCCGTCGGTGCGTCACCGCAGCACACCACGATCGTGGTCACCCGGGGCATGCTCGCCGGTCTCGATCGGATGCAGCTCGAAGGCGTCGTGGCCTGGCTGCTCGGTCAGGTGAAGCGGGGCGAGACCCGCCTCGCCACCGTCATCACACCGGTCGCGGCGCTGGCCCCCAGGCTCGCAGCCCGAGCCCTGCCCGAGCGCTACGACGTCATCGCCGACCTCGACGCCGTCGGACTCACCCGCTACCCGCCCGGCCTGCTCGCAGCCCTCGAGGTCACCCGCTCGCGCAGCGCCGTGGCCCGGGCTCCGCAGTCGAGCAACCACCTGTGGTTCGACGATCCCGCCGGTGGCACCACCGGTGTCGGGGCGGCGTTCCACTCGTCCATCGACGAGCGCATCGCCACCCTCCAGGAGCTCTAGCCGTGCAGTACACCCGACCTTCATTGCGGCGCGCCGTCGCAGTCGTCGCCGCCCTCCTCGCCCTGGCGCTCGTCGCCGCAGCATGTGGCGACGACGGCGACGACGCCGCGGCGACCACCACGTCGTCATCGACCACAACGACGGTGCCGGCCACCACCACCACGACCGAGCCAGGGCCGGTCATGCAGCTCACCGGCCTGCCGGTGCCCGACGAGCTGGCCCCGCTGCGCACGGCGATGATCGCCAAGATCGACAACAACAACTCCGGAGCACGACCCCAGCGGGGGCTCACCACCGCCGACATCGTCATCGAGGAGGCGGTCGAATCGGGTGAGAGCCGCTTCTTCGCCGTGTTCCACACCCAGCTCACCGATTCGGTGGGGCCGGTCCGCTCGGCCCGAACCTCCGACATCGACCTCATAAGCCTCTTCGGCAAGCCGGTGTTCTCGAGCTCGGGCGGCAACGCCGGCACCATGCGCGCCATCCGCGACAGCGGCATGTCCGAGGTCGCCGGCCACGACTCCGGCTACGGCGGGCACTTCTTCCGGATGCGCGACGACGATGGCATCCATCGGCGTGGACCGCACAACCTGTTCATCAACCTCAGCGTCCTCTACCAGGAGGCGGGCCCGAAGGGCACCCCACCGGCGCCGTTCGCCACGTTCCGTGCGGCCGGCGACCCCCTCACCGACGGCGCGGCTCCCACGGTGGGCGCCGATGTCAGCTTCGGCAACAACCCGGTGCAGTGGAGGTGGGACGCCGACAAGGGCGTCTTCCTCCGTACCCAGTCGGGCACCCCGCACATCGACACCGAGGGCCGCCAGATCGGCGTGGTCAACGTGCTCCTGCTCAGCACGCAGTACGCCCGGAGCCCCTTCGACAGCACGTCGCCCGAGGCCGTGAGTGTCGGATCGGGCGAGGCCTGGATCCTCACATCCGGGCACGTCATCCACGGCACCTGGACCCGACCCGACCGCCACTCGACGTACACGTTCACCAACGACGTGGGCGCCCCCATCAGCCTCACGCCAGGGCAGACCTTCGTCGAGCTGCTGAGGCCGCAGGACCCGCCCACCATCTGGCCCGCCTCATAGCCGATCGCTCGCAACTGGCTGGGGGACATGGCTGTGCCCGTCCTACACTGGTGACCATGTCGAACGCTTCCCCCGCCGCTGGTCGCGAGACCGGCACCCAGCTCGTCAAGCGTGGCTTGGCCGAGATGCTGAAGGGCGGCGTCATCATGGACGTCGTCGATCCCGAGCAGGCCCGCGTCGCCGAAGATGCCGGTGCCGTCGCCGTGATGGCGCTCGAGCGCGTGCCGTCCGACATCCGTCGCGACGGCGGCGTGGCCCGCATGAGCGACCCCGAGATGATCGAGGCCATCAAGGCTGCCGTCACCATCCCGGTGATGGCCAAGGCCCGCATCGGGCACTTCGTCGAGGCTCAGATCCTCGAGTCGCTCGGTGTCGACTACGTCGACGAGTCCGAGGTGCTCACCCCCGCCGACGAGACCCACCACATCGACAAGTGGGCGTTCACCGTCCCGTTCGTGTGCGGTGCCACCAACCTCGGCGAGGCCCTCCGGCGCATCTCCGAGGGCGCGTGCATGATCCGCTCCAAGGGCGAGGCCGGCACCGGCAACATCGTGGAGGCCGTGCGCCACCTCCGCCAGATCCTCGGCGACATCCGCAAGATCGGCCAGGCCGACCCGGCCGAGCAGTTCCAGTGGGCCAAGCATCTCCAGGCTCCGCTGCCGCTCGTCCAGGAGATCCACGACACGGGCCGGCTCCCGGTGCCGATGTTCTGCGCCGGTGGCATCGCCACCCCGGCCGACGCCGCCCTCGTCATGCAGCTCGGGGCCGAGTCCGTCTTCGTCGGCTCGGGCATCTTCAAGAGCAGCGATCCTTCGGCCATGGCCAAGGCGGTCGTCGAGGCCACGCTCAACTTCCGGGACCCGTCGATCCTCGCCAAGGTGAGTCGCGGGCTCGGCAAGGCGATGCCGGGTCTCGAGATCGGCACGCTCGAGACCAAGCTCGCCGATCGAGGCTGGTAGGAGCCGCGGTGCCGTCCTCGTCCGCCGACTCGAGGCCTCCAGGGGCCGGTGAAGATCGGACTGCTGGCCCTCCAAGGGGCCATCGAACCCCACGCCCGTAGCCTCACGCGCCTCGGCGTCGCCACCCTCGAGGTGCGACGGGCCGAGCACCTCGACGACGTCGACGCTCTGGTGCTGCCCGGGGGCGAGTCCACCACCATCTCGATGTTGCTCGAACGCCAAGAGCTGTTCGAGCCGCTGGCGGCTCGGCTGGCCGACGGCATGCCCGCACTCGGCACCTGCGCCGGGATGGTCCTGCTCGCGTCCGAGGTGCTCGACGGCCGCTCCGACCAACGGAGCTTCGGGGCCATCGACCTGTCGGTGCGCCGCAACGGCTTCGGTCGGCAGCGCGACTCGTTCGAAGCCGACATCACTGTCGCCGGGCTTCGCCCGGACCCCGATCGCACCGGTGGCGAGCCCGACCACGAACCCGAGCCCTTCCACGCCGTCTTCATCCGCGCCCCGCTCGTCGAGCGGGTCGGCCCCGACGTCGAGGTGCTCGCCAGCGTCGACGGCGCGCCGGTGCTGTGCCGTCAGGGCGGCGTCATCGTGTCGTCGTTCCACCCCGAGCTTGCCGCCGACCTCCGCATCCATCAACTGCTGCTCAGCGCCGTCGAGCGCGGCGCGAGCACCCGACCTCCGAGGTGACCTGATGTCCGGACACTCCAAGTGGGCCACGATCAAGCACAAGAAGGGCGCCGCCGACAAGGCCCGCGGCAAGCTCTTCGCCAAGCTGATCCGCCAGGTCGAGGTGGCAGCACGCGAAGGCGGCGGCGATCCCGACATGAACCCCACATTGCGCACCATGTTCCAGAAGGCGCGCGACTCATCGGTCCCCCTCGACACCATCGAGCGCGCCATCCAGCGCGGCACCGGCGAGCTCGAGGGCGTCACCTACGAGTCGATCACCTACGAGGGCTACGCCCCTCACGGCGTCGCGCTGCTCGTCGAGGTGCTCACCGACAACCGCAACCGCACCGGCGCCGAGATCAAGACGATCTTCAACCGCAGCGGCGGCTCGCTGGCCGAGCCCGGAGCGGTCGCCTGGCAGTTCGAGCGCCGCGGCGTCATCCTCGTCGACGGTGGGGCATCGGAGGACGATCTGATGCTGGTGGCCCTCGATGCCGGGGCCGACGACATCGTCGACGACGGCGGGTCGTGGCGGGTCACCTGCGAGCCGTCGGCCCTCAACGACGTGCGCGCCGCGCTCGACGAGGCGGGCATCACCATCGAATCGGCCGACGCGTCGATGGTGTCGTCCACCCTCGTGCCGCTCGACACCGCCGAGGCGGCCAAGTCGGTGCTCAACGTGCTCGACACGCTCGACGACCACGACGACGTCCAGGCCGTCCACGCCAACTTCGACATCCCCGAAGAGGTCCTCGAAGCCGTCGAGGTCTGACGTGAGGGCCTACTCTCATGACGTGGATCAGCCAGACGGCGACGTGGGGTCGGGGCGACCCGAGCGTGGGCTCACCCACGATCAGGTGGCCGAGGTGCTGCGCCGTGCCGCCGAGCTCGACGGCGACGACGAGCCGATCAGCCGGTCCGCCGAACTGGTGGCTCCGTCGGTGGTCGAGGACGCGGCAGTCGAGGCCGGACTGTCGCGCACCTCGGTGCGCCGCGCCCTCCAGGAGCTCGCCATCAGCCCCGGGCATCCGATCGCGCTGTCGGACCACGCCACCGCGGTCGAGGGCGACCGCATCACCGTGGTGCGGAGCGTGTCGGGCTCGCAGGCCGAGGTGACCGAACGTATCGAGCGCTACCTGCGGCGTCAGCTCTTCGTCCGCGAGCGCATCTTCGACGACGGCTCGTGGTGGTGTGCCAAGAAGGGCACCGACGCCAAGGTCCGTCGCGACCTCGACCTCGGAGGCAAGCTGGCGCTGCGGTCGGTGGGGTCGGTCGAGGTGCGCGTCGTCGATGATCCCACCGGCGCGTCCATCGACTCGCTCGTGCGCGTCGACCTCGACATCTCTCGGCTGCGACGCCGGCGGCGCACGGCGGTCACGCGCCTCGGCACTGTCGGGGCTGCGGCGGCTGGGGTGGCTGCGCTGCTCGACCCGGTCGCCCTCCTCTTCGTCGCTCCGGCGTCGGTGGGCATCACCGCCCGCGGTCACGTGCGGGGCGGTCGCAGCATCCAGCGCTCGGTCGATCGCATCGAGGTCGCGGTCCACGGGTTGCTCGACCGCATCGAGCACGACGTGCCCGACGAGCGCGCGCTGCGCGGCTCCACCGGCTCGCGCACCGACCGCACCGGGCCACGCTCACACCGGGCCAGCCCCCGTCCCGACCGCACGTCGGGCGACGCCGAACCGGACCGCCACGACGGTTAGCCTGCTGGCATGACGCTCTCGGTCGGCGATCCTGCACCCGACTTCACGCTGCCGGGCACCGACGGCACCGACGCCGGCACCCGCGCCTACTCCCTGGGCGAGTTCCGCGGCCAGCCGCTCGTGCTCGTGTTCTACCCGAACGACAACACGCCGGTGTGCACCCGCCAGCTCAACAGCTACACGACCGAAGCGGCCCGGTTCGACGAGGTCGGCGCCCAGGTGCTGGCCCTCAGTCCCCAAGGCGTCGATAGCCACCAGCAGTTCGCCGAGGCGCAGGGCGGGTTTGCCTTCCCGTTGCTGGCCGACACCGAGAAGGCCGTGGCCGAGCGGTACGGCGTACTCGGCCCGATCGGCTTCTACCGTCGCAGCGCGTTCGTCATCGATCCCGTTGGCGTGGTGCGCTACGCCCACCGGGCCGTGGCCGGGCTCACGTTCCGTCCGACCTCCGAGCTGGTCGAAGCGGTCCGCGCCATCGGCTGAGTCCGATCGAGGTCACGGCGGTGAGGTTCACGAGTGAAACAGTTCTCGGCGAGGCGACACTTACAGGTGATGACCTATCCGCGTGGGAGAGCGACGGCGATGGCCGAAGGTGAGGCTAAGGATGTCAGTGGGCGCCTGAAGCGGTTGGTAGGCGCGTACGGGCGTGTCGTCGAGTCGTACCTGTTGAGCATCGAGCACGATCACACGGTCCGCGACGAGCTGTGGTCGGACGTCTTCGACGTCGCCTGTGGCCACCTCGACGAGCTGGAGGAGCTCGATCCAGCCCAGGTGCGCAGTTGGCTGTTGCGCACCGCCCGATACGTGACGGCGAACGCTGCGCGCCGCTCCATAGCCCGGCGCCGGCTCGTCGATCGGCTGATCCGTGAACCGCTGGAGCTCGCATCCTCGGCCGAGGAGGAGTTCTTCGGAGCGGAGCCCTCGGCGGAGGAGAAGGAGCGGGCGTCGCAGGTGAGCGCGGCCTGGGAGCGGCTCGCCGGCGATCAACGGGACGTCCTGGCGATGGACGCCCTCGGCAATCGCGGGCCCGCCATCGCCGCCCGACTCGAGATCACCCACCAAGCGGCGCGGCTGCGGCTCATGCGTGCCCGCGCCGCCTTCGCAGCCTCGTACCAGCAGGTGTGCGACGGGGACGATCACGGGATGGGTCGGCCATGAGCGGCGTCGAGCGCGATCGCGCTCTGGCCAAGTTGGGGGCGTGGGTCCGCCGGCACCCTGAGGTGTGGCCCCACGGCGACGCCACCCCCATGACCGACGAGCACATGGACGAGCTCGTCGACGGGATCCTGGCCCGGACGGCGACGAGAAGCGACCTCGCGAGGCGACGTCGGCGACGCGTGGTCGCGGGTGGTGTGTGCGTCGCGGTGGCGATCACCGGCGGTGTCGCGGCAGCGGCCCTGGTTCGCTCGGGTCAGCCGTCGGCACCCCACCAGGGGGCGCTGTGCCGGGTGGAGGCCGATCTCGACGCCAGCGCCATCGCGGTGGTTCGCGGCGACGACCCGATCGAGGGCTGTGAGCAGCTGTGGAACGAAGGTCAGTTCGTCGAGCTGGGCGGGCCGAGCGGGGTGCCGCCCCTGGCGGCGTGCATCGGCCCGAACGGCGCGGTCGAGGTGTTCCCCGGCGAGCCGACGGTCTGCGAGGAGCTCGGCCTTGCGGTCGCCGACCCGGAGCTCAGCTCAGAGAACGTTGCGATCCTCGAGCTCAACGACCGGCTGGTCAACGAGATCAACGCCGTCGAGTGCGTCCCGGTCGAGGAGGCCGCGACGACTGCGGAGCGGATCGTCGACGAGTCGCCGCTCGCCGGCTGGAACGTCGTCATCACGCCGGAAGCCAAGGGCGGGGCCTGCGGCATGGCCGGCCTCGATCCGGAAGCCCGAGAAGTCTTCATCTTCAACCTCCACCCCTGACCAAGGAGACCCATGCCCAGATCGACAGCACGCCGAACCATCTCCGCCACCGCCTTGGTGGTGCTTGTGGCCCTGACCATGTCGGGCCCCGCCGCCGCCACTGGCGACCTCCCTCGAGGCGGGGGCGTGATCGCCACCTTCGAGGGGAGACCGATCCGCCTGGCCGACGGGTGGGGTGAGGCGCGAGCGTGCGCGTCCGACGATGGTCGAACTGCTCGCTGCTACCGGAGCGAGCCGGAGATGGACAGCGCCGAGGCACGGTTGAACATTTTGGTGGCAGGTGGTTCAACGACGGCGTCTGCGGCGTGCTCGGGAACCGTGCGCCTGTACCGCCTCACCAACTATGGCGGTGCGGTCCTCCAGCTCAACACCCGGAACCAGCTGCTGAGCCTCGCAAGCTACGGTTTCGACGACGACACCAGCAGCTACCGGGTTGGCCCCTGTGGCGCTCGCTTCTTCGACACGGCGACCGGGGGCGGTGTCTATCCCGGCGCCACCAGCGCGGGCTCCTCCAGCTCGACCATGGCGAGCGGATGGAACAACCGGATCAGCAGCATCTTGATCCTGTGAGCCGAGCAGGTGAGCGCCTGGTGAAACAGCTGGCGTCGAGACGACACTTCTAAGGTGCGGCGATCATCGTCGCCACCGACCGCCAGAGGGTGGCCGGTGTCCAGAGGGGCGAGCGTGAGCGGACCTTGATCATGAAGGGGAAGATCATGGTGACCACAATGCGGAAGGGTCGTAAGTCGTTGGCGGCTATCGGACTCAGCCTCCTGATGGCCGGGGGAGTTCTGGCGTCGGCTTCACCAGCGAGCGCCGCCTGGACGGATTGCCCGTCCGGCCGATCCTGTCTCTGGGTCGGAAACAACTATCCTGGATTGCCGAACGGCATCTTTGTGAGCGACATCGTCCTCTCGAGTTCGAACAACCAGATCAATTCGATCGTGAACAACGGGACGACCTGGCGCTCGCGCTTCTTCGATTCCAGCAACTTCACGGGTATCAACATTTCCCTTAACAACCCTGCGCGTGGTGGCCAGACTCGGGATCCGCTCCTATCGAACGGCACTGATGCCACCCCCGTCAACTGGGCCAACAAGATCTCGTCGGCCGAGTTCTACAGCTAGGAGCTGATCTATGTACGTTCAGAGACGCGTGGGGGCGATCATCCTCTGCGCGGCGATCGTCGCTGGATGTGGTGACGGTGGGGGGTCGTCGAACGCTGATGGCGTCGACGGATCCCCCATCGCCTCTACTGCGGATCGGTACGGCTACGACTTGGCCACGGCCTCGTTGACCCCTGTCTACGAGCTGGTTCCTGAGCACAAGGACATCCGGGACGACTACGCAAGGGATCTCCTCGCTCAGCGATGTCTAGAAGGTGTCGTCGACTACACGCCGATCACGCCCGATGTCGTCTCGCCGTTCAGCGACTACCGCACGGGCCAACGGGTCTTCAACGAGGAGATCGCGGCCCAGTGGGGCTACTCGGCGACTCGTGTCAATCCCCTGGGACACGGCCCGCTACCTCCCGGCGTCACCGTCACTCCCGCGATCGACGAGGCGATGCGCGAATGCGGACGTGAGACCGACGAACGGTTGGGACAGCCACCGCAGATGCTCCTGGGCGAGATCGAGGCGGCCGGGTGGGATGCGCTCTCGACGAGTGAGGAGCTGGACGCAGCCGCAGCAGCCTGGCGGTCCTGTATGGCCCCCGCCGGGGTGGTCGACTTGCCGCTCAGACCGAGTGGGACAGCATCGCCGTCGGTGTCGACCCCGGGCGCGATGGTCCCCGACGCTCAGGGCAACCTTCAGTCTGATGCCAACGTGGCGCCTTCTGAGAGGGAGATCGAGGTCGCGGTGGCCGACGCGCGGTGCCGGGAGGAATCCGGCTACACGGCGACGGAGTTGCGTGTCCGGGCCGAGGCGGAGCTGGAGGCGATCGGCCGGAACCTGGAGGCGTTCGACGCCGTGCGCGACGACTACCAGCAGTACGCCCGGGGGATCGACGATGTCATCGCTGAGCTTGGCTGACCGGAACAGCCGCCGATGAAGCGCGTCATCATCGTGTTGGTCGTGGCGGCGCTCACCGCGGCGGGAACCTGGACGCTCGCTCAGCGGGTGGAATCCCCCGAGCAGGCGGCGGCGCGTGCCGAGCCCGCGGCCCCCATCCCCGTCGTCGCCGAGCTGCAGTTCGGCAACCTCCACGGCGCGGTGTCGGTCTCGACGACGGCGCGACGCGCCCGCTCCCACCCTGTGGTGAGGGCGTCTGCGGGTACCGAGGTGGTGACGTCGGTCGAGCGTGCCGCTGGCGACGAGGTCGGCGCCGGCACCGTGCTCCTGCGGTCCAACGGCCGGCCGGTGTTCGTTCTTCCTGGCCACTTCCCGCTCTATCGCGACCTTCAGGGCGGGGACACCGGAGATGACGTCGCGCAGCTGCAGCACGGGCTTGCGGCTGCCGGCCACTCGATCGGGCGCGATGACATCGGGACCTTCGGAGCGGGGACGAAGGCTGCGTTGGACGCGATGTATGACATGGCTGGTTACTCCGTTCCCGAGACCGATGCGCGGGCCCAGGTCGCAGCGATCGACGCGCAGATCAACGGAGGAGCGACGGATCCGAACCTCGGGAGGGAACGCAACCGGCTCCTGGTGCAGGTGGGTGCGCGCGCCCTGGTGTCCGAGATCGTCACCGTGCCGGAGCTCCCGGCCGTGATCGAGTCGATCGTCGCCGCCGGCGATCAGCTCGAGCCGACGACTCCGCTCGCGGTTCTGGGTGCGGGTGAGGTGGTGCTGAGCTCGGCCATGCCGACAACGGCAGCGTCGGCCCTGACCGTCGGCGCATCAGGCGTGCTGACCGGCGCGACGGGGGCTGATCAGGCCGCCACGGTGGCCTCCCTCTCACCGGGCGCCTCGCCGGAGGAGACGATCGTGACGATGTCGGTCACGAGCCCCGTGGAGCCGGGTATGACCTACGTCGTCCGCATCGACGACCCCAGGGCCGAGGGCGGTGAGCGTCTCCTCGCGCCGAGCGCATCAGTGGTCTCCAGGGACGGTCGCTCCTACGTCTATGTCCGAGCCGGTGACGCTTTCGCAGAGGTGGAGGTGGAGGTCGCCGGTTCCTCCGGCAGTGTCGCAGCGATCGAGCCGGTCGATCCGGATGTGGGGCTCACCACGGGAGCCGAGATCCGTGTCGGATCGGGCTGAACCCCTCCTGGAGCTTCGGGGCGTCACCCGGCAGTACGTCGCGGACCAGGCCCCAGCGCTGCACGAGGTCGATCTCCGGATCTGGCCCGGAGAAGCGCTCGCGATCGTCGGGCGATCGGGGAGCGGCAAGAGCACGCTGCTCAGCATCCTGGGACTGCTCGACGAACCCGACGACGGGCAGGTCCGCATCGACGGCGTTCCCGTCGACACCGACAGCGACCGTCGCCGATCCGATCGCCGAGCCGCCGACCTGGGGTTCGTCTTCCAACGCTCACACCTGATCCCAGAGCTCACCGCGCGGGAGAACGTCGCCCTCGGGTTGCGCTACGCACGACGGCCAGAGGCCGAGATCGACGCGCTGGCGGAACAAGCTCTTGTCGATGTCGGCCTCGGGCACCGCGTCGACGCCCGGGCCAGAACCCTGTCGGGCGGCGAGATGCAACGGGTGGCGATCGCCCGCACGATGGCTCGCCCGGCCCGTCTCTGGCTGGCCGACGAGCCGACAGGTAACCTGGACTCGACCCAGTCGACCGAGATCATCGAGCTGTTGAAAGACCGCGCTCTCGCCCGTGGCGCCGCGCTGGTGGTGGTCACCCACGAGAGCGATGTCGCCGATCGGCTGGACCGAGTCGTCACCCTCGACGATGGCCGCGTCATCGCCGATACGGGTCGGAAGGCGACCGACCGGCTTCGGTCGGATGACCAACATCACAGGTCCCATGGCCAGGTGCCGCACCGCGATCGCCGGATGGTCAGCGCACGCACGGCACGGTTCGTCGCGCAGAGCCTTCGGGCCCAGCCGAAGCGAGCGTGGACAGGGATCGCGGCGACGGCGGTAGCCGTCGCTCTCACCGTGTCGGCACTCGGACTCGGACAGAGCGCCGGAATCCAGGTCAGCAGTCTCTTCGATGCTCAACGCGCCACACAGGTCTCGGCAGGACTGGTCTTCCCGACCGCGAAGGCCCCGCGGTTCCCCATCCAGTTGACCACGGTCGAGAACTACCC
>JAENWR010000153.1 GCA_016649895.1 Acidimicrobiia bacterium | reverse complement strand
GTCCGGTCGCTGCCCGACGGGCACGGTCGCAACGTGGTCAACGTGATCCTCGTCGACTTCCGGGGGCTCGACACCATGGCCGAGATCTCCGTCCTCGCCGTGGCCTCGATCGGTGCAGTGGCGCTGGCGCGCGCGGGGCGCCGGCCGGCCGACGCTCCGCTCGACGAGTCGAAGGTGCTCAGCGAGGCGGTCGATGCCATGGCCACCGACCCCACGACCGGCTCCGGCACCAGGGGCGAGCTGCGACGGGTCGTGTTCGTCGACGTCTCGGCCCAGCTCATCTTCCCGGCCGTCATCATGGCGTCGCTGTGGCTGCTCTTCGCTGGCCACAACCAGCCGGGTGGCGGCTTCGTCGGTGGTCTCCTCGCCGGCTCTGCCATCACCCTGCGCTACATCGCCGGCGGCATCGAGGAGGTGCGCCGCCTCTCGCGGTTCCGGCCGTGGACGGTCCTCGGCTCGGGTCTGCTGCTTGCCACCGCCACCGCGGCGGCGCCACTCCTCGGCGGCGGCGAGATCCTCGAGGTGGCCTACTGGAGCTTCAACCTGCCCGTGCTCGCCGACACCAGCCTCAGTTCGGCGCTGCTGTTCGACCTTGGCGTCTACGTCACCGTCGTGGGCATGGTGCTCATGGCCTTCGAGTCGTTCGGCGACGCGCCACCCGTTCCGCGGCCGCCGCCTGGTCCCGACGTCGATGCCGTCCTGGCGTCTGCCGTTCCCGAGGTGACGGCATGACCGTCCTGCTCGCCGCCACCGCAGCCGCCCTCTTCGCGATCGGCACCTACCTCATCCTCCAGCGACAGCTCAGCCGGATCATCATCGGCCTGGGCCTCATCACCCACGGTGCCAACCTGTTGCTGATCACCTCCGGGCGCCGTGGCCGGGCACCACTGGTCGGCGAGGCCGACCCGTCGCTGATGAGCGACCCGTTGCCACAGGCCCTCGCCCTCACCGCCATCGTCATCACCTTCGCCGTCACCACCCTGCTCCTCGCCCTGGCCTACCGGAGCTGGCTGCTCACGAGCGACGACGACGTGGAGGACGACGTCGGTGACCGTTCCGTCGCCCGAGGCACCGGCCCCGACCACGAGCTGCGCGACCAGATGGAGTCGATGGTGGCCGGCGAGGACGAGCCGGTGGAAACATGAGCTGGCTCGTCCCCGTGCCGGTCGTCCTGCCCCTCATCGGAGCGGCCCTCGCTGTGCTCGTCGGGCGCTCGCGCGCCGCGCAGCGCGTCATCAGCTGCGTCATCCTCACCGTCACCCTCGTGGTGTCGGTGGTCATCCTCGTCGAGGTCGACTCCAACGGCGCCATGGTGGCCCACAGCGGCGGCTGGCCCGCGCCGCTCGGCATCTCCCTGGTGGCCGACCGCCTCTCGGCGATCCTGTTGGTCCTCGCATCGACGATGCTGCTCGCGGTCTTGATCTACGCCATCGGCGAACCGGGGGCCGAACGCAACCACGTCGGCTTCCAGTCGGCCTACCTCGTGCTGGCCGCCGGGGTGTCGGCGTCGTTTCTCACCGGCGACCTCTTCAACCTGTTCGTGGCCTTCGAGGTGATGCTCACCGCGAGCTACGTGCTCCTCACCCTGGGCGGAAGGGCCGAGCAGATCCGGTCGGGCATGACCTACATCGTGATCAGCCTCGTGGCGTCGTCGCTGTTCATCACCGCGCTCGCGCTCATCTATGCGGCCACCGGCACCGTGAACATGGCCCACATCGCCGAGCGCATGGCCGACCTGCCGCTGGGCATCACCAGCGCCTTCGCCCTGCTCCTGATCGTGGTCTTCGGCATCAAGGCCGCGCTCTTCCCGCTCTTCTTCTGGTTGCCCGACAGCTATCCGATCGCCCCGTCGCCCATCACCGCAGTGTTCGCGGGCCTGCTCACCAAGGTGGGCATCTACGCGATCATCCGCACGCAGACCCTGTTCTTCCCTCCCGAGAGCCAACACGGGACGCTGTTGCTCGTCGTCGCCGCGCTCACCATGGCGGTGGGCGTGCTCGGTGCCATCGCCCAAGACGACGTGAAGCGCATCTTGTCGTTCCACATCGTGAGCCAGATCGGTTACATGGTGATGGGCCTGGGCCTGTTCACCCTGGCGGGCATCACGGGCGCGATCTTCTACATCGTTCACCACATCGTGGTGAAGACCACCCTGTTCCTCGTGGGTGGGCTCATCGAGCACGCCGGAGGGTCGAGCCGCCTCACGCGCGTCGGTGGCATGGTGCGCACCGCTCCGGCGCTGGCGGTGCTGTTCCTGATCCCGGCGCTGAGCCTGGCGGGCATACCCCCCTTCTCGGGCTTCCTCGCCAAGCTCGCCCTGGTCGACGCTGGGCTGGGGGCCAGCGAGTGGGCGGTGGTGGCGGTCAGCCTCGTCGTCAGCCTGCTGACGCTCTTCTCGATGATGAAGATCTGGGCTGGCGTGTTCTGGAACCCGGTCGAGGACCACAGCGACGACGAGTACGACGCCCCTCCGCTACCGGTCGGCCGGCTGGGCGGTCCGCCGTTCATGGTGCTGCCCACCGCAGCGCTGGTCGTGTGCAGCCTGGCGATCTCGGTCGGGGCGGGACCCCTCTACGACCTCGCGGAGCGCGCCGCCAGCGACCTGCTGCACCCTGCGGCCTACATCGACCAGGTGCTCCGACCATGAGCATCGTCGGCCGCATGGTGATGCTCGTCGCCCTCTGGGTGCTCGCATGGGGCGAGGCGTCGCTGGCGAACCTGCTGGGCGGCACGGTGCTCGCCGGGCTGCTGCTCGTTGTCCTGCCGTCGTCGAGCACCTCCGACGAGACGATGAGGTTCAGCGTCGTCGGGTTCGCCCGTCTGATCGCCTACATCTGTGTGCAGCTGGTCACCGCCAACCTCCTCGTCGCCCGCGAGATCCTCAGCCGGCGATCCCGGGTGAACACCGGCGTCCTCGCCTACACCGTGCAACGGCCCACGCCGTGGACCGTCACGCTCATCGCCAACGTCATCGCGCTGACCCCCGGCACGATGACCGTCGAAGCCTCCGGAGGCGTCATCTACGTGCACTTCCTCCTCCTCTCCGAGCCTGAGAAGTCGCGACGCGCCATCGCCCGCATCGAGCGGCTGGTCGTCGCGATGCTCGGTGGCCCCGCCGACTCCGTGGAGGTGCCGTCGTGATCGTGGCGATCTTCGTCGTGCTCGGATTGGCCGGTGTGCTCTTCGCGGCACGCCTCGCAGCCGGCCCCACGCTCGCCGACCGTGTCATCGGCCTCAACGGCATCGTCCTCGTCGGCATGGGTGCCATCGCCACCCACGCCGTCTCGACCGGCACGGGGGCGTTCCTGCCGGCGCTGGTGGCGATCGCCCTGGTCGGCCCCATCAGCAACGGCATGATCGCCCGCTACATCGAGGCGCGTCGGTCGTGATCGGCGAGCTCCTGATGCTCCTGGGCTCTGGCTTCGTGCTGCTGGCCGCGCTCGGCGTCGTTCGCTTCCACGACGCGCTCGCCCGCATGCACGCGTTGGCCAAGGCCTCCACGTTGGGGGCGGTGCTCATCTTCGGCGGTGCGGTGCTGGAGCTGCACGACATCGAGGACATCACCTCGGTGGTGCTCGCCGGCGTGCTCCACGTGATGGTGTCGCCGCCGGCGTCGAACATGATGAGCCGCGCCGCCTACCTGGCGGGCGCCATGGTCCACGGACCCGACACGATCGACGAGGGCGCCCACACCCTCGGAGTGGTCGACCACACCCCCGACGAGGATCTCTACTGAGGCGGGAGTCGACCCCGTCCCTAGGCTGGTGGGATGACCAACCCGGTGCTGCTGACCGTGCCACTCGGAGCGCAGTGGCCCACCCTCGACCCGTTCCTCTTCTGTGCCCACCACGACGACGCGTATCCAGCCGGCGACGACTCGCTGGCGCCAGCGGTCGCGCTTGACGAGCGAGAGCTCGGCCAGGACTTCTCGGGCCTCGAGGGGTGGAGCATGTACCACGGCCTCACCGTTCCGGGCTTCCCCGGACATCCCCATCGCGGGTTCGAGACCGTCACGTTCGTTCGATCGGGCCTCATCGACCACTCCGACTCGCTCGGTGCCGCCGCCCGCTTCGGGCGGGGCGACGTCCAGTGGCTCACCGCCGGCAAGGGGGTCGTGCACGCCGAGATGTTCCCGCTCGTCGACCGTGAACGGCCGAACCCGCTCGAGCTGTTCCAGATCTGGCTCAACCTGCCGTCGAGCGACAAGTTGGTCGACCCGTACTTCACGATGCTCTGGGCCGACGACATCGGTTGCCTCACAGTTGCCGATGAGCAGGGCCGATCGGTCGACGTCACCGTCATCGCCGGCCGGTTCGGCGACGTGACGCCACCGCCGCCGCCGCCCAGCTCCTGGGCGGC
>JAENWR010000041.1 GCA_016649895.1 Acidimicrobiia bacterium | reverse complement strand
GGAATCTGTGAGGGCTCGACGCCGATGTTCGTGACGCGGTGGCGCTGCGCACCGGCCCATTTCCAGACGTCTTCGAACATCCGGCGATGCAGGAGGAAGAGGAATGTGTAGTCCAGTACGAGCGTCGGTCCGCCTCTGCGCGCTTGGGCCAACGCCCATGGCATCGTCTTGGCGATGTTGTCGAACTCGACGATGTTGAGATCGCCGCGGGTGGCGACGAACTCAGGGATGAGATCGATGAGGTCTCCTTCTTCGAGCGGTGTGGCGCCGTACGGCTCTGGACCGATGGTGCGGAGGTTGAAGGTTCTTGGCGCCGAGTCGTTCGGAGTGCTCATCTCCCCGTCCATTGGCGGTTGTCGTCGATGACTCTGCGCACTTGGCGCCCAAGCTGCTCGGCGAGGCCGTCGGCTTCGACGGCCTGGTCTTCGAGGTCCATGGTCGCGGCGACGTAGCCGAGTGTGGTCGCGGCGACGCGGCGGGCCTGCTGTTGGACGGTGTTCTCGAGGTTGGTGTTCGGAACCAGCGCGTAGACGAGCTGGCAGTCCATAGCGCGGGCGACCTGGGCCAGTTTGCCGATGCTGATTGCCTCGTTGAGCTCGTTCTTCTCGAGTCTGGCCACGCTCGGCCCGGTGATCTCGAGGCGGGCAGCTAGTGCTTCCTGGCTCATGCCGAGGCCCGCACGAATCGCGCGGATCCAGCCTCCGCGTGGTCTGGCCCGGATCGGCTCGACGTTCGCAGCGGCGAACTTGCGATCGAGCTCTCGTCTCGCCTGGGCGGCTCTGTCACTCTTTCTCATAGCCCAAAGGCTAACAGAAATGGCGAGTCTCTAAGCTCGCAGTGCAGGTATTCGTTCAAATTGCTATGCCTATGAGCTAAGAGAGTGGCGAGCCGTAGGTTTTGCGGCAGCGTCCCGACGGAGTGCATGAGGACGCGACGGAAGCTCGCCAACCCGGCCACGCCGAGCGACCCGACGCTCGCCGGGTCAGAGCGTGATGACTCGCACGGCTCGACTCCCCGCGACGAGGCGAACATCACCGGGGTCGCTGGTGATCACGACGACGTCGTCGGCTCTGGCCTGGCGTTGGATCGTGGCTCCCACGTGCGCGTCGGCAACCGACACATCGCACTCGTCGTGGAGCGCCGCAGCCAGGTTCGCCCCGATCTGGTCGAGCGGGACGTCCTCGATTCGGAGCCGGTTGATCGTTGCCGCCGCTGGACTGGTGCGGTCCCAGTTGGCCTCGACCCGAACGGCGGCGGGAACGACGGTGCGTCGGCCCGTCTCCCTACGGTTTGTGGGCCGGTTCGCCTCGACGAAGGCCAGGACGCGCTTGTGGTGCGGGTGGTGCACGTCGCGCAGGGCGGCGACGGCCTCGTTGTCGAGGATGACGGTGGTCACGCGACAGGAGCGGCGAGGGCGCCTTCGGCCCAGGCGAGCACTGCGTCGATGTCGGCCCGATCTCCGAGGGACTCGGCGGCGCGGCGGAGGAGGCCAGGGTGTTCGGCGACAGGGTTGCCGTCGATCTCGGCGGCAGCGAGGGCGAGCTCCCACAGCTCGGACCGCGCGTCGGGGTGTCGCTCGTAGTGCTCGACGAGCGCTGCTTGCTCATCGGCGACAGATGCGATCTCGGCGAGACGGGTGGCGACGCTCTGCTCGACGAGGGAGGTGAGTGAGGCTGCCCAACCCCGGTGAACGGCGAAGTCGGCTGCTTCCCACAGCGAACGGTTTAGGCGCAGCGAGGTCGCCGTGCGCTCGCGGTCGCGCAGGGCGTCCTCCAACAGCCGAGCGAGCTCGGAGTACGTCTCGATCGACTCTGCGGATGCCGTGGTGCGGGTCTTCCTCGCCATGAGATCAGCATACCGCTGCCATACCGCAGACGGAAGCGGGTTGTCGCCGTCGGCCGTCCGGCGCAACGACGGTGAGGTGTGCAGTGGTAGGTTCTGCACGTTCGTGCAAGATGCTTGACACATTTCTCACTAGCGTGTGAAGGTCGCCTCTGGTCAGCTCGATCGCACCACACCGATGGTGCAGCTGGCCGATGGGGAGCAGAAGTGCTGGAGCTCGTGGGGATCGAGAAGGTGGTCGACGTCGAGCCATGGCTCACGTCGGTCGACCTCGTGCTCGAGCGGGGGCTCAACGTGTTGGCCGGGCCGACGCTTGCCGGCAAGACCACGCTGATGCGCATCGCCGCCGGGCTCGACACCCCCACCGCGGGCTCGGTGGTGGCCAACGGCGAGGACGTCACCCGCCGGTCGGTGCGCGACCGCGACGTGGCGTTCGTCTACCAGGAGTTCGTGAACTACCCGTCGATGACGGTGTTCGAGAACATCGCCTCGCCGTTGCGCCGACGCGAGCGCCTCAGCTCGTCCGAGCTCCGCCAGCGGGTGGGGGAGGCGGCCGAGCTGCTCGCTCTGGGTCCCTACCTCGACCGGCGGCCCGACGAGCTGTCCGGCGGTCAGCAGCAACGGGTGGCGATCGCCCGAGCGCTCGTGCGCGAGACCAGCCTCCTCATCCTCGACGAGCCGCTGGCGAACCTCGACTACAAGTTGCGAGAGGAACTGCGCGAGGAGCTCAACCGCATCTTCGTCGAGCGTGACTCGGTGGTCATCTACTCCACGAGCGAGCCGGTCGAGGCGCTCACCCTCGGCGGCCGCACCGTGGTGATGCACGAGGGCGCCATCCTCCAGGTCGGTCCTGCCGTCGAGGCGTACCACCGCCCGGCCACGAGCCAGGTGGCCAGGGTGTTCAGCGACCCGCCGATGAACCTGCTGCGCTGCGCGGTGCGGCACGGGTCGATCGTCCTCCCCGGCGGCATCGAGGTGCCGCGGCCGGGTCATCTCGTCGGGGTCGACGACACCGAGGTCATCCTCGGTCTGCGGCCCCACCTGATCACCGTCGCCGACCCCGACGGCGGAGCCCTCGAGGTCGGCGGCGAGCTGCTCCTCGCCGAGCTCACCGGATCGGCCACGTACCTCCACGTGCGCTCGGGCGAGTCCGGTTCGCTCATCGCCGAGCTGCCGGGGGTCCACAGCCACTCGATCGGCGAGCACCTCCACCTCTACATCCGGCCCGAATCGCTCTACGCCTTCGCGGCCGACGACGGCCGGCTCCTCGCCAGCCCCGACCAGGCGGTGCTCTCCGGTGGCTGAGATCCGGCTCGATGGCGTGCGCCACCGCTACGGCCGCTCCGACGACGCGCTGAAGGGCATCGACCTCACGTGGGAGGACGGTGGCGCCTACGCGTTGCTCGGCCCCAGCGGCTGCGGCAAGACGACCATGCTCAACATCATCTCGGGACTCCTCACCCCGACCGAGGGCCGGATCCTCTTCGACGGGGTCGACGTCACCGGCGCCTCCACCGTCGAGCGCAACATCGCCCAGGTCTTCCAGTTCCCGGTGCTCTACGAGTCGATGACCGTCGAGCAGAACATGCGCTTTCCGCTGCGCAACCGAGGCATCGACAAGCGCGAGGCCCAAGCCCGGGCCGAGGAGGTGGCCGAGCTCCTCGAGATCGGCCACCTGTTGAAGGAGCGGGCCAAGGGCCTCAGCGCCGATGCCAAGCAACTCGTGTCGCTCTCGCGGGCCCTGGTGCGTCGCGACGTCAGCGCGATCCTCTTCGACGAGCCGCTCACCGTCATCGACCCGCAGAAGAAGTGGACGCTGCGCCAGGCCCTCAAGCGGGTGCACTCCGAGCTCAACCACACCCTCGTCTACGTCACCCACGACCAGACCGAGGCGCTCACCTTCGCCGACACCGTCGTGGTGATGGATCAAGGCGAAGTGGTGCAGAAGGGCACCCCCGACGAGCTGTTCGAGCGGCCCGCCCACACCTTCGTCGGCAACTTCATCGGCTCACCCGGCATGAACTTCATCGACTGTGCGGTGCGAGGCGGCGTCGTCGGGTTCGGGGGAGTCGATCTGCTTCGCCTCCCCAGCTCTGTCTCCCCGGATCACGAACCCGGCGACGTCATCGGCATCCGCCCCGACTTCGTGCGGTGCGCCCCGCTCGACCGCAGCGGCCCGGCTGGGCTCGAGGCCGAGGTCGGAGCGGTGCGCGACATCGGCACCGCGCACCTCGTCGAGCTGCTCGTGGGCGACGCCGGACTGGTGGCGCGGATCCCACCGGGCGAGCACGTGCCGTCGGGCCGTTGCACCGTGCTCATGGACGGCGACGACGTTCACTTCTTCCGCCACGGCGTGCGGGTCGAGGGCAGCTCATCGGTCGTCGGCACCGGAGGAGCCCGATGAGTGACCCGTCGAAGCCCCACAACAACAAGGCGTGGTTCCTCGTCCTGCCGGTGGTGGCGTCGGTGGCCTTCACCGCGATCATCCCGCTCGTCATCGTCGTCAACTACTCGGTGCAGGACATCTTCGGCCCCGGCAACCGTGTCTTCGTCGGCGGCGAGTGGTTCCGCAACATCCTGAACGACTCGTCCATCCGCGACAGCTTCTGGCGCACCATCCGGTTCTCGCTCCAGGTGCTCGCCATCCAGATCCCGCTCGGGATCGCCATCGGGCTCGCCATGCCCAAGCGCGGCTGGCGCGCCTCGATGGCCCTGGTGCTGATGGCGCTGCCGTTGCTCATCCCGTTCAACGTGGTAGGCACGATCTGGCAGATCTTCGCCCGAGCCGACATCGGCCTCGGTGGCTACGTCGTCAACGACCTCCTCGGCATCACCTACAACTACAGCCAGAACCCCCGCGACGCATGGTTCACCGTGCTGCTCATGGACACGTGGCACTGGACCCCGCTGGTGGCGCTCCTGGTCTACGCCGGGCTCCGCTCGATCCCCGATGCCTACTACCGCGCCGCCACCATCGACGGCGCCAGGCGGCTGGCGATCTTCCGCTACATCGAGCTTCCCCGCTTGCGTGGCGTGCTCACCATCGCCGTCCTGCTCCGGTTCATGGACAGCTTCATGATCTACACCGAGCCGTTCGTGCTCACTGGCGGAGGTCCTGGCAACACCACGAACTTCCTCAGCATCTCGCTCACCAAGATCGCCATCGGGCAGTTCGATCTCGGCCGGGCCGCCGCGTACTCGCTCGTCTACTTCTTCTTCATCCAGCTCTTCTGCTTCATCTTCTACACCGCCATGAAACGCCAGGAGGTGTGACCGTGCGCCCGAGCCACGTCAACGCCATGCGCCGCACCTGGCTGCTCGTCTACGTCGTCGCGCTGATGCTGCCCATCGCGTGGATGGCGCTGATGTCGCTGCGCCCGAACCAGGACATCCTCGGCAGCTTCACGTGGTGGCCCGAGAACTTCAGCCTCGACAACTACCGCACGATCTTCACCGACGCGTCCTGGTACACGGGCTACCTCAACTCGATCCAGTACACGTTGCTCAACATGGTGCTGTCGCTGGCGGTCGCCCTCCCGGCGGCCTACGCGTTCTCGCGCTACCGGTTCCTCGGCGACAACCACCTGTTCTTCTGGCTGCTCACCAACCGGATGGCGCCCGCCGCCGTCTTCCTGCTGCCGGTCTTCCAGCTCTACCAGAACGTGGGGCTGTTCGACACGCCGCTCGCCGTGGCGCTCGCCCACATGCTGTTCAACGTGCCGCTGGCGGTGTGGATCCTCGAGGGGTTCATGTCGTCGGTGCCACGATCGATCGACGAGACGGCGCTCATCGACGGCTACCGCTTCCCCCGATTCTTCCTCCGGGTCTTTCTGCCGCTCATCCGCAGCGGAGTCGGCGTGGCCGCCTTCTTCTGCTTCATGTTCAGTTGGGTCGAGTTGCTCCTGGCCCGGACCCTCACCTCGGTGAACGCCAAGCCCATCGCGGTCACCATGACCCGAACGGTCAGCGCGTCGGGCCTCGACTGGGGGCTGCTCACCGCCGCCGGCACGCTCACGCTCATCCCCGGCGCCCTCGTCATCTGGTTCGTGCGCAAGCACATCGCCAAGGGCTTCGCCCTGGGGAGGGTCTGACGTGGCTGACCTCGAGTGGATGGCCTGGACCACCGGCACCGCCGTGTTCGTGGGTCTCGTCGTCGTCGGCCTGGCGTCGCTCGCGCTCCTCGCCGCGGTTCGCCCCTCGACGCCGCGCAAGGGGTTCCTCCCCGTGCCGACGGCGCGCGGTGACCGCATCTACATCTCGCTCCTCGGCACCGGCCTGATCCTCATCGTGGTGCTGGCGGCGACCTCGTTCGCCCTCACCACAGGTCTCGTGTTCGCCGCGATCTGGGCGGGAGCGGTTCTCCGCTGGGGATGACGCGCCGACCGGCGTGCCCAGCGGCTGCAGCAGCACACAGGGGATGGGTTCCATCCAGGGAGGGAACACACATGTACGAGCAGATGGTCACTACGCATGAGCAGGGGAGGGGATCGCCTCGAGCGACTCCACGGCCCCGGCGTCGCGTTCTGGCGGCGGCCCTCGCGGTGGGGCTCCTCGCCGCCGCCTGCGGTAGCGGCAGCGGCGACGACGACACCGCCGATCCCACCGACGGCGGCCCCGACGTGGGCACCGAGACCGACGCGTCGGATGCCGAGTCGTTCGAGGAAGCAGCACAGATCTGGATCGACGGGGAGTTCGCCGAGAGCACCCTGTCGCCGGAGGAGCAGATGGAGGAGATGCAGTGGTTCATCGACGCTGCCGAACCCTTCCGCGACATGGAGATCAACGTGGTCTCCGAGACGATCACCACCCACGAGTACGAGTCGCAGGTGCTCACCCAGGCCTTCGAGGACATCACCGGCATCAAGGTGACCCACGACCTGATCGGTGAGGGCGACGTCATCGAGAAGCTCCAGACCCAGGTGCAGTCGGGCGAGAACATCTACGACGGCTACGTCAACGACTCCGACCTCATCGGCACGCACTGGCGCAGTGGCAACGTGCTGCCGCTGTCGGACTACATCGAGGGCGAGGGTGCCGAGGTCACGAGCCCCACGCTCGACCTCGACGACTTCATCGGCCTCAGCTTCGTGACGGCCCCCGACGACAAGGTGTACCAGCTGCCCGACCAGCAGTTCGCGAACCTCTACTGGTTCCGCTACGACTGGTTCACCGACCCCGAGATCATGGCGCAGTTCGAGGACATCCACGGCTACGAGCTGGGGGTCCCGGTCAACTGGTCGGCCTACGAGGACATCGCCGAGTTCTTCACCAACGAGGTCAACGGCGACGGCACCATCGACGGCGTCGACGTCTACGGCCACATGGACTACGGCAAGCGCGACCCGTCGCTCGGCTGGCGCTTCACCGACGCGTGGCTCTCCATGGCCGGCAACGGCGACCCCGGCATCCCCAACGGGCTCCCGGTCGACGAGTGGGGCATCCGAGTCGAGTCGTGCCGCCCGGTCGGCTCGTCGGTCACGCGCGGCGGTGACACCAACGCCCCGGCGTCGGTCTACGCGCTCCAGAAGTACGTCGACTGGCTCGGGGCCTACGCACCGCCGGAAGCCGGTGGCATGACCTTCAGCGAGGCCGGCCCCGTCCCGGCTCAGGGCGGCATCGCCCAGCAGGTGTTCTGGTACACCGCCTTCACCGCCGACATGACCGACCCCGAAGGCGCCGCTGCGGTGCTCAACGAGGACGGCACGCCGAAGTGGCGCATGGCACCGAGCCCGCACGGCGCCTACTGGAACGAAGGCCAGAAGCTCGGCTACCAGGACGCCGGTTCGTGGACCTTCCTCAACTCGACGCCGGACGACCGCCGCGATGCGGCGTGGCTCTACGCCCAGTTCGTCACCTCGAAGACGGTGTCGCTGACCAAGTCGATCAATGGCCTCACGTTCATCCGTGACTCCGACATCAACAGCGACTTCTTCACCGAGAACGCGGCCAACTACGGAGGCCTCATCGAGTTCTACCGCTCCCCGGCTCGCGTGCAGTGGACGCCGACCGGCACGAACGTGCCCGACTACCCGAAGCTGTCGCAGCTGTGGTGGGAGAACATCGCCCCTGCGGCCACCGGTGAGGTGACCGCCCAAGAGGCGATGGACAACCTGGCCGCAGCCCAGGACGAGGTGATGGGTCGTCTAGAACGAGCCGGGGTCGGCGGTGAGTGCGGCGTCCAGCTCAACGAGGAGCGCGACGCCCAGTACTGGTACGACCAGCCGGGCGCACCGGTGCCCCAGCTCGAGAACGAGGACGAAGATCCGGAGACGATTCCCTACGACGAGCTGATCGCCACATGGGAGTCGGAGAGCTGATCCGCCTCTGACCACGAAGACGCGGGGTCCCGGCCAACGGCTCTGGCCGGGGCCCCGTCGCACCACACGACGGGCGGTATCGATGGGCGCGGCGCCAGCCGGTTCGCGCCCCGCGCCATGGAGGACACTGTGAACAAGCGAGAGACCGCCATCGAGCGGATCTCCGGCGCCGACCTCGACGTGCTCGTCATCGGAGGTGGGTTCAACGGAGCCGTGTCGGCGATGGGCCTCGCCGCCCACGGCGCGTCGGTCGCCATGGTCGACCGCGCCGACTTCGGGTCGGGGACGAGCCAGGAGTCGTCCAACATGGTGTGGGGTGGCTTCAAGTACCTCGAGGGCTACGAGGTCCCGCTGGTGGTGGGGCTCTGCCGGTCACGGAACCGCCTCGCCGCCGCCTACCCCTCGCGCATCTCCGAGGTGCGCTTCCTGGCTGCCCTCGACGCGTCGTCGCCGCACCCCCCGTGGTTCGCGATGCTGGGCGCCACGGCCTACTGGGGCATGGGCGCGTTCCGGACCCGGCCGCCGAGCCACCGTCGGCGCTCGAAGATCGCGGCGCTGGAACCGGCCATCGACACCGCGGGCGTGCGTGGCGGCATCGAGTACTCCGACTTCTTGCTCCTCGACAACGACGCACGCTTCGTGAGCGAGATGGCCCTCGACGCCGCCGGCCATGGCGCGGCCATCGCCAACTACGTGGAGGTGACGGCCGCCGAGCGGACGGCCGGCCATTGGGCCGTGCAGCTCCGCGACACCACAACAGGCGCGTGCATCGAGACCTCGGCCCGTGTCCTCGTGAACGCCGCGGGCCCCCGCGTCGGTGAGGTGAGCGACATGACCGATGCCCCGACCGAGCGCCGCTTGGTGCTCTCCAAGGGCATCCACCTCGTCGTCCCCCAGATCACCGACTCGGGCCGGGTGCTGGCCTTCTACGACGACGAGCGGCGGCTCTTCTACGTGTTGCCCATGGGTCACCGATCGGTCATCGGGACGACCGACACCCGCGTCGACGATCCCGATGTGGCGGTGACCGCCGAGGAGCGCGCCTTCGTCCTCGACCAGATCAACAAGCGGTTGGCGCTCGACACCCCACTGACCGTTCGCGACATCATCGCCGAGCGATGCGGGGTGCGCAGCCTGGTCCTGGCCGGTGACGAGCAGGCGGGCGACCGCGACTGGACCGAGCTCTCGCGACGGCATGCCGTCGAGGTCGATCGGTCGGCTGCGGTGGTGTCGGTGCTCGGCGGCAAGCTCTCGGACTGCCTCAACGTGGGTTCCGAGGTGATCGACGCCGTGCGGTCCTGCGGTGTCGACGTGCCGTCACGCCGCACCCGCTGGTTCGGTGAGCCCGACGCGGCCGAGCGCGACCGCTTCCTCCTCCGCTCCGGTCACCTCGACCTTCCCGCGCCGCGGTTCGATGCCGTTGGCACCGCCGGCGAGCTCTTGTGGCGCCGCTACGGACGGCGGGCCCACGAGGTCGTCGCCCTCGTCGAGGGCGAGCGCGAGATGGGACGGCCGATGATCGAGCTCGGCGACCTGTGCCGGGCCGAGGTCGAGGTGGCGGCGGCCGAGGAGTGGATCGTGATGATGGAGGACTTCCTCCGTCGGCGCACCCAACTCGCCCAGCTCAACCGCACCAGCGAGCTGAGGGCCGATCCCGGTGTCGTCGATGCGGCGCGGATCCTCCTCGGCCCGACGGCGGCCGAGGCGTGGGCGGCCGGCTCCGACGGCGTCAGACGGGACCGGCGTCCATGATGCGCGCCACACCGGCCAGCAGCTCGTGGTCGGCCAGGAGGTGGGTGACGTAGCCGCCAGCGAGTGCGGCGGCGAGTGCCTCGGCCTTTCCGGCGCCCACCGCCACGCACAGCCGATACTTCACCTTGCGCAGCTCCTCGAGCGGAAGCCCGCTGGCCCGGGAGTTCATCTCGATGTCGGTGGTGCTGCCGTTTGACCGGTAGAAGACGGTGGCGATGTCGCCGACGACGCCCGCGCGGTGCAGGCGGTGGAGGTCGTTGGGGGAGAGGTGGCCGCCCACGTGGACCTGACTGGGCACGTCCGCGCGCACCGCGCCCACCGAGAACAGGGCGAGGTCGGCCGATGCCTGCGCGTCCACTAGGCGCCGAATGCTGCGCTCACGCCAGAGCATCTCGCGGGTCTCGGCGTGGTCGAAGAACGCCGGCACCGGGAACACGTCGCCACGCGCCCCCCACGCCTTGGCGAGGTTGGCGATGATGTCGACGGCGAAGCTGCCGCCAGCGTCGTTGACGCTGCCGCCGCCGTTCAGCTGCACGACCGTGGTGCCCGACAGGGGGCGGGGCTGCACCGCTCGGCTCACGGCGTCGGTGGTGGTGCCCCATGCCACGGCCACCGTCATGCCGTCGTGGACGAGGCCGTTGAGGAACGTGGCGGCCGCGCCCGCCGCGGCAGCCAGGGTGTCCGCCGGGGTGGTCGACGCAACGCTGCCGACGTGGGCCAGCCCGTAGCGACGTTGGATCTGCTGCTCGACGGCCGACAGCAGCCCGAACGGGCTGCGCACCTCGATGTGCACCCAGCCCATGGCCCGGGCATGGGCGATCAGGCGCGACACGGTCGAGCGCGACACCGACAGCTCCTCGGCCAGCTCGGGGGTCGAGACCTGCTGCAGGTAGTAGCGCTGAGCAGCGTGGAGGGCCATGCGGTCGCGCTCGCCCATTGGATCGGTGCGGCTGGCCACGACGGCCGAGCGTAGCCACGGCGGAGCCGGGCCGGTTGGGGACGATCGTGCACGTCCCACGATGCGGATCGTCCCCGACCCCGATTCCCCCAGCCGGTTGGGGACGATCGTGCACGTCCCACGATGCGGATCGTCCCCGACCCCCGCCCACTCGGTCGCCGTTGTCAGCCATCGGGCCCGCGGTGTGATCGATGCCACCCCCGCTGCACCGGCGCGTATCCACCACTTGTGCGTAGATTCACGATCGCTCGCCCTGCTGCGGCGGCAGGGCGCAACCAAACGGAGAACCCCATGCTCGCTCGACTCGGTCGGCTGTGCTTCCAGCGGCGCCGCGTGGTCCTCGTCGCCTGGATCGTCATCCTCGTGGCCACCAATGGCATCTCCGGTGTGGTGGGGGCCGCGTACGAGGGGGCGTTCGAGATCCCGGCATCGGAGAGCCGCGACGGCTTCGACGCCATGGACGAGCACTTCGGTGCCCTCGGCGGGGGCCTCGGTGGTTCCATCGTGTTCTCGCACGCCGACGGCGTCGACACCCCCGAGGTGCGCGCCGCGATGGAGGCCATGTTCGCCGAGGCGGCCGAGATCGACGACCTCACCGTCGCGAGTCCCTTCGACGATGCAATGGGCTTCCACACCAGCCCCGACGGCACCGTCGCCTACGCCGAGCTCGCGCTGGGCGACGAGATCGACCAGGTCCGGGGCATGGAGATCGGGCAACGCCTGAACGTGCTCATCCCCGAGGTCGACGGTCTCACCGTCGAGATCGGCGGCGCCCTGTTCGGCGAGTTCGAGCCGCCCGAGTCCGAGATCATCGGCTTGGCCTTCGCCATCGTGGTGCTCATCTTGTCGTTCGGGTCGGTGCTGGCCATGGGGCTCCCCATCGGCGTGGCGCTGTTCGGGGTCGGCACCGGAGCGGGCCTCATCGCCCTGTTGTCGAACCTCACGTCGATGCCCGACCTGGCCACGGTGATCGGGGCGATGATCGGCCTGGGTGTCGGCATCGACTACGCCCTGTTCATCGTCACCCGCTACCGCGAAGGGCTCCACCACGGCCACGATCCCGAGGAGGCGACGGTCCTGGCGATGGACTCGGCAGGCCGAGCCGTGGTGTTCGCCGGCATCACTGTGGTGATCTCGCTGCTCGGGATGTTGCTCATCGGGCTCAGGTTCGTCAGCGGGCTCGGCATCGGCGCGGCCACCACCGTCGCCGTCACCATGGTCGCCTCGGTCACGCTGCTGCCGGCGCTCCTCGGCTTCGCCCAGCACCGTGTCGAGGTCACCCGCTGGCGGGGGCTCATCGCCGCCGTCCTCGTGGCCGTCACGCTGCTCGGCGTGGGCATCGGCATCGATCCCTTGCTCGTCGCCGCCCCGCTGGCCGTGGTCGTGCTCGTCGCCGGGTTCGCGTTCGCTCCGTTGCGCCGCGAGGTGCCGCGGCGAGCGCCCAAGCCGACGCGCGAGACCTTCCCATACCGCTGGAGCCGTCTGGTGCAAGCCCACCCGTGGGCGGGGCTGCTCCTCGGCGGAACGTTCCTGGTCGTGCTCGCCCTGCCCGTGTTCGGGCTGCGCCTGGGCTTCTCCGACGAGGGCAACTTCCCGGAATCCACCACCACGCGGCGGGCCTACGACCTGCTCGCCGAGGGGTTCGGCCCCGGCTTCAACGGCCCGTTCATCGCCATCGTGGCAGCGCCCGACGGCGGTGGCTACGCCGTGGCCGAGCAGGTGGCCGCGGCGCTCGATGCCGCACCAGGCGTCGCTTCGGTGTTCCCGGTGTTCCCGAGCGACCTCGCCGATCCGGCCAACGCACCTGCCTTCCTCATCCGGGTGATCCCCGACACCGCCCCTCAGGACGAGGCCACCGCCGCGCTGCTGGGCGAGCTGCGTCACGAGGTGGTGCCGGCAGCGATCGCCGGCACCGGCGTCGAGGTCCACATCACGGGTGCTGTCGCCGCGAACGCCGACTTCACCACCTTCCTGTCGGGTCGGCTCTTCATCTTCTTCGGCGCCGTCCTCGCCCTGTCCTTCCTGCTGCTGATGGCGGTGTTCCGGTCGCTCGTGGTGCCCATCAAGGCGGTCATCATGAACCTGCTCTCGATCGGCGCGGCCTACGGCGTGGTCGTCGCCGTCTTCCAGTGGGGCTGGTTCGGCGGCGTGCTGAACATCTCCGGCGCACCCATCGAGCCGTTCGTGCCGATGATGCTCTTCGCCATCGTGTTCGGCCTCTCGATGGACTACGAGGTCTTCCTCCTGTCGCGCATCAAGGAGGAGTACGACCGCACCGGTGACACGGTCGAGTCGGTGGCCGACGGGCTCGCCGCCACCGCCCGGGTCATCACCGCCGCGGCGGCCATCATGGTGGTGGTGTTCGGCAGCTTCATGTTCGAGGACGACCGCATCATCAAGCTGTTCGGGCTCGGCCTCTCGTTCGCCGTGCTGCTCGACGCCACCGTGGTGCGGATGTTGCTGGTGCCCGCCACCATGGAGCTGCTCGGCGAGCGCAACTGGTGGCTGCCCGGCTGGCTCGACCGGTTGCTCCCCCGGATCGATGTGGAAGGGCCGTCCCCGGGCGACGACGACGTCGACGAGGACGAGCCGGTCCTCGTCAGCTGAGCTTCCCATGTGACGATCCGAGCTGTCGACCGGTGTGGAAACACCCCTCATGACCTCGGGAAACGCCCCAGGCGCGTGCTGCGCAGGTGTGTGACGATCCGGTTCGGGGCATGGATGCCCCGTTCTCGTGTGCTACCTATGGAAGCGACTGCCAGGGCACCCACGTGTACGTGGTTCACCTGACTCGTCGCGGTTCTGTGGGGCGAAACTTGTCGTATGGAGTTGGGCGGTTTGGGATGAGCCACCCCTGGTGGCGATCGCATCCCCGACGGAAGGTTCCAACCACATGACCGCAGCACAGCCCTCACGATCGACGACGGGAATCTGGCGGTTGCTAGCGATCCTGGCGGCCATGGCGTTCGTCGTCGCCGCGTGCGGAGACGATGACGGCGATGACGACGATGCTGCCCCCGGCGGTGGCGACACCACCGAGCAGACAGCTGGCGACGAGTGCGAGGCATCCGACGATGTCGTCGGCGAGGAGGGCGGCCTGTTGGCCGAGCTCCAAGAGGCCGGCACGGTCGACGTCGGCATCGCCAACGAGGTCCCCTACGGCTACGAGGACGACGAGGGCAACGCCACCGGCGAGGCGCCCGAGGTGGCCCGCGCCGTCCTCTGCGAGATGGGCATTGCCGACATCGAGGCCACGGTCGTCGACTTCGGCAACCTCATCCCCGGCCTCCAAGCCGGCCAGTTCGACATGATCGCCGCCGGCATGTTCATCAACGAGGAGCGAGCCGGCCAGATCATGTTCTCGGATCCCGACTACTGCGTGTCCGAGTCGCTGCTCGTGCCGGAGGGCAACCCCGACGACCTGAGCGACTACCAGTCGGTCGTCGATTCTGGCGCCACCATCGCCGTGCTCACAGGTGGTGTCGAGGAGGACTACGTCGCCGAAGCCGGCGTTCTGGCCGAACAGATCGAGCTGTTCAGTGACGTCAACGCCCAGTACGACGCCATCGAGTCAGGTCGGGTCGACGCGGTGACCGGCACCTACCTCACCATCAAGACCCAGGCCGATGCCATGGACGGCTTCGAGGCCGTCGAGGGCTTCTTCCCCCTCGACGAGAACGGCGAGGAGATCCTCGGTTGTGGCGGCTTCGGCTTCGACGACCAGGAGCTCGTCGATGCGTTCAACCTGAAGCTCGACGAGCTTCAGGCCGACGGCACGGTCAAGGAGATCGTCACCAGCTTCGGCTTCGCCGAGGCCGACGTCGAGACCGCGGCCGAGCTCACCGTCGAGGACCTCGTCGGTTGATCTCTGAGCGAGAGGGGTACGACCGGCCACCGGTCGTGCCCCTCACGCGGCCGCCGCGCCTGTCGGGGCGCTGACCACGCCCCGCCCTCCTGCCCATGGACATACAACTTCCCGCCCACTACTACGACCGCCTCTTCGAGGGCCTGCAGGTCACCCTGCAGGTCCTCGCCCTCGCGTTCGCCCTCGGGATCGTGCTCTCGGTGGTGCTGGGCGTGGCCCGGCTGTCGCCGAGCCGCATCGCCCGCTCCGTCTCGCTCGCCTGGATCGAGGTCACCCGAGGCATCTCCACCATCGTCCTGCTCTTCTGGATGGCCTACGCGCTGCCCATCCTGCTCGGCGTCGATCAGCCCAGCCTGCTCCTCATGGGGTCGATCGCCCTGGGCATCAACATGGGCGGCTACGGCGGTGAGATCGTGCGGGGTGCGATCCAGTCGGTGCCCAGGGGGCAGACCGAGGCGAGCATCGCCCTCAACCTCACCGAGACCCAACGCCTGCGCCACGTCATCCTGCCCCAGGCCATGCGGATCATCCTTCCGCCGATGGGCAACCTCACCATCGAGATCCTGAAGGGCACGGCGTTGGTGTCGCTCATCAGCCTCTCCGACCTGTCGTACGAGGGTGTGAAGCTGCGGGTCTCCGGGCGTCTCAGCCCCGATGCTCCCAGCGACGCCGTGCTGTTCGTCAACATCCTCGTCATCTACTTCGTGGTCGCCCAGATCATCAACGGCTTGTTCCGGCTGGCCGAGTGGCGGGTCAACCGCCGATTCGAAGGCGCCCGGAACGGGGTCGAGCTGTCGCCGTCGCCCAAGGTCACCGCGGGGGCAGGCGGGTGAGCACCGATACCGACCCCGTGACCCCGTCCCCGGCCGGCGCCCACCACGTGGCGCCGCCCGACATCCGGCCGTGGTGGCTGCGCCCGAAGACGTTCGTCATCGCCGCGGGCGTGGTGGTGTTCGCCGCGTTCATGTGGCGCTTCGGCGGAGGCGACATCCGCTTCAGCACCGAGCACCGCCCCAGGCCGGGGACCACCTTCGACTGGGACTACTTCTTCGCCCTGGTCCCCGACATGCTGCGCGGCATCTGGGTGACAGCCCAAGCCACCGTCGCCGGGTTCGCCGTCGCCCTCGTCATCGGACTGCTCCTGGCGCTCGGTCGTCGGTCGCGCCTCCGTGTCGTCCGCTTGCCGGTCGCGCTCTTCATCGAGTTCGTGCGCAGCACCCCGCTGCTCATCCAGCTCTACTTCGTCTACTACGCACTGCCCGACTGGGACATCACCCTCGGTGCGTTCGTCACCTTGGTCATCGGGCTCGGCGTCCACTACGGCACGTATTGCTCGGAGGCGTACCGGGCCGGCATCAACAGCGTGCCCAAGGGCCAGTGGGAGGCGTCCACCGCACTCAACCTCGGGCCCACCACCAAGTGGAGCCAGATCATCATCCCCCAGGCCATCCCGAACGTCCTGCCGGCCCTCGGCAACTTCCTCATCGCCGGCTTCAAGGACGCCCCGCTCGGCTCGACCATCCAGGTCACCGGCATCCTCGCCTTCGCCACCGCCGCCTCCGGCCGCAGCTTCGACGCCGGGGTCGAGCCCTACACGCTCATCGGCATCGGCTTCCTCCTGGTCAGCATCCCTTCGGCCTGGCTCGTTCGACGACTCGAGAGGCGCATCGCGTATGAACGCATCAGCTGAACCATCCGACCGGCCCGGCCCGGTCGACTCACCGCACGATCCCGTCTCGTCCCCGGCCGTGCGGATGCGCGGGGTCAACAAGGCGTTCGGCGACAACGTCGTGCTGCAGGGCCTCGACCTCGACGTGGCGCCGGGCGAGCGCGTGGTCATCATCGGCCCCTCGGGGTCGGGCAAGACGACGATCCTGCGGGTCATCATGACCCTCGAGCGTCCCGACTCCGGAACCATCGAGGTCAACGGTCGCCACCTCTACCACGAGCAGAAGGGCGGGCAGCTCAAGCCCGCGGGCGAGAAGCACATCCGGTCGGTGCGCTCCGACGTCGGCATGGTCTTCCAGCACTTCAACCTGTTCCCCCACATGACGGCGCTCGAGAACATCGCCCTCGCTCCCATCAAGGCGAAGGGCATGGGCAAGCGCGAGGCCCACCAGCTGGGGATGGACCTCCTCGACAAGGTGGGCCTCGTCGAGCACGCCAACCACACACCCGGTCAGCTGTCCGGCGGCCAGAAGCAACGGGTGGCCATCGCCCGGTCGCTCGCCACCGAGCCGGCGGTGATGCTGTTCGACGAGGTGACATCCGCACTCGACCCCGAGCTGGTGGGCGAGGTGCTCACCGTCCTGCGCGACATCGCCGAGGACGGCACGACGACGATGATGCTGGTCACCCACGAGATGGGGTTCGCCAGCGAGGTGGCCGACAAGGTGATCATGTTCGACAACGGGCAGGTCATCGAGGAAGGGCTACCGAGCGAGGTGCTCAAGGACCCGCAGAACGAGCGGACGCAGGCGTTCCTGGGGGCTGTCGTCAAGCACTGACCCGACCGGTTCGCCGTCGACGACCCATCGACCGCAGTGGATGTGACTTCTGACACACACGAGGGGTTCGGATGGGCTACGTTCGTCTCTTGGTGATGACACAGGGCGCGGGAACACAGATCTTGACGGTGACCGAACTGGGCGTTCGCTTCGGCGGCGTGGTCGCTCTCGACGGCACCTCGTTCTCGATCGGCCGCGGTGAGATCTGCGGACTGATCGGGCCGAACGGTGCGGGCAAGACCACGCTGTTCAACGTGGTGAGCCGACTCTACGAGCCGACCTCGGGCCAGGTGAGCTTCGAGGGCACCGACCTGTTGAAGCTGGCGCCCCACGACATCGCCAGCGCCGGCATCGCCCGCACGTTCCAGAACCTGGCCCTCTTCCCGGCGCTCAGCGTCCTCGACAACGTCATGGTCGGCGCGCACCACGCCACCCGGGCGAACTTCCTCACCGGCGCCCTGCGGCTCCCTGGCGTCGGCCGCGAAGAGCGTCGAACGCGGGAGCGTTGCCGCGAGCTGCTCGACCGACTCGAGCTCACCCAGCACGCCTCGAGCCCGGCGGCTGGACTCCCGTACGGCACGCTCAAGCGCGTCGAGATCGCCCGTGCCCTCGCCGGCGATCCGCGGCTGCTGCTCCTCGACGAGCCCGCCAGCGGGCTCACCCACGCCGAGGTCGACGAGCTCGGCGACGTCATCCTCCAGCTCCGCACCGACTTCGATCTCACGATCCTGCTCGTCGAGCACCACATGTCGCTCGTCATGCGGGTCTCCGACCAGGTCGTCGCCCTCGATCTCGGTCGCAAGATCGCCGAGGGCACACCGGCCGAGGTCGCGGGCGATCCCGCCGTCGTCGAGGCCTACCTGGGAGGGGTCGCATGAGCTTCCTCACCGTCGACGGACTCGTCGCTGGCTATGGTCCGGTGCGGGTGCTGCACGGCATCAGCTTCTCGGTCGAGCAGGGGCAGACGGCGGTCATCCTCGGCGCCAACGGTGCGGGCAAGACCACCACGCTGCGGGCCCTCACCGGGATGACGAAGAACGGCGGCCGCATCGAGCTCGACGGCCACGACATCACCTCGGCCAGCACCGACAGCATCGTGCGCCTGGGCGTGGCCCACGTGCCCCAAGGCCGGGGCACGTTCTCCGAGCAGACGGTCGACGAGAACCTCCGGCTCGGCGCCTACACGCGGCGCGACGCGCAGGTGAGCTCCGACATCGACGACGTCTACTCCCTCTTCCCCAACCTGCGCGAGCGACGCACGCAACCCGCGGGCAACCTCTCGGGCGGCGAGCAGCAGATGCTCGCCATCGGCCGCGCCATCCTCCTGAAGCCACGCCTGCTGCTCCTCGACGAGCCGTCGCTCGGACTCGCCCCCATCATCGTCAAAGACCTCTTCCGCACGCTCGCCGAGCTGAAGGCGATCAGCGGGGCCACGGTCCTGCTCGTCGAGCAGAACGCCAACCTCGCCCTCGACATCGCCGACGTCGCCTACGTCCTCGAAGCAGGCGAGATCGCCACCAGCGGTCCCGCCGATGACATCCGCGCCGACGAGGGTGTCCGCCGCGCCTACCTGGGGTACTGAATGTCGCTCTTCTTCGAACAGCTCATCTTGGGCGTGGCCACCGGATGCGTCTACGCATCGCTCGCCCTCGCCCTGGTGCTGATCTACCGATCCACCCGCATCGTCAACTTCGCCCAGGGCGAGATGGCGATGTTCTCGACCTTCATCGCGTGGCAGTTCACGCAGTGGGGGTGGCCGGTGTGGGGTGCCATCGGGGTCACACTCGTGATCTCGTTCTTGGGGGGTTGTGCCATCGAACGGGTGGTGATCCGGCCGGTCGAGGGCTCGTCGATCCTGGCGATCGTCATCGTCACGCTCGGGTTGCTGTTGATCTTCAACCAGGCGGCCGGGTGGGTCTGGGACTTCGTCATCAAGGACTTCCCCGACCCGTTCCCCACCGGCGAGCAGCGGTTCGGCGACGTCCGGATCTCGTTCGCCCACGTCGGGACCATCGTCGTCCTCGCCGTCACCGTCACGCTCCTGTACCTGCTCTTCCAGAAGACGAAGATCGGCCTCGCCATGCGAGCCGCAGCGGCCAACCCCGAGTCGAGCCGGCTCGTTGGCATCAACGTCGGGCGCATGCTCATGCTCGGCTGGGGCCTGGCCGCCGTGCTCGGCGCGCTGGCCGGCGTCATCGTGGCCCCCCGGCTCTTCCTCGACCCGAACATGATGGTGGGCGTCCAGATCTACGCGTTCGCCGCCGCCACCCTCGGCGGGTTCGACAGCCCGGTCGGGGCGGTCGTCGGCGGCATCATCGTGGGGGTGGCCGAGAACATGGCCGGTACCTACATCGGCTTCATCGGCTCCGATCTCAAGATCGCGGTGCCGCTCATCGTCATCTTCGGGGTCCTGATGGTGAAGCCCGTCGGGCTCTTTGGCCGCCACGTCGTGGCGAGGGTCTGAGATGGCGAAGATCTCGGTACCGGCCGGCGGTGCCCTCGACCGCTCGATTCGATGGACCATGGTGGCAGCCGGCGCCGCGCTGGTCATCGGGCTGCCGTACGCCATGTCGCCCTACCGGGTCTACACGTTCACCATGGTCGCCGTGTTCGCCATCGCCACCATGGGCGTCAACCTCCTCACCGGCTACAACGGCCAGATCTCGCTGGGGCACAGCTTCTTCTTCGCGGTGGGCGCCTACACGTCGGTGATCCTGATGCAGGACCACGGCTGGAACTACCTGCTCACCCTCGTCCCTGCGTTCATCCTCACCTTCGTGCTCGGGTTCCTCTTCGGCATCCCGGCGCTCCGCCTCGAAGGCCTCTACCTGGCCCTCGTGACGTTGGCCCTCGCCGTCGTCGCCCCGCCCTTCATCAAGCGGTTCGACGATCTCACCGGCGGCTCGCAGGGCATCGTGGTGCGCAAGCCTCCGGCGCCCGAGTGGTCGGGCCTCGCCGACGACCAGTGGCGCTACTTCGTGACCGTGGCGGTGGCCGTCGTCCTCTTCGGCGTGGCACGCAACCTGGTGCGGGGACGGATCGGCCGGGCCCTCATCGCGATCCGCGACAACCACATCGCCGCCGAGACGATGGGCATCGATCTGGCGGTGTTCAAGACGCTGATCTTCGCCTACAGCGCGGCGTTCGCCGGGGTGGCCGGTGCTCTCTTCGCCTGGGTGGTCGGCTTCGTGTCGCCCGAGTCGTTCACCGTGCTCGTCGCCATCGAGTTCCTCACCGGTGCCGTGGTCGGGGGGCTGGCGACTGTGCTCGGACCGGTGTTCGGTGCCTTCTTCTCCCAGTTCGGTCCGGTCTACGCCGCCAACATCAACCCGGCGGCGCCGAACGTCATCTACGGCATCGTGCTCATCCTGGTGATGATCATGATGCCTACGGGAGTGGTGGGACTCCTCCGACGGGTGCGCGACATGGTCATCGACCGCTCACCCCGCCCTCCCGACCTCGGCGATCCCACCGCCCACACGATCCCGACTCAACCCGCGCCCGCACCCGAACCGGTGTCCGCGCATCCGCACCCATCCATGACAAGGGGAACAACATGATGAAGGACCTACGACGGCACCGCTGGCTGGTGCTGCTGCTCTCGCTGCTGCTCATCGCAGCGGCCTGCGGCCGTGACAGCGACGACGACCCCGACGACGCCGGTGGCGACACCGGCACCGAAGACACTGCCGATGGCGGCGATGGCGACGGCGGCGAGACCGTCGATCCCGATCCGGGCATCACCGACGACACCGTCACCATCGGCGCCAGCTACCCGCTCTCGGGTCCGGCGTCGGCCTATTCGGTCATCAGCGAGGGCGTCGAGGCCTGCTTCGCCGGCATCAACGCCGAGGGCGGCATCGAGATGGGCGATGGTGTCACCCGTCAGGTCGAGTACATCATCACCGATGATGGCTACGCTCCCGACCAGGCGGTGGCCAACGCCCAACGCCTCGTCGAGCAGGACGAGGTCTTCATGATCCTCAACCCCCTCGGCACGCCGAACAACACCGCGATCCGCGGGTACATGAACGAGCAGGAGGTGCCCCAGGCGTTCGTCGCCAGCGGCGCATCCACCTGGGGTGCGATGGCCGAGGAGTTCCCCTGGACCATCGGCTGGCAGCCGGCGTACCCCACCGAGGCCGCCATCTACGGCGAGTTCGTGAAGCAGGAGTTCCCCGACGGTGCCACTGTCGCGGTCCTCCACCAGAACGACGACTACGGCGAGGACTACGTCGCCGGCTTCGAAGAGGCCATCGCCGGCAGCAACATCGAGATCATCGAGACCCAGACCTACGAGGTCACCGATCCCACGGTCGACTCGCAGATGGCCATCCTGGCCGACAGCGGCGCCGACATCTTCTTCAACGTGACCACGCCGAAGTTCGCGGCGCTCGCCATCACCGCGGTCGGCACCTCCGACTGGGAGCCGCTGCACCTGCTCAACAGCGTCTCGAACTCCACGGCGTCGGTGCTCACCCCCGCCGGGGTCGAGAACGCCGAAGGCGTCTACAGCTCGACATACCTCAAGGACCCTGCCGACCCGCAGTGGGCCGACGACGAGGCAATGATCGAGTACAAGGCCCTGGCCGAGGAGCACGGCGACTTCACCGTCGACGACCCCTTCGGTGTCTACGGGTTCTCGGTCTGCCACACCACCCGCGGTGTGCTCGAGTCGATGGAGCAGCCGACGAGGCAGGCCTTCATGGACGCGGCTCGCAACCTCGACGTCCAGCTGCCCCTCGCGCTGCCGGGCATCGTCGCGATCACCGGCGAGGGCGACGCCTTCCCGCTCGAGTCGATGCAGCTCCAGCAGTTCAACGACGGCGGCTGGGAGCTGGTCGGCGACGTCATCAGCTACGAGGGCAACACGCCGATTCCCGGCGAGTAGCCACCCAGGATCACCAACATCCAGCGGGACAGCCGGCGACGCGAGTCGCCGGCCGTCTCGCGTGCGCAGCGTCGGCACCCCTGGTCAGGCGGTATCCGAACGGATACCATGAACGTCATGACGGCAGCACGGGTGTTGCGCGACGCACGACGACGAGCCGGCCTGAGCCTCCGGGCCCTCGCCGAACGGGCCGGCACCTCGCACGCCACCCTCTCCGCCTACGAATCAGGCACCAAGGTGCCCCGGGTCGACACCCTTCTGCGCATCCTGCGCGCCGCGGGGTTCGCCACCGACCTCGACCTGGCGGTGCGCGCCGATGCCCACGACGACGACCGCCTCGCCAAGGGAGACGAGCTCGTGGCCGTGCTCGAGCTGGCTGCGCAGTTCCCGGCCCGCCACCAGCCCACGATGACCTACCCCCGCTTCGGCGCCGCCGCCTAGGCCGCCGCCGGCCGATGCGCCTCCCCGACAAGCCGATGGGCCTCCCCGACAAGATCGTCGAACTACATCGAGCGCTCGACGCCGCCGGCATCCCCCACGCGTTCGGCGGGGCGCTCGCCCTCGCGTGGTGCACGCACCGGGCGCGGGGCACCATCGACGTCGACCTCAACCTGTTCGTGTCGCCCGACCTGGCCGAGGCCGTGGTCGCCACGCTGCCCGACGGCGTGCGCTGCACCCCCGACGACCTCGCCGCCATCCACGCCGACGGACAGGTCCGGCTCTGGTGGGACACCACACCTGTCGACCTGTTCTTCAACACCACCGACTTCCACGAGCGCACCGCCGAGCGGGCTCGGCGCGAGCCGTTCATGGGCACCGATGTGCCGTTCCTCGCGTGCCGCGACCTGGCGGTGTTCAAGGCGTTCTTCGACCGAACGAAGGATTGGGCCGACCTCGAGGAGATGGCAGCGGCTGGCACCCTCGACGTCGAAGCGGTGCTCGGAGTCCTGGTGCGCTACCTCGGCGGTGACGACCACCGCATCGCCCGCTTGCGCGAGCTCGCCCTGCCCTGACGAAAAGTCAGTACCGTCGCCGGATGACCGCCTCCTCGTTCCCCGACGGCTTCCGCTGGGCCACCGCCACCGCGGCCCACCAGATCGAGGGCGGTAACTGGAACAGCGACTGGTGGCGCTGGGAGCACACGCTCGGCTCTGGCGTGGCCGAGCCCAGTGGCGACGCGTGCGACAGCTGGCACCGCTGGGAGGACGACGCCGACCTCGTCGGCGAGATGGGCCTGGGCAGCTACCGCTTCTCGGTCGAGTGGGCTCGCATCGAACCCGAGATGGGGCACTTCTCCATCGCCGCGCTCGACCACTACCGCCGGGTCTGCGAGGGCCTGCGCCGGCGTGGCATCGAGCCAGTGGTCACCTTGCACCACTTCACGTCGCCGCGGTGGCTGGCCGATCGTGGCGGCTGGGAACACCCGGAGACCGCCGATCGGTTCGCCCGCTACGCGGAGCGGGTGGCCGCGCACCTGGGCGACGTCATGGGACGGGCGTGCACGATCAACGAGCCCAACATCGTCGCCTCCATCGGGTGGGGCTACGGAGCGTTCCCGCCGGGCGTGCACGACTGGGAACGGGTTCCGGCGGTGCAGGAGGTGTTCGTCGACGCGCACCGCAAGGGGGTCGAGGCCATCCGTGCGGCGGCGCCAGGTGTGCCGGTCGGGCTCACCTTGTCGATGACCGACTACCAGGCGGTCGACGGGGGCGAGGAGAAGATGACCCACCGGCGGACAGCGATGGAAGACGTGTACCTGGCCGCCACGGCCGGCGACGACTTCGTGGGCGTGCAGACCTACACCCGCGAGCGGTTCGGGCCGCAGGGCCGGCTCCCGAACGAGGACGGCGTCACCGTGCTGCCCATGGGTTACGAGCTGTGGCCCGACGCGCTCGAGGCCACGGTGCGGCGGGCATGGGAGGTCACCGGCGGCGAGGTTCCCATCCTCGTCACCGAGAACGGCATCGGCACCGACGACGACCGCCAGCGCATCGAGTTCCTGCACGGGTCGCTCGCCGGGCTCCTGCGCGCCATCGACGACGGCATCGAGGTGCTCGGCTACACGTGCTGGAGCCTGCTCGACAACTTCGAGTGGGCCTACGGCTACCGGCCCCACTTCGGGCTGGTCGAGGTCGACCGCACCACGTTCCAGCGTACGCCCAAGCCGTCGGCCCGCTGGTTCGGCGAGGTCGCCCGAGCCAACGCCCTCGTCGACATCCCGTAGCCAGCGAAGTCTAGCGATGTCTAGCGACCACTAGCAATAACCATAGTATGCTTTAGCATTCGCTATACTTTCCTCATGGACCCGAGACGCAACCCGTACAACCCTGGGGCAGGACTGCGTCCAGCGGCCCTCGCTGGCCGCGACGACGACATCGAGGCGTTCGAAATCCTGGCCGATCGTGCCCAGAACGGCCTCATGTCGCGCAGCATCGTGTTCAGCGGGCTGCGCGGGGTGGGCAAGACCGTGCTCTTGAGTGAACTCGCCGGTCGCGCACTCGAGAGGAACTGGCTTGTCGTCCAGGTTGAGGCCGAGCACACCCTGCCCGATCACTTCTCAACGGCGATGGCGGTCGAGCTCGCCAACGCGGCGCGTCGTCAAGGCAGCTGGCTGACTCGAGCGACCGAGAAGATCAGGTTGGCGCTCGGTTCCATCACCTCGTTCCAAGCAGCGGTGGGCGCTGAGGGGGTATCCCTCGGATTCGAGCGGATCCCAGGACGAGCCGACAGTGGGAGCATCCAGGTCGATCTCGTCGACTTGGCGGAGACCGTCGGCGCGGCGGCCAAGGAGGAGGGGATCGGGATCGCCATCCTGATCGACGAGATGCAGGAGCTGACGACCGAGCAGATGTCAGCTGTGTGCAGGTCATGTCATCGCGCTGGCCAGTCCGCCCTTCCCTGGTTCGTGGTCGGTGGGGGGTTGCCGAACCTGCCGACTCGTCTCGCCGAGGCCGAGTCCTACGCAGAGCGCCTATTCGACTACAGGATGGTCGACCGGCTCGCGGACGCCGACGCCGTCTTCGCCCTCGTTGAACCGGCTTCCGCCCAGCAGGTTGCGTGGGAGGCGGATGCCGCTCAGTTCCTCCTCGACGAGTCCAGCGGGTATCCCTACTTCCTGCAGCAGTTCGGCAAGACCGTATGGGATGCCGCGGCGGGGCCCGACACGATCACTCTCGAGGATGCGACCATCGGAATCGCCGAGGGCCAGCAGCAGCTCGATCTCGGCTTCTACTCGTCCAGGTGGGAGCGAGCAACCAAGGCCGAGCGTGAGTTCCTGCGCGCGATGGCACCCGACGACGGGCAGCCATCCCGGATCGCGGACATCAGCGATCGGCTGGGCAAGGCCAGTTCGCGATCTCTCGGACCGGCCCGGGCGAACCTCATCGGGAAGGGGATCGTCTACGGACCGGAGCACGGGATGATCGCGTACACCGTGCCCGGGATGGCCGACTACGTCAGGCGCCGTGACGACGAGTAGTTGCACCCACTCGTCGTCACGGCCGGAGCAGCCCGCGGACTGTCCCTCGTTTTCGTCGCTGAGCGACGGAAACGAGGGACAGTCTTCCTCCGACGTCGTGGATCGATCGCGTCAGATGGCGTCGGCGCCGCGCTCGCCGGTGCGGATTCGCACCAGCGAACCCACGTCGGTGACCCAGATCTTGCCGTCGCCGATCTTGTCGGTGCGGGCGGCAGCGACGATCACGTCGACCACCTGGTCGGCCACCGCGTCGTCGACGACGATCTCGACCTTCACCTTCGGCACGAAGTCGATCTTGTACTCGGCGCCGCGGTAGGTCTCGGTGTGGCCGCCCTGGCGACCGAAGCCCTTGACCTCGCTGATGGTCATGCCGACGACGCCGGCAGCCATGAGTGCCGACTTCACCTCGTCGAGCGTGAACGGCTTGATGATGGCGGTGATCAGCTTCATGCTCGCTCCATGGTGGTGTCGGAGTGGTAGGCGGTCTCACCATGCTCGCTCACGTCGAGGCCTGCTGCCTCGACGTCGCGGTCGACCCGGACGCCGATGGTGGCCTTGAGCGCCAACATGATGCCGAGCGTGACCACGAACGAGTAGACGATGGTGACGCCGTTGGCAAGCGCCTGCTCGGCGAGGAGCTCGAGGCCCCCGCCGTGGAAGAGCCCAGCCATGACGTCGGTGCCGAAGAAGTCAGGGTCGGAGAACAGGCCGATGAGCATCGAGCCGACCAGTCCACCCACGAAGTGCACGCCCACGACGTCGAGGGCGTCGTCGTAGCCGGCCTTGGTCTTCAGGCCCACGGCGAAGCAGCAGATCACGCCGGTGACGAGGCCGATGTAGATCGGTGACATCCCGGCGACGAAGCCGGCTCCGGGGGTGATGGCCACCAGGCCGGCGACGATGCCCGTCGCCGCACCCAGGTTGGTGAAGTGGCCGTCGCGGACACGTTCGACCAGAGCCCACGAGAGGCCAGCTGCACCGGCGGCGAGGAAGGTGTTCATGAACGCCTGCACCGCGGTGCCGTTGGCGCCGAGCGCCGAGCCAGCGTTGAAGCCGAACCAGCCGAACCACAAGATGCCGGTGCCGAGCATGACGAGCGGCATCGAGTGCGGCGGGTGCCCCTCGGTGGGCCAGCCCTTGCGCTTGCCGAGCACGAGCACCGCCGCGAGCGCGGCCACGCCGGCGTTGACGTGGATGGCTGTGCCTCCCGCGAAGTCGAGTGAGCCCCGCTGGCCGAGGAAGCCGCCGTACACCCACTTGAACACGGGCACGAACACCAACAGCAACCAGACGGGCACGAACACCGCCCATGCCGAGAACTTCATGCGGTCGGCGACCGCTCCCGAGATGAGCGCCGGTGTGATCACCGCGAACATCCCGAGGAAGGCGATGGTGACGAGCGTGGCGCCGTTGTCATCGATGATCCCGATGCCCGACAGGAACGCGGCGTCGAACCCGCCGATGAGGCTGTTGTCGAACGGCTCCTGAGCGAGCGAGTAGCCGACGATCGCCCACACCGGCGGCACCACCAGCAGGCACCAGAAGTTCATCATCAACATGTTGAGGACGTTGCGGCTGCGATCCATCCCGCCGTAGAAGAACGCCAGACCTGGTGTCATGAACAGCACGAGCGCGGCTGACACCAGCACCCACGCGAGATCTCCTGGATCCATCTCTCGCTTCCCCTTTCCGGCACCGGCCGGCGTCGTCGCTCCGTCAGGAGCACGTTGGATGAGCGCAAGGTAGGAGTCAGATGTTTCTGGAGGATGTCCTGTTGCGCATGGCTGTGTTACGTGCGCGTGCACCACTGGCCACCCGGGGATCTCGCACCGGCGTGGCCACGGTCGGTACTCTTCGCCTCGCGGGGAGAGGACGTCCGAGGTGGTCGACGTGGGGTCAGAGCATCGTGTCGAGGGTGCCCAGCCGGTGCTCGACGACGTCCGCCTCGAGGTGCGCGAGTGGTTGCGGACCAACTGGGACCCTGAGCGGCCGCTCCGGGCCTGGCGCGAGCTTCTCGCCGACAGCGGGTGGGGTTGTCCCACCTGGCCGGTCGACCTCTACGGACGAGGTCTCGACGCGACCGCGGCTCGGGTGGTCGGCGAGGAGATGGCCGCCGTCGGCGCGGTGGGGCCGGCATCAGGCTCGGCGATGCGCCTGGCCGCGCCGACGATCCTCGCGCACGCCCCGTTCCAGCTGCAGCGCCGTCTGCTCCGGCCGATCATCACCGGCGAGGAGACCTGGTGCCAGCTGTTCTCCGAGCCGGGCAGCGGCTCGGACCTCGCAGGTCTCAGCACGCGCGCTGAGCGCGACGGCGACGAGTGGGTCGTCACCGGCCAGAAGGTGTGGACGACCGGCGCGCGCACGGCGGCGTTCGGCATGCTCCTCGCCCGCACCGACTGGGGGGTTCCCAAGCACAGGGGCATCAGCTACTTCGCGCTTCCGATGGCCCAGCCCGGCATCGAGGTGCGGCCGCTGCGCCAGATGAACGGCCATGCGTCGTTCAACGAGGTGTTCCTCACCGAGGCGCGGGTGCCGCACGACCACGCGGTGGGTGCCATCGGGGAGGGCTGGGCTGCGGCGCTCACCACACTCGCCCACGAGCGGGGTCTCGGACAGGGCGCGCCCCGCTCGACGATTCCCGCCGGCCGCACAGCCCGCGAGGCAGCGGCCGAGGCCGAGGAGTACGCCCGCACCTATGTCTGGTACCCGCAGCGGGCCGGCCGCCCCGACCTTGCGGCTCCGCAGGCGCAGGCCGCGGGGCGGGCCGACGATCCGATCGTCCGGCAGGCCGTCGCGCACCTCGAGTCGCTCGAGCGCACCGCGCGCTGGACGGTGCGACGCGCCGCCGAATCGAGGGCCAATGGGCGTCCACCCGGACCAGAGGGTTCGGTGTCGAAGCTGGCCGGAAGCGACATCGCCCGCACGTCCGGCCGGCTCCACGCGCAGCTGGCGGGCGCGCATGGCATGCTGTCGGGCTCCGACTCGTCCCTCGGTGGGGTGATCGCCGAGATCCTGGTCTCGACCCCGGCAGCGTCCATCGCCGGAGGCACCGACGAGGTGCAGCGCAACATCGTCGGTGAGCGCTCACTCGGCCTGCCGAAGGAGCCCTCCGCCGACTCCGGAATCCCGTATCGCGACGTGAGGAGGAACTGATGGTGCGAGCAGCATCGACCGGTGGGGTCGGCACTCGGTGCGCGAGTCGATGAACGTCATCGTGCCATCCGCGGTGCAGATGCTCGAGGTCGCCCCCTACTTCCTCGTGCCCGACGTCGTCGCCACCTCCGGGCACTACCGCGACGTGCTCGGTTTCTCCTTCGACCGCTACTACGGGGATCCGCCCAGCTTCTGCATCGTGTCGCGTGACGGCATCGCCCTCATGCTGAAGCAGGCGGAGGGTGCCGAACGCCAACGTTGCAGCGCCGGCAGCGCCCCGACCGTCGACGCCTACATCTGGGTCACCGACCTCGCGGCCCTGGCCGCCGAGCTTCACGACCGTGGAGCCGACATCGTCACCGAACCCGCGAGCCGATCCGCCTACCAGGGACGCGAGATGCACGTCCGCGACCTCGACGGCCGCATCATCTGCTTCGGCGAGCTCGACGGCTGACGGTTAGACCGCGGGCACCTCGGGGTTGGCCGGAGCGAGCATCGCGGCCGCGGCGGCGAAGGTCTCGGGCGACCGCACGTAGCGCTCGAGGAACAGCAGCATCTCGGCCGCGCACTGACGGCCGAACGCCGGTTGGGCGTCGAAGGCGTGGGGCTGCTCGGCGTACATGTGCAGCTCGGCCGGCACCTTGGCGGCGATGAGGGCCTCGTACATCCGGATGCTGGCGAGGGCCGGCACCGTGGTGTCGTGGGTGCCGTGGATGAGGAGCGTCGGCGGGAAGTCGGCGCTGACGTGGCTGATCGGCCCGGCCAGGGTGGCGACGTCGTCGGAGCGCTCGTCGCTGAGAGCCAGCAGCGGTACGGCGCCGCGCTCGCGCTCGCCGTTGGAGAAGATGGTGGGCGCGTACACACCGAGCACCGCCGACACGTGCGTGCTCACTCCGGGGTTGCCACCCTCGCCCTCGAACGCGGCGAGGCCCGTGGTGCCGGCGGCGAGCAGGGCCAGGTGCGCGCCAGCGGAGTTGCCCTCGATGGCGATGCGGTCGGGGTCGACACCGAGGCGGTCGGCGTTGGCCCTCACCCAGCGGATGGCCGCCTTCACGTCGTGGATCTGCGCCGGCCACGGCGCCTCGGGGGTGAGCCGGTACTCGGGCGCGATGCACACGTAGCCCTCGCGGCCGAGCAGCACGCCGTAGCCGCGCAGTTGGGTGCGATCGCCCTGCCGCCAGGCGCCGCCGTGCACGAGGATGATCGCGGGCGCGCTCTCGACGTCGCCCGGCGGGGTGTAGATGTCGCAGCGAAGGTCGCGACCCCCGCCCGTGCCGAAGACGACGTCGGTCTCGATGCTGACCCGGCCTTCTGCCATTGGTGCCCCCCGGTTCCTGAACGATGGCGGTGTCGGCTCCGAGTCTGTCATGTCGCCGGCGGCAAGCTCACGGTCAGCCCGCACGCGTCGCCGTCGAGGTCGAACACCGGCGCCATGTCGACGAAGCCGAGGTTGGCGAGGAGCGCGCTGGCCTCAGCGATCTGGAAGGGGCTCATCTCGACCACCAACACCCCACCGGCGCGCAGCCAACCGCGGGCGTCACCGGCCAGGCGCTCGACGAGGGCGAGACCACGGTGCCCGCCGTCGAGTGCGTCGAGCCGCTCGTGGGCCAGGACCTCAGCTGCGAGCGCGGTGAGGCCGTCATGGGGTACGAACGGCGGCACCGCGACCACGACGTCGACCCGCCCACGGAGGCGGTGGGGAAGGGGAGCGAACAGGTCGCCCAAGTGCGCGTCGACGCCGTTGGCGCGGGCGCACGCCACCGACGGCGGGTGCAGGTCGGTGGCGAGGACCGTGGCGGTGGGTCGGTTCAGCGCCACGGCCGCGGCGACGGCGCCGCAACCGGTGCAGAGGTCGATGGCCACCCCGTTGGCGGGCAACCGGTCGACGGCGGCGAGGGCGATGCGCTCGCTCGTCCATCGGGGGACGTAGACGTCGGGATGGAGCCCGAGGCGGAGACCGCAGAAGGCGACGGCGCGGATGATGCGCGCCACGGGCTCACCCGTCAGCCGGCGGGCGAGCATGGCGTCGAG
>JAENWR010000013.1 GCA_016649895.1 Acidimicrobiia bacterium | reverse complement strand
GGCGGCGAGTAGCTCGGCGGCGAAGGCGCGGGCCGCGGCGCGACGGCCGCTGCCCTGCGGACCGACGAACAGGTAGGCGTGCACGGGAGCGACGACCGCCCCCTGCAGCTGGGCCACCGCCGCCTCCTGGCCCACCACATCGGCCCACACGTCGATCATGGGGCCATCATGGCGCAGGACCGCCGAGCCGGACGTCGACAGCGGCGTCCACCAGACGAGCCACCTCGTCGATCGAGCCGGCCGCGTCGATGCGCACCCAGAGATCGGGTTCGGATGCCGCCAGCGATTCGAACCCCTCGGCCACCCTGCGGTGGAACGCGTGACCCGCCCGCTCGAGCCGGTCTCGCTCACCGAGCCGCGCGTCGGCGAGATCGGCGGGCACGACGAGCAGGACGTTCAGGTCGGGCCATCGTCCATCGACGGCGAACGACGAGAGCGCACGGACCTCGTCGAGCGGCAGGCCCCGGCCGAAGCTCTGGTAGGCGAACGACGATGCGGCGAAGCGGTCGCAGACCACGTCGCGGCCGGCGGCCAAGGCCGGGGCGATCACCTCCGCCACGTGCTGAGCCCGGGCTGCGGCGAACAGCAACGCCTCGGCGCGCGGCGACAGATCCGGCAGCTCGGGGTCGAGCAGCAGGCCCCGGGCCACCTCGCCCAGGCGGGTGCCTCCAGGCTCCCTGGTGAGCAGCGCGTCACGCCGCTCGGCCAGGCGCGCTGCCTGGGTCGACTTGCCGGAGGCCTCACCCCCCTCGAACGCGATGAACCGCCCTCGCGCGGCCCCCACGGCTCAGTCCCCGTCGGGGGCGGGCGCGGCCGCCTTCTTCGCCGCCGCCTTCTTGGCCGCCGTCTTCTTCGCCGGAGCCTTCTTCTTGGCCGGTGCCTTCTTGGCCCGCTTCTTGGCGGGGCCGGCATCGCGCCGGATCTGGAGCAGCTCGCTCGCCCGCTCGTCGGTGAGGTTCTCGATCGTGTCGCCCTTGCGGAGCGACGCGTTGGTCTCGCCATCGGTGACGTAGGGACCGAAACGGCCGTCCTTCACCACCATCGGCTTCTTGCTGACCGGGTCCTCGCCCATCTCGCGCAGCGGAGCCGTCTCGGTCTGTCCCCGCCGGCGCTTGGGCTCGGCCAGGATGCGCAGGCAGTCCTCGAGCGTGACGGTGAACAGCTGATCCTCGGACTCGAGGCTGCGGCTGTCGGTGCCCTTCTTCACGTAGGGGCCGTAGCGACCGTTCTGCACGGTGATCTCGGCGCCGTCGGCGGGGTCGGTGCCGACCGTGCGCGGCAGGCTGAGCAGCCTCAGTGCGTCGTCGACGGTGATCGAGTCGAGCTGCATGTCGGAGAACAACGACGATGTCTTCGGCTTCTCCTTCGACGCGTCGTCGATCTCGCCCAGCTGCACGTAGGGACCGAAGCGCCCGGCCTTGGCGAGCACGGGCAGCCCGGTCTCGGGATCGGTGCCGAGCTCGCGATCACCCGAGGGTGCGTCGAGCATCTCGACCGCGCGGTCGATGGTGAGCTCGTCGGGGGCGATGTCGTCGGGAATGCCCGCGTTGTCCTCGCCCCGCTGCAGGTACGGGCCGTAGCGACCGACGCGAGCCACGATGGGCACGCCCTCGGCGTCGACTCCGAGAGGGATGCTGTTGACATCGCGGGCGTCGATCTCGGCGAGCCGGTCCGACACCATCTCCTTCAGGCCCGGCACGCCGTCATCCTCGGCGCCGAAGTAGAAGCGGCTGAGCCACGGAACCGCGTCCATGGAGCCCCCGGCGATGTCGTCGAGCTCCTCCTCCATGCGGGCGGTGAAGGCGTAGTCGACCAGGTTCGGGAAGTGCCGCTCGAGCAGGTTGACCACCGAGAAGGCGGTGAACGACGGCACGAGGGCCGAGCCCTTCTTCCACACGTAGCCGCGGTCGGTGATGGTGCCCATGATCGAGGCGTAGGTGGAGGGCCGACCGACGCCGAGCTCCTCGAGCCGCTTCACGAGCGATGCCTCGGTGAAGCGCGCCGGCGGCTGGGTCTCGTGGCCGTCGGGTGTGAGCTCATGTACGTCGAGCCGATCGCCCTCGGCGAGCGGCGGCAGTCGGCGCTCCTGGCTGTCGTCGCTGGCATCGTCGGTGTCCTCGACGTAGACCCGACGGAACCCCTGGTGGGTGATGATCGTGCCGCTGGTGGAGAACTCGGCGTCGCGCCCGTCGGAGGCGGTGGCGCCGATGCGGACGACGACCGTCTCGCCCACCGCATCGGTCATCTGCGAGGCCACCGTGCGGTTCCAGATCATCTCGTAGACCCGCGCCTCGCCCGGCCCCACCTCGCCGGCTACCTCGGCGGGGGCGCGGAAGCGATCGCCGGCGGGACGGATCGCCTCGTGCGCCTCCTGCGCGTTCTTCACCTTCTTGGTGTAGAGCCGGGGCTCGGGCGGCAGGAACGACGGACCGTAGCGCTCGTTGATCTCGGCGCGCGCCGCGGTGAGAGCGGTCTCCGACAGCGTGGTGCTGTCGGTTCGCATGTAGGTGATGTAGCCCTGCTCGTAGAGCGTCTGGGCGGCGCGCATCGCCTGCGCCGATGACATGCGGAGCTTGCGTCCGGCTTCCTGCTGGAGCGTCGAGGTCATGAACGGCGGGGCGGGCCGGCGGCGGTACGGGCGGCTCTCGACCGACCGCACCGAGAAATCGGCCGAGCCGAGGTTCTCGGCGAGGGTCGTGGCGGCGGCTTCGTCGAGGCGCACCACCCCGTCGGCCACCTGGCCGTCGGAGTCGAAGTCGCGTCCGGTGGCGACACGGAGGCCGTCGACGGTGACGAGAATGGCGCCGAAGTCGGGCTGCTCGTCGGCGCCCGACGACTGCGCGGCGAAGACGCCCTTGAGGTCCCAGTAGGAGGCGGCGACGAAGGCCATGCGCTGGCGCTCGCGCTCCACCACGATGCGGGTAGCAACGCTCTGCACGCGGCCGGCCGACAGCTGCGGCATGACCTTCTTCCAGAGCACCGGTGACACCTCGTAGCCGAAGAGCCGGTCGAGGAGGCGGCGCGCCTCTTGGGCGTCGACCAGGCGCCGGTCGAGCTCGCGCGGCGACTCGATCGCCCGCCGGATCGCGTCGGGGGTGATCTCGTGGAACACCATCCGCTTCACGGGTACCTGGGGGTTGAGCGTCTCGAGGAGGTGCCAGGCAATGGCCTCGCCCTCGCGATCCTCATCGGTTGCGAGATAGAGCTCGGAGGCGTCCTTCAGGTGGCCCTTCAGCTCCTTGACCACGTCCTTCTTGCCGGCCGACACGATGTAGAGCGGCTTGAAGTCGTTGTCGACGTCGATGCCGAGGCGCGCCCACTTCTCGCTCTTGTACGCGGCGGGCACCTCGGACGCGTTCTTGGGCAGATCGCGGATGTGGCCGACCGACGACATGACGACGTACTCATCGCCGAGGTATCCGGCGATGGTGCGCGCCTTGGCCGGCGACTCCACGATGACGAGGGGTTTGCTCACAGACGACAGGTAAGGGGTCCGACGAGGCATCTGTCAACACATGCCGCTCGGCGACCCCTCCTGGACACCGCTCGTCGCGACGCCGATCAGCCGGGTGCGACGCCCTCTTGATCGTCCCGTTTCGTGGGCGTCCTGGTCACGGCCAGACGCACGATGCTCCCCTCGGGAGAGGCCCGGAACTCGGTCTCGTCGACGAGCACCCGCATGAGCGGGATGCCCAGGCCGCTCTCGTAGAGAAGACGGTCGGGATCCTCGGCGTCGGGAGCCGTGGGCACGTCGTCGGGGTCGAATCCGGCCCCCTGGTCGATCACCACGACCTCGATGCGATCCTCGGCCAGGTCGCAGCGGATGACGATGCGATCGTCAGCGCCGCTCGAGTGGTGCGCCTCGATGGCGTTGGTGCAGGCCTCGGAGACCGCAATGCGCAAGTCCTCGATGCGGGCGTCGGAGAAGGCGGGTTCGATGGTGGCCGCGCCGGTGATGACGAGACGGGCGAGCGAGAGGAAGTCGGCACGGGCAGGTATCTCGAGCTCGACGATCTCGCCCATCGCTACAGGCCGGCGTCCGGCCGAGCGGCGTCGGGGTCGGTGACGGCGTCGTCGACCGACGCCCTCCGATCGAATATCCGGTCGACCCCCGTCAGCTCGAGCACGCCGATGACCCTCGGTTCGGTGATGACCACCCGCAACCGGCCGCCGTGGCTGTTCACCCGCTTGAGGGCGCCCACCATGACGCCCAGCCCGAACGAGTCGATGAAGTCGACCCGAGCCAAGTCGAGGACGAGATCGGTGAAGCCCTGGGCCACCAGGTTCACGACCTCGGCACGTATGCCAGGGGCCGACACCACGTCGACCTCGCCCGCGACCGAGATCACCTGCCAGCCGTTTCGCTCCTTCACATCCACGACGATCAACAGCCTGCTCCTCGGTTCGCCACGAACCCCTGGTTCGGCCCGCCCCGCGCCTCGGATCGGGCGACAGCCTGACACGCGACGCCTGCCTGGCCCCAGCCGGCGGGGGTTGCCCGTTCGTCGGGGCGGAATGACAGCGATGTCATCTCGGGCTGGAACCGCCGTACACTGGCCCTGTTCCGGGAGCCGCCATGACCCTTGCCACCTCGGGTTCGCTCGACACCCTCCTTGCCGAGCTGGCCGACGACGGTCGCCTCGTCCACATCGAACGGATCCCGGCGCGCCCCGCCCACCACGCCCGGCTCCACCGTCCGTTGGCGGGCGCCGCCGCCGACCGGGTGCCGGCCGAAGGGCTCTGGACCCACCAGGCCGAGGCCATCGACCACATCCGCGCCGGTCGCTCGGTGGCCATCGCCACCGGCACCGCGTCGGGCAAGTCGCTCTGCTACCAGCTCCCCATCATCGAGGCGGTCACCACGGGGCCGGCCCCGGCCACCGCCCTCGCCATGTTCCCCACCAAGGCGCTCGCCCAGGACCAGCTCCGATCGCTCACCGAACTGGCCCCGCCCGGGCTGGTGGCGGTCACCTACGACGGCGACACCAGCCCCGAGGCGCGCACCTGGGCCCGGGCCAACGCCAACGTCATCCTCACCAACCCCGACATGCTCCATGCGGGCATCCTTCCCCACCACGGCCGGTGGGCAACCTTCCTGCGTCGCCTGAAGTTCGTGGTCATCGACGAGCTCCACATCCTGCGCGGCGTGTTCGGTACCCACACCGCCCACCTGCTGCGCCGGCTGCGCCGTCTCTGCGCCCTGTACGGCTCGTCACCCACGTTCGTGTTCTGCTCGGCCACCATCGGCGAGCCCGGTCGGCTGGCCAGCGCCCTCTGCGGCCTCGACGTCGCCGAGGTGGTGCACGACGGCTCGCCCCGTGGCGCCCGCACCGTGGCCCTGCTCGACCCGCCCGTGCTCGATGCCGCCACCGGGGTCCGCTCGTCGGGGCACGCCGAAGCAGCGTCGCTCATGGCGCGGCTGGTCAAACTGGGTCACCGCACCCTGGCGTTCAGCCGCAGCCGCACCGGCACCGAGCTGCTCGCCGCCGACGTGCGTGCCCGTCTCGACGACGACCTCGCCGAATCGGTCCGGCCCTACCGGGGCGGCTACCTCGCCTCGGAGCGACGCGAGATCGAAGCCGCGCTGTTCTCGGGCCAGCTGCGGGGCGTGGTGGCCACCACCGCCCTCGAGCTCGGGGTCGACATCGGCGGTCTCGACGCCTGCGTGCTCGACGGTTACCCCGGCACCATCGCCTCGCTCTGGCAGCAGATCGGACGGGCCGGCCGCGACCAACAGCACTCGGTCGCCGTGCTCGTCGCCGGCGACGACCAGCTCGACCGCTGGTTCATGGCCCACCCCCACGAGCTGTTCTCCCGGCCGCCCGAGCCCGCGGTCATCAACCCGTCGAACCCCCAGATCCTCGCCCCGCACCTGGCGTGCGCCGCCTACGAGCTGCCCCTCACCCGCGCCGACTCGCGGTACTGGGGCGAGCTCCTCGACGACGGCGTCCGCGACCTCGTCGTCACCGACCGCCTGCGCATCCGGCGCGACCGCACCGGCGACCCGCGCGCGGTGTGGGCCGGGCGCGGCTGGCCGTCCCACGGGGTGGGGATGCGGGCCGGCTCATCGCGAGAGGTCCGCATCGCCACGCCCGACGGGCGCCTGATCGGCACGGTCGACGAGTCCCGCTCCCACTCGCTCGTCCACCCCGGCGCCATCTACCTCCACCAGGGCCGCACGTGGAGGGTCACCCGGCTCGACCTCGACGACCTCGCCGCGATCGTCAGCCCCGATCCGGGCGACACCTACACCCAGGCCCGCTCGGAGACAGCGGTCGAGATCCTCTCCACCGACCAGAGCCGACGCGTGGGAGCCGCCAGGTTGTCGGTCGGCCGGGTCCGCATCCGCTCCCAGGTGGTGGGCTACCAGCGCAAGGACGTCCGGACCCGCGAGCTGATCGAGGCGGTCGAGCTCGACCTGCCCGCCACCACCCTCGACACCCGCGGCTTCTGGTACACGGTGACGCCCGCGCTTCTCGCCGGCGCCGGCATCACGCCCGGCGCTGTCCCTGGCACGCTGCACGCCGCCGAACACGCGGCCATCTCACTGCTCCCGCTGTTCACGATCTGCGACCGCTGGGACGTCGGGGGCGTGTCCACCGCCCTCCAGGCCGACACCGGCATGCCGACCATCGTCATCCACGACGGGTATCCAGGCGGTACAGGCATCGCCGAGCTCGGCTACGCGGCGGCTGATCGCCACCTCCCCGCCACCCTCGAGCTGCTCGAGGCCTGCCCCTGCGGCGACGGCTGCCCGTCGTGCGTGCAGTCGCCCAAGTGCGGCAACGGCAACGAGCCGCTCGACAAGCACGGGGCGATCGCCCTCCTGCGCACGATCCTGGCCCACGGCTGCACCTGAGCGCGGGGGATCGCCACCTCTCTCGTCCCGATCGTCCGCATCGGCCACGATGCCGTTCCACCGGGTCGGGTGCCGTTTCCTTCACCCGCACGCGGGGAACGCCACCCAACTCTCCACGTATCCACGAGCGTCCAGCGGTCCCTCTGGCCCGACGCACCGGCAGATAGGTCCCGGAATCTTGGGGTCGGAGGTCCCTAGGTTCCCCGCTGTGTCGCTGCCAGCATGAGGCCAACCAAATAGCGAGCGGGGCCCTGGCCACGGTCGGAGAACGGAAAGGGTGTCCTATGTCGAGCATCGTGAAGCGCCCATTGGGCCTACTGGGGATCTTCCTCATCATCGTGTCGATCGGCTACTTCGTCGGCGCCGGCGTCGCCTATAGCAAGACGCAGGGCGGCTACGGCTCGCTGCAGTCGTTCAGCGAGGCACAGAACGTCGAGCTCAGCTACAACGAGGACGGCCAGCTGGTCGATCGCGGGGAGACCGAGGGGGCCGACGCGATCATGTCGCTCCTCGAGGACGACTGGAACTTCCCGGTCGTCGAGGGTGACCTCGATCCCGACGATCCGTTGGTCAACAGCGCCACCGAGTACATGTACCAGATGGCGACGATCTCGTACCACACGCTCCACGGCACGCAGAACCTCACCCTCACCGAGGACGATCTCACCGGCGAGGACGGCCAGGTGGCCAGCGAGTTCGACTGCGCCGGCGAGATGGTGGATGTCCCGCAGCCGTTCCCCGAGGACGGCGTCACCTGCGAGTTCGCGATCGACGGCCGCTACTGGACCGACTTCGACCGCAGCGTCCCCGTGGAAGCCAAGGCCCGTGACATGGCGTGGAGCGGCACCGCCCACGCACTCGTCGCCGAGCTCGGCGTCGGCGCCGCCACCCACAGCGCCCTGCAGCTCGCCCTCGGCATCGCCGGTCTGCTCGGCGGCCTCGGCGTGGTCACCCTGGCGATGGGCGTCGCCTTCATCTGGCACGTGCGCCAGCAGGACGAGGTCCGGCCCGCCAGGGTGTCGACGGACTAGCCCCCTGCAGCGACCCAGCCATCCGACGGCCCCCTTCCTACCCGGGAGGGGGTCGTCGGCGTTCTTGGGTGGCGGGGCCGCGCCGCTCAGTTGCCGCCCGGTTCGCGGAACATGACGCAGATGCGGGGACCGGCCTGGGCCCGCTTGGGCACCGAGTGCTCCCACGTGCGCTGGCAGGTGCCCCCCATGACGAAGAGGTCGCCGGGGGCCGGCTCGAACGCGAGGGAGGTGCCGCCGCCGTTGGGTCGGAGCAGGAGCCGACGGCGGCTGCCGAGCGTGAGGATCGCCACGACGGCGTTCGCCCGCACCCTGCCCACCCGATCGCCGTGCCAGGCGACCGAGTCGGAGCCATCGCGGTAGAGGTTGGCGGAGATCGTGCGCAGGTCGAGGCCGTAGTGGTCGCTGAGCGAATCGGCCATCTGGGCGACGCGCGGCAGCGGCTGGGCCCACACCCCGCTGTGCAGGCGGGGCACCGCCACGATGCGGTCGTACATGGGACGCTCGGACTCGTGCCAAGGAGAGGTGCTGAGCACCGCGTCGAAGAGCTCCGCCGCGTCGGACGACCAGCCGACGACCTCGTCGATCCAGGCCCCGTTGGCCAGGTGGGTGCGCTGCGAGGCGCCGAACGGCAGGTCGGGGCCGGGCTCGGGAGCCGAACCGAAGAGCGACGGCTGCCAGAGCAGGTCGGTCGACATGTACGCAGCGTACCCGAACGTCTGTTCGGGCAGGTGTTGCGGGGCTCCGACCCCGAGATCTCGCGGATCTGTCGCGCTCACCGCGACAGATCCGCGAGATGTCGGTCATCGGGCCGTCGGTGGAGGGTGCGGGTCGATGGGGGGCGGGGCCTACGCTGACCGTGAGCGACCGAGGGGGAATCGATGTTGCGAGTGTTCGGCTTCGACACCATCGGGGTGGTCATCGGCGACCTCTACTTCGTCGACCCTCGCCCGACACGGGGACAGGAGGGGCCCGAGCAGGGGGTCCGCATCGAGCTGCGCCACCTCGTGCGCGACGAACCACGAGGCTCCATCTACGCGGCGGTGCCGATTGCGGTCGACGAGCCCATCTGGCGGGTCGACCTGCTCGAGTCGGTCGACAACGGTGGCAGCCTCGACCGCGCCCACCACCACCCGCGCTTCCGGGGCTGGAACCCCGGGCCGCGCCAGTTCGAGCCCGACCTCACCGCCGACCCGGTCGACTGGCTGGGGCGTCAGCTGACCGATCTCGACACGATCCTCGCCCGCGCCGAGGTCGACCCCGCCAGCGTGGGGCCTGGCGACGCCGACGCGATGCGCAGCGCCGTGCCCGAGATCCTCGGCGTCGTGCGCGAGACGCTCTCGCAGGTCGTGGCCGGCACGCTGGGACACCCCACCGAGGCCACGCCCGAGCTGGGCGCCCGCGCCGGCTGGCTCTGAGCCGCTCGCTCAGCCGACGCCGGTGAGACGGGCGCGGGGGGCGGAGATGATGCAGAAGGCGCCGTAGACGATGAGCCCGAAGGCGACGAAGCCCACGATGAGCGATCCGATCGTCGACCCGGTGGCCTCGCGCAGCGCCCCGTCGAGCCCTTTGGCATCGTCCGGCGAGAACTCCATCGCCGCCCGCATCAGGAAGTAGCCGACCGGAGCGAGCATCACGCCGCGCGCCACCCAACCCACTCGACCCAACTCGATGATGTGGTCGTGGTCGACGGGGCCGACCGAACCCGACTCGAGCTCGTCGGCGAAACCGGCCGTCCAGCCCCGATGCACGAACAGGATCCCCAGGGCAACGACGCCCAGTCCGACCGCGCCCACGAGCAACCGGCCACCGGTCATCTCCATGAGGTCGCTGGTCACCCCCTCGACCTGGGAGTCCTGCCCACCCGACGACCCCTGCCCACCGCCGCCATCGCCCGAGCCGCCACTCGAGGCGAGCGTGAAGGCTGTCCATGCGAGCGCGGCGTAGATCGCCGCGCTGACGAGGTACCCCAGGCGCATCGCCCACACCTTGGCCGAGCTCTCGGCGGGCAGCGCGACGGAGACGAGTCGCCAGATGACGTAGAGCGCCAGGCCAGCGGCGACGACGTAGAGGCCGGCCGATCCGATGCCGGTCGACGCCAGCTCCGCGAGGGCGCCGGTCTGGCTCACCTCCTGCTCCCCCTCGTCGCGACCCTGGAGGGCGAGGGGCAATGCGAGCACCCCCAACATCACGTAGACGACGCCCTTGGCCAACCAGCCCGCACGCACCAGCCGCACGAGTCCGGGGTGGGCTCGCGCCAGATCCTCGACGCTCTCGGAACCTGACGAACCCTGCGGACGTGCTGCGGGATCACTGCGGACGAAGCTCAACGGGGCCTCCTGAGGTGCCCAGCCGATACCCCGGCGATGTCGCCGGCGAAACGCTCACCCGTCGTGCTCGACGCGCATCACCGCCGATGCGGAGAGGTCGACATCGCCCATCAGAGCCCCGATCAGGGGCACGTCGGTGGCCAGCTCGTGGCGCACCTGCACCCGCACCCGTCCGGCCCCTGCATCGGTGACGACGACGTCGGTGCGCAGGGGATCGAGTGGTGCGCCGCCGTAGACCGCCGCCGCCGGCGCGGCGGGGTTCGGGTCGACCGCCGCCGCCCGCACCCCCTCGCGCGCCGCATGGACCACGACCAGCTGGGTGTAGACCACCTCCGCCACCTGGACGAGGGCGAGGAAGAGCAGGCACACCAACGGGAGGACGAGGGCCAGCTCGACCGTGGCCTGCCCGTCGTCCTCCCGGCGGCGCCTCACGTGAGCCGGGAGAGGATGGAGTCGAGGACCCCATCGAGGAGCTTGCCGATCTTGTCGGTGCGCCCAGCCCAAGCGATGAGCATGAGGGCGACCGCGGCAGCGCCGAGGAGGACCAGGGCGTACTCGGCCGTGGCCTGGCCGCGCTCGTCGGAGCGAGCGCGTGCCACCCGCACGGCCACGGCTGATTGCACAGCGACCGCACGCCGGAGGATGTGATCGGACGCCGCCGCTCGGACGCGGCTGGTCGATGATCGGAGCGGTGATGGCGCCGCGCCGTCGATGATGGACAGGGACATGGACAGACCTCCAGAAGAGGGGGGCATGGAGGGAAGGACGAGGTGGGACGGACACCGCCGGGGCGCGGGCGTCAGCGCGGGAGGCCCGCGATGGCCCCGGCGAGGAGCGGTACGACCGTGAGCAGAGCGAACGCGGGGAGGACGCACGTGACGAGGGGGAACAGGAGACGCACCGGGAGACGTCTCGCCCGCTCCTCGGCGGCGCGGCGGCGGTCGGTGCGAACCTCGGCCGCCAGCCGTTCGAGCGACGGCAGCACCGAGGTGCCGTCGCGCATGGCACCAGCGAGGACCCGAGCGAGCTTGAGCGCCTGGTCCCCCAGGGGGGAGAGGGCGTCGTCGACCGCATCGGGCAGGCTGCGGCCGCGCGCAGCACCCTCGAGGGCACGGCCCAGGTCGGCCGCCACGCGGCCCGAACCCCGGTCGGCAACGACTCCCACCGCCAGGGGAACGGTGAGCCCGGCGGACACGGCCAGCGTGAGGAGGTCGACGACCTCGGGCAGCTCGTCGACCAGCGCCTGGCGGTCGTCGCGTGCAGTGGCCCGTCGCCGGAAGAATCGATGCGCCCCCACCCCGGCGCACCACACCACCGCCAGGATGGGATCGATGACCGCGAGGAGGACCGCGACGGCCAGGCAGCGGCCGAGGCGCTGGTCGGCGTCGTGGTCGAACGGGCGGTGCGCCACGCGGCGCACCGCCGCGCCGAGGGCCACGAGCGGTGACCGGCGTGGTGCGTGGTCGCGGTGTGGCCCCCCCGTCGCCGGGAGGCGCTCGACCGGATGGGCCCTCGGGCGAGCGGCCACCATCAACACCGCGACGGCAAGCGCTGCGAGCACCGGCGCGGCGATCATCGTGCGCCTCCCACCAGGCGCGACATCCACCACGCACCGAGCACGTCGAGGGTGGCGCCACCGGCGAGGCACGCGAGTCCGCCCGGGCTGCGGAAGAGGAAGTCGCCCACGCGCGGGTCGGCGGCGATGGTGAAGACCCCGAAGCCCACCGGAGCGAGCACCAGAACGGCGGCAGACGCCTTCGCCTGGGTGGCGTGCGCAGCCGCCTCCCGGTCGAGGGCGGCACGGTCGCGCAGTGTCGTGGCCACGCCCTCGACGGCCCGCGCTGGTGCCGCACCCGTGTCGGCGCCGACCAGGAGCGCGGCCGCCGCCAACCGCAGTGCTCCCACCTGGTGGCGGCCGACCAGGTCGTCGAGCGACTCGCGCATCGCTGCTCCCCGCTCGACCCGCTGCGCCACCTCGGCGAGCACCTCTCCGGCCGGCCCGACCCCGGCCGACCCGACCTCGTGCAGCGCCTGGACCACCGACGATCCCGATCGGCACGAACGCGCGATGTGATCGAGCGCGTCGGGCACCGAGGCGGCCAGCCCACGCTCGCGTCGATGACGCGCGGCTCGCAGGCCACCGACCACGGAGAGCGCGGCACCACCTCCCACCACCACGAGCAGGGGGACCCCGCCGAGGGCGAACCCGAGGAGGGCAGCGCCGGCGACAAGGCCGAATGCCGCCCACCACCACCGATCGGCAGGCGACAGGTCGGCGTCGAACGCGGCGCGCGCGAACCAGCGGGGGCAGAGGGGGAGATCACGTGGATCGCCCACCACGGTGCCGGGGGGGCGCCGCTCGTTCGGCCCGACGATCGGGCCGACCACCTCGTGGAGGAGGACGAGGGAGGCGATGGCAGCGGCGAGCGCGGCGACGGTGGTGGCGGTCACGACTCTCCCCGCGCGGTGTCGGCCGGGTCGACCTCCACCCGCGGCGGCCGGGCGAACGGGCTGATCACCCGATCGCCCTCGGCGATGGATCGGCACCGTCCCCCTCCCGGCCCGGCGTCGGGCTCACCCACCGCGACGATCCGCCGAGCCCCTGCTCCGCGGCGGGCCACCTGCACCACGACGTCGACCGCCGACACCAGCTGCTCGCGCACCGCCGCCAGCGGTAGCTCGAGCCCGGCGAGCAGGCTCAGCGTCTCGAGCCGGCGGAGCGCGTCGTCGGTGCTGTTGGCGTGGCAGGTCGAGAGCGATCCCTCGTGGCCGGTGTTCATCGCCTGCAACATGTCGAGTGCCTCGGGGCCGCGGACCTCGCCGACCACGATGCGATCGGGCCGCATGCGCAGCGCGTTGCGGACGAGGTCGCGGATGGACACCGCTCCCACGCCGTCGGCGTTCGGCGGCCGCGCCTCGAGCCGCACCACGTGCACGCCGGGGAGGCGCAGCTCGGCCGCATCCTCGATGGTGACGACCCGTTCGGTGGAAGGGATCTCGGCCGCAAGTGCGTTGAGGAGCGTGGTCTTGCCGGCGCCGGTGCCGCCCGACACCACGACGTTGCGTCGCTCGGCCACCGCCTGGCGCAGCAGCGAGGCAACGGCCGGGTCGGCGAAGGCGTCGAGCGGCACCGCGCGCGAGCCGAAGCGCCGGATGGTGAGACACGGGCCGTCGATGGCCAGAGGCCGCACGACCGCGTTGACTCGGGAGCCGTCGGGGAGGCGGGCGTCGACCATCGGCGAGCTGCGATCGATGCGCAGCCCGAGTGGCGCGACGACGCGCTCGATGAGCCGCAGCGCCGTGGCCTCGTCGATGACGATGCCGGTGTCGGTGAGCTCACCGTCGCGCTCGATCCACACCCTGCCACCGCCGTTGACCATCACCTCGGTGACGGTGGGGTCCGACAGCAGGGGATCGAGCGGCCCGAGACCCTGGACCCGAGCGAGCACCGCGGCGACGACCGCGGCCTCCTCGGCAGCGGGCAGGAGCGGCGCGGCATCGCGCACCAGTGCCCGCACCAGATCGGGTGTGCCGCCGCCGTGTCGGTCGCCGCTGCTCCAGTCGGCCAGGAGCCGGGTGTGGACAGCATCGATGACCACTGCGCTCATGCCGCACCTCGCAGCGAGCGCTGCAACGAGCGGGGTAGGCGGCTGGCCAGCAACCCCGCGTCGACGGCGCGGGCGACGGACGGATCGGTGGCCACCTCGGCCACCACCGGCACGCCGAGGACCGCTTCGATGTCACCACGATCGAGAGCCCGGCCCGGCTCGTTGACGAGCACCGCACCGCTGGGACGGATCGGTGCGGCAACCGCCCGTCGCAACGCCAGGTAGCAGGGCCGGGTGACGAGCAACGACGTGGTGGCTGCAGCGGCCACGGCCAGCTCGGCCGAGCCCGTCGACAACGTGCCGCAGTCGACGACGACGGTGCGGTCATCGGCGCCCAGCAGGGCCACCAGGAGCTCGGCCCGATCGCCGACCATGCCCGGCCCGTCGCCGCGTGGCAGCAGGTCGAGCCCTGGCGCCACGGCGACCTCGATTCGGGCCAGCGCGTCGGCCGGCACCTCGGCGCCGGCCGCCGACCACGCGGCCACGCCCGGACCGCTCGGGTCGGGCAGCCCCAACGCCGCCGGCGCGTCGCCGGCCAGATCGACCAGCAGCACTCCGGGGCCAGGGCGAGCCGCCAGGACCAAGGCGAGCGACACCGCCACGACGGTGGTGCCCGAACCGCCCTTGGCCGACCAACATGACACGACCATCTGAACCTCCGCACGACATGGACCACAGATGGGGGAAGGTGAGGCGGAGGAAAGAGACGGTGACAGAACCTCAGTGTCTCTGGAGCACTCTACATGTCATCCACTGCTCTCTCAAGGGGACGGTCGTCGAGGTCCGCCCGGCACCTAGGGTGACCTGGGTGGAAGCGGCGTTCTTCGACCTCGACAAGACCGTCATCGCACGCGCCGCGCTCGTCGCCTTCAGCCGGCCGCTCCATCGCGCCGGATACCTCTCGCGCTGGTTGGTCCTGCGGGCGCTCTACGGCCACTTCGTGTTCCAGTACCTGGGAGCCGACGACGAACGCATGGCGAGGATGCGGGAGTCGGCACTTCGGGTGACCCGCGGTTGGAGCCAGGCGCACATCAAGGCCCTGGTCACCGAGACGCTCGACGATGTCGTCGATCCGATCGTCTACGCCGAGGCCCTCGAGCTCATCCGCCAGCACCAGGCCGCGGGTCGACGGGTCTACCTGATCTCGGCGTCACCCGAGGAGATCGTTGCGCCGCTGGGACACCACCTCGGGGTCGACCAGACCATCGCCACGACCTGCCGGCTCGACGACGAGGGCCGCTACACCGGCGAGGTCGACCTCTACGCATACGGGCCGTTCAAGGCCGAGGCCATCGCCGCCGAGGCGGAGCGCCACGGCATCGACCTTTCGAGCTCCTACGCCTACTCCGATTCGGCCACCGATGTCCCGATGCTGCGGGCCGTTGGCCACCCGGTGGCGGTGAACCCCGACCGGGAGCTGCTGAAGGTGGCCCAGGCCGAGGGTTGGGAGGTCCAGGTGTTCACCCGGCCCATCTCGATGCGGTCGCGCCGACCGGCATCGGCGTCCACGGCCGCGGGCATCGGCGGTGGCGCGCTGGTGGCAGCCCTCGCCGTTGCGTGCGGTGGCTGGTGGTGGTGGCGACGCATCCCGACGCCGGAGCAGTCGTGGTGGCAACCGGGGCGTCGCGAGGGTGGGGTCAGATCGCCTTGAGCTTCTTCGAGGCCATGGCGGCCAGAGCGATGAGGATCACGAGCATCAGGAGCTTCTTCATCGCCACAGTGTAGGAGGGCTCGCCCGCCGTCACGTCGGGAGACCGGTTTGGGCGCCACTGCCGGGCAGTGGGCGCAGGCGTTGGCCGCAGCGACCGACACGGCCCCGCCGGGTCCTGGACGCGCTCGAGGCCGACGCTGCCGAGGGGCAGGTCGGCCTCGAGGACGAACAGCGGTAGCGCCGATGGGCCGGCGCGCGGGTCAGACGGCGAGCAGGTCGCGGGCGCGGGTCAGACGGCGAGCAGGTCGCGGGCGCCGGTGTCGGACGACGGGTGCCGCAGCTTCGACATGGCGCGGGCCTCGATCTGGCGGATGCGCTCGCGGGTGAGGTTGAAATGCTCGCCCACCTCTTCGAGCGTGCGTGGCTCGCCACGATCGAGACCGAAGCGGAGCTTGAGGATCTCGCGCTCGCGCTCGTCGAGCGGGGCCAGCAGCCGGGAGATCTCCTCGGGGAGGAGCGCGGTGGCTGCCACCTCGAACGGCGACTCGGCGGAGCGGTCTTCGACCACGTCGCCCAACTCGGCGTCGCCGTCTTCGCGGAGCGGCTCGGAGAGCGACAGCGGCTCGGCGGCGAACCGGAGGGCCTCGGTGACCTTGTCCTCGGGCATCTCGACCTCGGCCGAGAGCTCCGACAGCGTGGCCGGACGACCGAGCTTCAGCTCGAGCCGGGCGCGGGCCTTCTGCAGGCGGGCGAGGGTGTCGCCAGCGTGCACCGGGAGCCGGATGGTGCGCCCGGTGTTGGCGATGCCACGGGTGATGGCCTGGCGGATCCACCAGGTCGCGTAGGTGGAGAACTTGAAGCCCTTGCGCCAGTCGAACTTCTCGACGGCGTGCATCAGGCCGAGGTTGCCCTCCTGGATGAGGTCGAGAAGCGGCAGACCGGATGCCTGGTACTTCTTGGCGATGGAGACCACAAGGCGCAGGTTCGACTGCACGAACGTCGACTCGGCGTCCTCGCCGTGGCGCACGGCCCGACGCAGCTCGCGCTTGCGGGCCGGGGTGAGCTCGACGGCGGCGTCGAGCTCGGTGCGAGCCTCGTTGCCGGCCTCGATCGCCTGGGCCAGTCGGACCTCGTCGTCCTTGGTGAGCAGTGGGTACTGCCCGATGTCGGTGAGATAGAGGCGGACGAGATCTTCCTCGTCACGCTCGACTCGCTCCTTCGCCACGTTGGCACCTTCTCTTGGCTGTGGATACGAACTGATCGACTGCATTCGGCGCCACGAACCACCGTCGATGGTGACGCAGAATGACGGACGACGGCCGCTATGTGTCTTTGCAACTGTCCGCCTCACGATACCGGTCCGGTCAAGACCACCCACCGCGCAATCGCACAATCCTCGTTCGGAGCGTCCCCAGGGAGTAGGTTGTCGCCACTCCGACCCAGGGTGCACGCGTGCCAGAACCATCGACCACCGATCCCACCGGACGCCCCGCACCCGACGCCGGCCGGAAGGCGGCCGACGAGGTCGACCTCACCGTCGTCGTCATGGGGTTCGTCGCCGCCGATCCTGCGGCGCTCCAGGCCGTGCTCGGGAAGTACGTGGTGATGGGTCGTGGCCACCCGGGGTGCCGCAACATCGACCTCCTGGTGTCGATGACCGACCCACGGCGCCTCACCATCATCACGAAGTGGGAGTCTCCAGCCACCCAACGCGCGCACTTCGATTCGCCGGAGATGGTGGAGATGGCCCGCGCCTGCGAAGGCCTACTGGGCGCCGCACCGGACATCGACCTCTACGCCGGCATCAGCGCCCACGACCTCGCCTAATAGGATCAGACAGCATCGAGCGGCCGCCGGCTCAGGCGGCGCCGACCACCGAGCGTGCGTCGTCGCTGATCGCCACGATCTCGGCCCAGGTGAGCCGCTCGGCGCTCCAGAGGCGATCGAACGCCGCCACCGTGGCATCGCTGAAGCCGTGGCGGAGCTCGAACGAGTAGAGGCGTCGCTGCCGCTGCGGTCGGTGACCGAGCCGGGCCATGCGCCCCACCACATGGCAGTCCCACGCCACGGCGTGGGCCACGCCGACGTCGGCATCGAACGCCGGGCCATCGAAGGTGGGGTCGAGGCGGTCGGCGGCGGCGAAGACGGCGCGTCCGAGGGCGTCGGCGGCCTCGTCGCCGCCGAAGTGGCGCGTCCGCCGGCGATCCTCCAGGGCCCCGCTCTGCGCGCAGATGACGAGCGGCTCCAACGACTGGGTGACGACCTTGCTGAGCGGGGTCGACTCGTCGACCTCGATGCGCACCGAGCCGATTCCCGGGTGGTCGACGAGGCCGGCCTCGACCAGCAGGCGGGCGACCACCCCCCTGATCTGGTCGGCGGTGAACTCGACGTTGCGGAACTCGGTGGGGACGACGTCGATGTCGGCCACCGTCAGCCCTGGGCCGCCAGCGAGGCGCGGTGTGCCTTCGCCTCGTCGCGCGCCTCGGCGGAGATCGCGGCGATCTCGTCGATCTCGTCGGTGCCGAAGCCTGCGAGCTCGCGGAAGCGCCGAGCGAGGATCACCGGGCTCTCGTCGTCCTCGCCTCGGAAGCCACCGAAGCTGAAGAGCTTGTCGACGACCCGCTGGAACTCGAGCGCGTTGGCCCGCCGTTCGGGGTCGTCCTCGGTGAGCTTGCGGAGCCAGTCAGAGCCCATCTTCACGTGGGTGACCTCGTCGGCCAGCATCCAGTCCTCGCAGAACTCGAGGACCGGGTCGGCCGAGATCGACCCGAACTCCTTCATGGTGTTGAACACGTCGATGGCGAGGCCCTCGAGGGCGCGGTTCACGCCGGTGAGGCGCAGCACCGGGTCGGGGTTGCACGCTGCCTGGTAGAGGAACGCCGACTCGCCGAACTCGCCGATCTCGGTGCCCATGTGCTCGGAGAGCTTCACCGAGATCTCGCAGTGGCGGGCTTCGTCCCAGCACTGGCGAGCCATGTCGAGCTTGAGCGCGAACGGGGCGCCATCGGTGCCGGTCTCGAAGTCCCAACAGGTGCGTCCGGCCCCTTCGAGGGCCTGGATCTCGCCGACGAAGATGCCGTGCATCAGGCTGCGAGCTGCGTCGGCGGAGTCGGCGCGGTCGGGGGTGAGGCGCTGGTTCGGGCGACCGCCGCCCTGCCCGGACGCTGCCCTCGGATCGGCGATCTGATCCATGCGATCGACCCGCGCGAAGCGCGAGTCGCGGGCCAGATCCTCGGGTGGGAAGGCTTTCCTCATGCCGACACCTCCTGGTGTGGTTGCTGCTCGTCGCTGGTGGGTCCGCCGAGGGTGCCGGGGCCGCAGATGCCGCCCGCCGCCACGAGGATCGTCTCGAGCTCGACCTGACGCTCGGCGGCGCGCCGAACGTCGTCGGGGGTCTCGATGAGCGATTGCAGGATCATCTCGCCGTCGCGCCAGTCGTCCATCTCGTCGTGGAGGATGAACTTGAGCGACCGGATCGTGGGCGCGTCGGTGATGGTGGAGGTGTTGTTGAGGTGGTACGTGTAGGCCGCGATCTTGTGGGGGATGAGCACCCGGTAGACGCCGACCAGCTTCTCGATGGTGAGGTCGGCGGCCTCGGGCTCGGTGAGCGCCTCGACGAAGCGTTCCATCTGCTCGTTAGGCGGCACGGCGAGGCGCTCGGGGTTCATCTCACGCAGTTCCGGCAAGCGCTTGTGCCACAGCTCGGCATGCCACGCGTGGTGGTAGCAGTGGGTGCCGAGGCGCATCTTCACGTCGAGCTCGGGCACGGTGGCGATCCACCCTCCGAGGGCCTCGAACAGCCGCATCTCGATCCACTTGTAGTTGCCGGCGCGACGGGCCGACTCCTCGACCGTGAAGCTGCCGGGCAGCTCGCGGCGGTCCCACGGCGCGAACGCCGGTCGGGGTGCGTGCGGGTCGGCCATGGGTCCCCCTCGGATCCGGAGCGGGCGGCGCGCATGGCGGCCGCTCGAGTGCCTTCACAGTATGTCAGTAGCCGTCCACCGGTGCCGTCGATCCGGCGCAGCTCATCGCGCGGCCGGGTTGGGGCAGCTCCGCAGCGGGCACACGTTCATCTCGCAGAGACGGCAGATGGGGCGGGGATCGTCGTGTACGACGGCCTGGGTGCGGACGAGTCGCTCGAGTGTCGCCTCGAGCTCGCGGCGCTCCTGGGTGGAGAGGCCGGCGACGGCGCGCGACAGCACGGCGCGCCGCTGCTGGTGCACCCGCATCGCCCGGCGCCGGCCCCTCGCGGTGAGCACCAACCCCACCTCGCGACCATCGACCGCCGGTCGTCGCATGACCAGGCCGTCGTCCTCGAGCCGGTCGACGAGGCGCACGGTGGCGGAGTGGCTGAGCGACAACGTGCGCCGCAACGACTCGATCGACTGGCCGGGCCGGTCGACGAGAGACGAGAGGGCCGCGGGACCTCCCGATCCGTGGCCGGCCGCACCCTCGACGGCCTCCCGGATCTCGTCGCCGACGGCGATGGCGATGGCGCCGAGGAGGTTCTCCACACGTCCCTGCATCACACGAACGTATGCGATCCGCATACGTTTGTGTCATGGCAGGCCCGGAAAACGTGGGATCCGTGAATTGTTCACGACGAATGTCCCGTGGGGCGTTGGCCTCTGTATAGGGTCGAACCCGTCGATCGCCGGGCACGACGACGCTCCTCGCGGAGCGACTTGTTGCCCACCTGATCGGCGGGGTTCTCCGGAGCCTCAGCTGTGCCAGGGTCGTTGGATCGACTCGGTGCGGCGTGCCCTGCACGCGACCCACCTGAGACATGACAACACCAGACGCCGTCACGACGTCGATCACCCATCGATCTCCGACACCCGATGATGGTCGGGCCATGTGGGAGTTGGCGCGGGACTCCGGCGCCCTCGACCTCAACTCGCCGTACGCCTATTTGCTCTTCGGTGCGCACTTCTCGGCCACCAGCCTGGTGGCCGAGCACGAGGGACGTCTCGTCGGCTTCGTCGCCGGCTACCTGCCGCCGACCGATCCCGACCTCGTCTTCATCTGGCAGGTGGCAGTCGATCCGTCGATGCGCGGCGCCGGCCTCGGCGGCTCGCTGCTGCACACGACCTTCGAGCACGCGCAGACGCGCGGCGCCACGGGCATCACGGCAACGGTCACACCGTCGAACGACCCATCACGGCGGCTGTTCCAGGCCGTCGCCCGCGACCTCGGACTCTCCTACCGCGAGGAGCCGCTCTTCGGAGCAGAGCTCTTCGCCGGCGAGGGCCACGAGCCCGAGCACCGCATCCTCATCGCCCCCTCACACCACCTCCAGCACATGCACGACATCCAGACCGTCCAGGAAGGGACACCCACCACATGAACGTCTTCGAGCAGCACGAGTCCGTCGTCCGCAGCTACTGCCGGTCGTGGCCCGTCGTGTTCGAGCGCGCCAAGGGTGAACACATCTGGGACGTCGACGGCAACGAGTACCTCGACTTCTTCGCCGGGGCCGGAGCGCTCAACTACGGCCACAACCCCGAGCCGATGAAGCGTGCCCTCCTCGACCACATCGAGCGCGACGGCATCACCCACAGCCTCGACGCCCACACCACCGCGAAGGCCGCCTTCATCGAGAAGCTCCACGACGTGGTCCTCGCCCCGCGGGGCCTCGACCACAAGATCATGTTCCCGGGCCCCACCGGCACCAACGCAGTCGAGGCGGCACTCAAGCTCGCCCGCAAGGTCACGGGCCGCGACACCGTCGTCAGCTTCACCAACGCGTTTCACGGTATGACGCTCGGTTCGCTCGCCATCACCGGCAACTCGATGAAGCGCCAGGGTGCCGGAGTGCCGCTCGGCAACACGATCGCCATGCCATTCGATGGCTTCCTCGACGGTCCGGCCGACTCCATCAGCTACCTCGAGTCGTTCATCGAGGGCGGCAGCAGCGGCATGGACCTGCCCGCCATGGTCATCCTCGAGACGGTCCAGGCCGAGGGCGGCATCAACGTCGCCGGCTTCGACTGGATCCGCCGACTCGCCGACCTCTGCCAGCGCCACGGCATCCTCCTCGCCGTCGACGACATCCAGGTGGGCTGCGGACGCACCGGGCCGTTCTTCAGCTTCGAGCCGATCGGCATCGTCCCCGACATCATCTGCCTGTCCAAGTCGCTGAGCGGGTACGGACTCCCCTTGGCCGTCACCCTCATGCGCCCCGAGCTCGACGTGTTCTCCCCGGGCGAGCACAACGGCACCTTCCGCGGCCACAACCCGGCGTTCGTCACCGCCACCGCCGCCCTCGACCACTGGACCGACGACTCGTTCTCCGACGACGTGAAGGTGAAGGGCCAGGCGATGGGCGACGGTCTCGGCGAGATCGCCGAGGCGCACCCGGAGCTGAACGCGGTGGTGCGCGGCCGCGGCATGATCCAAGGCCTCGTCTTCGACGACCCGGCGCTCGCCAAGCGCATCGCCCGGGCGTGCTTCGAGCGCAACCTCATCATCGAGACCGCCGGACCCGACGACGAGGTGCTGAAGCTGCTGCCGCCGCTCAACATCGACGACACCAAGCTCGACACCGGTCTCGCCATCATCGCCGAGGCCACCGACGAGGTGGTCGGTGGCTCTCACCGCACCACGGTCACGCCGGTCGGCGCCACCACCGCCACCGAGGGAGACGCCCGATGATCGTCCGCCGACTCGACGACGTGGTGGGCACCGAGCGCGACGTCGCCGGCCCCACCTTCGTCAGCCGCCGCCTGCTGCTCGCCGACGACCGGGTCGGCTTCTCGTTGCACGACACCGTCCTCCGCAGGGGGACGACCACCCACATGTGGTATCAGAACCACATCGAGGCCGTGTACTGCATCGAGGGTCGCGCGACGCTGCACGACCTCGTCGCCGACGTCACCTACGAGATCTCGCCCGGCACGCTCTACACGTTGAACGGGAACGAGAAGCACACGCTCACCGTGCACGACGACATCCGAGTGCTGTGCGTGTTCAACCCACCCCTCACCGGCCAGGAACTGCACGACGACGAGGGCACCTACCCCCTCATCACGATCCCGGATGGCGAGGTGCCGTCGTCCGCCGAAGGAGTCATCCCGTGACCACCATCACCGATCCGTACGCGTCCCGCGTCGACGACAGCCCGGAGGTGACCGAGCGGCTCGACCCCGTGCTGCACGATCCGCGTGGTGTGGCCACCCCGGGTCCTCTCACCGCCGCCCAACTCACTGCGTTCGAGCATGACGGCTACCTCGTCCTCGACGGGGCGTTCTCCGAGGGCGAGATGTCGGCCGCTCTGCGAGAGCTCGACGACCTGAGCCGAGATCCTGCGCTCCGAGCCGGCCCCGAGACGATCATCGAACCACAGAGCGACTCGGTGCGGTCGGTCTTCGCGGTGCACCGCAACAGTGAGGTCTTCGCCGACATGGCCGAGGACCACCGCATCGCCGACGTCGCCCGCCAGATCCTCGACAGCGATGTATACGTGCACCAGAGCCGGGTGAACCTCAAGCCGGCGATGACCGGCAAGGAGTTCTTCTGGCACTCCGACTTCGAGACGTGGCACGTCGAGGACGGCATGCCGCGCATGCGGGCCGTCAGCGCGTCGGTTGCGCTCACCGACAACACGGAGTTCAACGGCCCGCTCATGCTCGTGCCCGGCTCGCATCGCTCGTACGTACGATGTGGGGGCGAGACGCCCGACCGCCACTACGAGACCTCGTTGCGTCGCCAGGAGGTCGGTGTGCCTGACCTCGAGAGCTTGCGGCGCCTCGTTGACGAGGGCGGCATCGTGGCGCCCAAGACCACCTGCGGTTCGGTCATCCTCTTCGACTGCAACACGATGCACGCGTCGGGGGTCAACCTCTCGCCCCACCCTCGGAGCAACGCCTTCTTCGTCTACAACAGCGTCGAGAACGCCGTCGTCGAACCCTTCGCTGGGCTCGAGCCGCGGCCCGAGCACATCGCCTCACGTTCGAGCATCCTTCCGCTCGGCTGAGGCCCCCCTTCCCGACGCCCGAACGGGGCGCACCAATCTTCCTCGCCCCGCCGAGGAGCGCGACGCAGCCGCGCGTGCGATCCTAGGTGCCATGGGTGCGAGCGGGTCGATCGGCGGGCAGAGCCCCGACATGGGGCGCACCGTCCCCCGCACCCCCACGCTCCAGTCCGAGCTCATCGACCTGGCGCACACGATCGACGACGAGTTCCTCGCCGGCATCGTCCGCTCCAGCGCCAACCCCTACGCCGTCATCGACGAAGCCGGCCAGGTCTTGTTCGTGAGCGATCCGATCGGCGACATCCTCGGCCTCTCCGCCGAGGAGTGCATGGGCCGCGACATCATGGACTTCATCGCTCCCGAACACCGTGAGGGCGTGGCCATCGCGGTGGCCGAGTTCGCCGACGCCGAACGTGACGATGCCGGGTGGACCGGCCCACCGATCTCGGTCGACCTCGTGCGTGTCGACGGGGCCCGGGTGCCGTGCCGGGTCCTCGGCGTCGGCAGCGGCCGTCCCGGCTTCCGCGGCGTCGTCGTCCGCATCCGCCACACCGCCACCGCGGCCAAGCTCGACAACGCCGTGACGGCCATGATCACCTCCGACGAGCTCGATCAGGTGCTGCACCTGTTGCTCGACGTGCTCTGCGACCAGTTGCCCGGCAGCGCTGCCTCGGTCGCGCTCGACTGGGACGACGCCGGCTTCGCCGAGGTGGTGTCCACCGCCGACGTGCCCCGGCTGAGCGGCACCTCCTTGCCCACGACCGCCGACGACGGGGTGCTCCCGTGGGTGACCGCGGCAGTCGCCGGTGCCCCTGAGGCCGTCGACATCGCGGGGCTCCCGCGCCACCTCGCCCGCGTCGTGGCCGACGGGGGATATTCGGCGTGTTGGTGCTTCCCCATCGAGCTCGGCGGTGCTCACGAGAACGTCCTGGTCGTCTGGCGCCGTGTTCCCGGCGCACCGTCACAGCACCAAGCTGAAGCGGTCGAGCGCGTGGTCCAGCTCATGCAACTCGGCTTCACCGCCCACCACTCGCGCCGCTCGCTGCGACAACAAGCGCGCACCGACCCACTCACTGGTCTCGCCAACCGCCTGGCTCTCTTCGACCGCCTCGAGGAGCTCACCCGCGAGGGGGCACCCATCGGCGTGCTCTACTGCGACCTCGACGACTTCAAGCCGGTGAACGACCGCTTCGGGCACGGGACGGGCGACCAGGTCCTCACCGTCGCCGCCAACCGGATCTCGAGCCAGGTCCGATCGGGCGACCTGGTGGCCCGCCTCGGGGGCGACGAGTTCGCGGTGCTCTGCGTGGGCACCGACGCCGCTCGCATGGCCGGGCTCGCCCGCCGGCTGGTGCGGTCGTTCCAAGAGCCGATCGTCGTCGACGGCCAGTCGGTGACCGTGAGCATCAGCGTCGGCTCGGCGCTACGCGATGGAGTGGCCCACAACAGCACCGGCAGCATCCTGCACGAGGCCGACCAGGCGCTCCTCGCCGCCAAGGCCGGTGGCAAAGGCGTCTGGCGACCCTCGAGCGTCTGATCGAGCGCGGTCAGCCCGCGATCGTCCTCAAGAGGTCCACGACCTGATCGGCCTTGGCTTCAGGCTCCTCGCCGTCCGTTTCCGCATCCGACGGATCGGTCTCGGCGGGATCGGAGTGGTCTGGATGCAAGGGCGTCCTGGCGGGTACGTCCACCTGTACCTCAAGGGGGTGCATGTGCGCTTCGCCGATCGACACGATGCGGGACGGCAGCTCGGCGCGCGGCTGCAGGAGGAACACCTCGAGCGTCCCCTCGTGCTGGGGCTTCCCCGCGGCGGCGTGCCGGTCGCTGCCGAGGTAGCGAGGGCGCTCGACGCGCCGCTCGACGTGCTCATCGTGCGCAAGCTCGGCGCGCCTCACCAGCCGGAGCTGGCCATCGGCGCCATCGGCGAGGGCGGGGTCCGGGTCGTCGAACCCCGCACCATCGAGGCGGTGGGCGCCTCGACCGCCGACCTTGAATCGGCGGAGGCGACCGAGCGGGTGGAGCTCGAACGCCGGGCTGAACGCTACCGGCACGGTCGGCCGAGGGTGTCGCTCACGGGGCGCACCGTGGTGATCGTCGACGACGGAATCGCCACCGGGTCGACCGCACGGGCCGCGTGCCGGGTCGCCCGCAGCGCCGGTGCGTCGCGCATCGTGCTGGCCACCCCGGTGGCGCCAGCCGGCTGGGCCGAGCGGTTCGCGGGCGAGGCCGACCGCTTCGTCGCGCTCGACGAGCCCGAAGGGTTCCACGCTGTGGGTCAGTTCTACGTCGACTTCGAGCAGACGACCGACGACGAGGTCGTCGAGCTCCTCGCCCCGACGGCGCCGGACCCGGATGCAGCATCGACGCTCGTCGACGAAGAGGTACGGATCGCGGCAGGGAGCGTCGTACTCGAGGGTCACCTCACCGTGCCCACCGAGGCGCCGGGGGTCGTGGTGTTCGCCCATGGCAGCGGCAGCAGCCGGCACAGCCCGCGCAACCGGTTCGTGGCCGAGCAACTCGTCGACGCGGGGCTCGGCACCCTGCTCTTCGACCTGCTCACCGACGCCGAGGCCGACGATCGGCGCAACGTGTTCGATGTCGTCCTGCTCGGGCGACGGCTCGTCGACACGACCGAGTGGCTCCGGGCCAGGGTCGGCCATCCCGAACTACCGGTTGCGTACTTCGGTGCGAGCACCGGAGCGGCGGCGGCTCTGTGCGCGGCCGTCGAGGTGACACCCCCGCCCGTGGCCGTGGTGGCGCGCGGCGGCCGTCCGGATCTGGCTGGAGATCGGCTCTCCCACGTGACGGCTCCGACGCTGCTCATCGTGGGCGGCGACGACCACGCCGTCATCGACCTGAACCGTGCAGCGGCCGATGAGCTCGGCGCCCCGGTGACCTTCGAGCTGATCCCGGGAGCGACCCACCTGTTCGAGGAACCGGGCACCCTGGAGGCCGTGGCCCAGCTGGCGTGCCGCTGGTTGGCCGACCAGTTCGCCGCGGCCGACCCGCATGGCGGGCCGGCCGGGGCGTGACTACTCGGCCAGTGCGCTGCAGCAGGTGTCCACCACCAGGCGGGTGACGACGTAGGGGTCGCAGTTGGCGTTGGGCCGACGATCCTCGATGTAGCCCCTCTTGTCGACCTCGGTCTGCCACGGGATGCGCACCGACGCACCACGGTTGGACACGCCGTAGCTGAACTCGGTCCAGGGGGCGGTCTCGTGGAGCCCCGTGAGGCGCTCTTCGACCCCGGCGCCGTAGTTGGTGATGTGCAGCTCGGCCTTGCTGGCGAGGGCCTCGCATGCGGTGATGATGGGGTCGTAACCTTCACGCATCGCCTTGGTCGAGAAGTTGGTGTGGGCGCCCGCACCGTTCCAGTCGCCGGCCACCGGCTTCGGGTCGAGCGTGGCGGCGATGTCGAACTCCTCGCCGCAGCGGTAGAGCAGCCAACGGGCGACCCAGATCTGGTCGGAGCACTCGAGCGGCCCCACCGGGCCGATCTGGAACTCCCATTGACCCATCATCACCTCGGCGTTGGTGCCCGAGATGGAGAGGCCGGCCTCGATGCACGCCTCGGTGTGCATCTCGACGACCTCGCGGCCCCAGATCTCGTCGGACCCGACGCCGCAGTAGTACGGCCCCTGCGGACCGGGGAAGCCACCCTGGGGCCAGCCGAGGGGGCGACCTTCCTTCAAGAAGGTGTACTCCTGCTCGATGCCGAACCAGGGTTCCTGGTCCTTGTACTTCTCGTAGACGGCGGCACACTCAGCGCGGGTGTTCGAGGGGTGGGGGGTCATGTCGGGGAGCAGGACCTCGCACATGACGAGGACGTCGTCGCCGCCACGGATGGGATCGGCGTAGACGGCGACAGGGCTCAGCACGCAGTCGGAGTTGGCACCGGGTGCCTGGTTGGTGCTCGAACCGTCGAAGCCCCACACGCCCGGCTCGCTGCCGTCGTGGATCACCTTGGTCTTCGACCGCAGCTTCGAGGTCGGCAGGGTGCCGTCGATCCAGATGTACTCAGCCCGGTATGTCACGCGTTCTGTCCTCTCGCGGTGCCGCGCTCAGGATGTCGATCTGGCGCGGTGGGGGTGGCGGGCCTCAGGGCCCGGTGTCGATGCGACGGTACTCAGCTGGCGATTTCGCTGCCGTTGCACATGTGTGAACGGAATGTGAACCGCCATGGGCGCCCGCTTTCCGACGCTCGCAGCATGGCACGATGTCGCCATGGAACCGACCCCGATGGAACGCCAGCAGGACTACGTGCTGCGCACGGTCGAGGAGCGAGGGGTCCGGCTCGTCCGGCTCTGGTTCACCGATGTGCTCGGCCAGCTCAAGTCGTTCGCCATCTCGCCGGCCGAGCTCGAGAACGCCTTCCAAGAGGGCATGCACTTCGACGGTTCGGCCATTGACGGCTTCTCCCGCGTCCAGGAGAGCGACGTGCTCGCCCGCCCCGATCCCAACAGCTTCGAGATCCTCCCGTGGGCCGGCGAGGGTGGCACCTCCGCCCGCATGTTCTGCGACATCGAGACACTCGACGGCAATCCGTTCGAGGGCGACCCCCGGGGCGTCCTCCGGCGGGGCCTCGACAAGGCGAGGGCCAGCGGATACTCGTTCTTCGTCGCCCCGGAGATGGAGTTCTTCTACTTCGCCGACAACGACCCGAGCCACGCCCCGGTCCCCCTCGACACCGGCTCGTACTTCGACCTCACCACCGCCGATGTCGCCGGCGACATCCGCAAGCGCACCATCGCCATGCTCGAGTCGATGGGCATCCCCGTCGAGTACTCGTTCCACGAGGACAGCCCGAGCCAGCACGAGATCGACCTGCGCTACACCGATGCGCTCTCGATGGCCGACAACGTGATGACCTTTCGGCTCGTGGTGCGCGAGATCGCCATGGAACAGGGCGCATACGCCACGTTCATGCCGAAGCCGTTGTCGGGCATGCAGGGCTCGGGGATGCACACCCACCTGTCACTGTTCACCGACGACACCAACGCCTTCCACGACCTCGACGACCCGTACAAACTGTCGGCCACCGGCCGGGCGTTCATCGCCGGGCTCCTGCACCACGCCCACGAGATCACCGCTGTCACCAACCAGTTGGTGAACTCCTACAAGCGGCTCATCGCCGGCTACGAGGCGCCGGTATACGTCTCGTGGGCTCGCAACAACCGCTCGGCTCTGGTCAGGGTGCCCATCACGAAGGCGGGCAAGGCCTCCTCGACCCGCATCGAGTACCGGGCCCCCGATCCGGCCTGCAACCCCTACCTCTCGTTCGCCGTGATGCTCGCCGCAGGCATGGCCGGCATCGAGCGGGGCTACGAGCTGCCCGCCGAGTCGGCGGCCAACGTGTTCGAGATGACCGACCAGGAGCGGGCCGCAGCGGGGCTCCACCCGCTGCCCCAATCTCTCGCCGAGGCGCTCGACGCCATGGAGGGATCCGAGCTCGTGGCCGAGGCGCTCGGCGACCACATCTTCGAGTGGTTCCTGCGCAACAAGCGCTCGGAGTGGAACGACTACAAGGCCCACGTGTCGCAGTTCGAGCTCGACCGATACCTCCCGAACTGGTAGTCGACGTGGAACCTCTCATGCTCTTCCCCGATCCCGCTCCACCAGAACTGGCCCAGGCCCTCGACCTCGGTGGCTACCCATGGAAGTCGGTCGGCGACGAGGTCGCGGCCGACGGCGACGAGCCCCCCGACGGTTGGGCGGGCGCCATCGTCTGTGCCGACGCCAATCCCGAGGCCGCGTTCGCGATCTGCCGTGCCGTCCGCAAGCGCGACCTCCCACTCGAGCCCCTCCTGCTGCTCATCTCGGGAGCGCAGCTGGGCGACCTCGAACTGCGCGACGACCTCTTCGACGACTTCATGCTCACGCCGTTCCACCCGCGCGAGCTCGAAGCACGGGTGAAGCACCTGTTCTGGCGGACGGGACGCGGCACCCGCCCGGAGCTCATCGAGTACGGCGAGCTCATCCTCAACCTCGAGACCTATCAGGCCGCCATCAGCGGTCACCCCATCGACCTCACCTACATGGAGTACGAGCTGCTGAAGTTCCTGGCCTCGCACCCCGGCAAGGTGTTCACCCGCGAGACGCTGCTGTCGCGGGTCTGGGGCTACGAATACTACGGCGGTGCCCGCACCGTCGACGTCCATGTACGTCGGCTGCGGGCCAAGCTCGGCGAGGAGCACGCCAACCTCATCCAGACGGTGCGCTCGGTGGGGTACTCGTTCGGTCAGTCGCGCTGGAGCATCTGAGCCCGAACGCGACGATGGCCGCTCCAATTGGGAACGGCCATCGAGGTACTGCCGAGCTGAGCGTCTAGAGCGCCCGCACGTCCTGGGCCTGGTCGCCCTTGGGGCCCGAGGTGACCTCGAACTCCACGGCCTGACCTTCTTCGAGCGACTTGTAGCCGTTGCCCTGGATGGCGGAGAAGTGAACGAACACATCTGCGCCGCCTTCGCGGGAGATGAATCCGAACCCCTTCTCGGCATTGAACCACTTGACGGTACCGGTAGCCACGACCGATCCCCTTTCTGACTACTGGGGTCGGCATGCGCCGGTAACCCACCTGTTGAAGCGCCGTCACGGTACCTCACCACAGGCCCCGCGACTAGGGACGGTGGCCGATTCATGCGTGATCGTCAGACGTTGAGGTCGAGCAGCTCGCTGCCCTCGTGGGTGGACTCGACGTCGGTGCGCACGAGCCAGCCGAGGAGTCCCGACGCCACGGCGCCGCTCATGACGACGCTGACGGGGATGCCGATGACGAGGATGAACACGATGATGGCTGCACCGATCATCGGCCCATCATGGCCGTTCGGCCGGCGTCGGGCCAACAATGCCGAGAGCTGGGCCAACCAGATGGGCCGCTGGTGCGTCATCCTCGTACATGGCTGATTCGGGCGAGATCGACGAGTGCGCCTGCCGCGACTTCGCGCGCCTCGTCGGCATCGTCGCCGCGGCATGCGGGTCGACTCCCCTGGCAGAAGACGCCGTGCAGGTGGCGTTCGTTCGCGCCATCGAACGGACCCGACGAGGCGCCACCATCGAGCGCCTGCCGGCATGGATCGTGGCCGTCGCCATCAACGAGACCCGCAGCCGCTGGCGTCGGATCGCGACCGAGCGTCGCAGCGTCGCCGCCCTGAACGGCCAGCGCGGCGGCACCGACACCGACGCGGTCGACACCGCAGCGTTGGTCGACCTCGACGCCGCGATGCGCCAGCTGCCCCTGCGGCAGCAGCAGACCGTGGTGCTTCACTACCTGCTCGGGCTCGATGTCGCCAGCGTCGCCGAGGTGCTCGGTGTCAGCGTCGGCACGGTGAAGAAGGCCATGTCGCGAGCGCGCCAGCAGCTCGCCGCGACGCTGGAGGAGAGATGACCGAGCTCGATCAGCACCTGCGCGGCTCCCTCGGCCGCCTCGCGACGGCGCGCCAGCCGACCGATGACGGCAACGACCGGGTCGTCGCGATCCACGAGCGGGTGCGACGCCGCCGGCGCGGCCGTCTGGCCGCAGGGATCGGCGTGCCCCTGGTCGCCGTGGTCGCAGTCGCCGCGCTGGCGTGGCCCGGAGGCGATGACCACACCGCAGTCCTCACCGATCCCCATCCCACCAGCACCTCGCAGGACACCGTGGCAGCGACGACGACCACCGACGATGTCGCCGATCCACCCGAGGGTGCGCAGCGTCAGTCGATCCCTGGTGTCACCAAACTCGACACCGGGCCACTGTCGCCACGCCTGTCGCCAGCGCTCCTGTGGACCGACGACCGTCTGCTCGTGTGGGGCGGGTGGATCGACCAGAACTTCGGGTTCGACGAGAGCCGCGCGTTCGTCGATGGCGCCCTGTATGACCCCGGCTCTGGCACCTGGACCACGATCACCGATGCCCCCCTCGAGGCCTCGCACAAACAGGCCACAGCGGTGTGGACCGGCGACCGTGTCATCGCCGCCGGTGGCCGTCGCCTGGCGGCATGGGACCCTGCGACCGACCGGTGGACCGACCTCGGATCGGCTCCGGGCTCGGTGGATGAGGCGGTCTGGACCGGCGAGGAGGTGTTGACGATCGAGCGCTGGCAGTTCGGCGCCGCGTTGGAGGACGTCACATGGGGGGCGCTCGACCCGGCGTCGGGTCGCTGGCGTGAGCTCCCGCCGCCACCCATCGCACTGGAGGGGATGACCGTCACCTGGACCGGCGACGAGCTGATCGTCCTCGGAAAGCCGCTCGACGTCCGCTTCTACGCTCCCGCGGAGGGGATGGCGTACGACCCGGCCACCGATAGCTGGCGACGCCTACCCACGGCTCCGGTCGATGCCCAGGCCCTGGCGAGCACGTGGCGGGGCGACCGCCTGCTCGCCGTCAACTACGACATGGGTGCGGCAACCTACGATCCCGAGGAGGACTCCTGGACCGAGCTCCCACAGGTGCCTGCCAGCTTCTCCGAGGGCGGGACGCGCGCGACCACGTCCGGCGATCAGAGCATTGTCTCGATGTGGTTTGCGATCGTCGTGCGCAACGCGCACGACGAGTGGGTGCCGGCACCCGACATCATCGGCCTCGGGGGCACGGGCATGGCGGGAAGCGACGACGGCAGGGTCTTCGCGTTCGGGTTGGGCGGCCCATCCGATCCACCAGCGAATGCGTTCCACATCCTCGAACTGCCAGTGCTCGCCCAGGGGCGGAGCATCCAGGTCGGGAACTTCCGACTGGATCTGCCTGACGACGCTGCCTTCGTCGAGGCGGTGGGCTCGGGGTTGAGCGCCCCCAACGCCACCGTCACCGCACGTGTGTCCGTTCGACAGGACGAGTGCGAGATCACGCACCACGGCGGGACGAACGTGGTCAGCCGGCCCGGCGGCAAGCTCTTGATCGAACCGACGAACGGAGGCACCCCGTGGGCCGGGCACCTCAGCGCCGACGGCACGAGCATCTCCGTCGGCATGAGCGAGCTTCTCGATACGACCGACATCTACCTCGACAGCATCGAGATCACATGCCTGGACCCCGCGACGACGAGGGAGCTCGCCCGTTTCATCCAGCCCCTTGGACGTGGATGACACGGCCCACGTCACGAACCCCTGCCTGACCGCGGTCAGCTTCCGACGAAGGCCCAGGCTTCGATCTCGACGAGCGCGCCGATGGGCAGCTCGGCCACGCCAATGGCCGAACGGGCCGGGCGGTGGTCACCGAAGTAGGCGAGGTACGTCTCGTTCATCAGCGCGTAGTCGCTCATGTGGCGTAGGAACACCATGGTCTTGACGACCTGGTCCTTGGTGGCGCCCTCGCTGGCGAGCAGCGCATCGAGGTTTGCCAACGCCTGCTCGAGCTGCCCGGTGGTGCCGCCGTCGGCGAGCTTGCCGTCGACGATGCCGACCTGGCCCGAGACCACGAGCCAATCCCCGGCTCGGACGATGGGCGTGTAGGGACCCACTGGTGTGCTCACGTGTCGCTCCCGGCGTTGGCGGCGTTCGTCGTCGTTCGCACAGTGTGGCCCGTGGGCCAGTCGGGGACACGGCCGCCGGCCAACCACGCCGCGCCGGCGACGGCCGCGAACACCGCGTCGGAACCGTTCACCGACGGACCGGGCGTGCGGTCGATCTCCACCTCGATCGCTGGCGTGTCGATGGCCCGCAGCACTCCGAACGAACGGATGGTGAGGTCGTGCACCACTCCGTCGTCGTCGACCGCCAGGCCTTCCGACGCGACCCAACCGAGCGCCATGTGGGCCGCCCCGACGCAGTAGGAGCGGAGGACCACCTCGTCGAGCGCGTCGCCCGCGGCAACGGTGACGCGCGCGACGCCATCGTCGATGCGCGCCTCGGCCCACCCCCCGGCGATGCCGTCGACCCGCACCGGTGCATCCGCCAGCGCGGCCCGCAGCACCCATGCCTCGGCCCACCCCGCGCCCCGGATGTCCGACGACGTGGGCGGACCTGCCACGTCGACCTCCTCGACGGTGACATCGGGCAGGACCGAGCGGATCCGCTCGGCGATGCCGGGGGTCCGCACCACCCGCACCATGCCCGAGCCGTCGGCTCGCAGGCCCGCCGCGATGGGCGGCCGTTTGGCGCCGAGGCGCACCGAGTCCTCCCGCGAGAGCAGCACCCGCACGGGCACGCCGTGCTCGTCGGCCAGTCGACGAGCGGCCGCGGGGGCGACGCTGTCGAGCTTGGCTCCGAACGCTCCGCCGTTGGCGAGCGGGGTGTAGGGCTCGCCTCCGGGAACACACCACGACGCATCGGTCTCGAGGTAGGCCGGCTCGACCCACGATGTGCGCAGCGTGACCGCCCATTCGCCGGCAGGCAGGTCGAGCGGCGGCGAGGCCGACACGGTGGTGCGGCGCCCCTGCACCTTGCCGGCCTGGGCGCGCGCCGCCGCCAGCGTGTCGGCCACGGCCCAGCCACCGTCGAGGTCGGGCACAGCCACCAGCGAGTCGGCCGGCGCCTCGTCGGCGGCGAAGTGCCCGGCGCCGAGTGCCACCTGCGGCCCGACCTCCTGGGCGACACCACCCTCGATCTCGGCCCGCCGGGCGGCGGCGGCGAGATCGCGATCGCCTGCGTGTGCCACCGGCGTCCCGACTGCGACCACGTGCCACGCGTCGAGGATCGTGCGCCAACCCGTGCAGCGGCACAGGTGCGCCTGCAACGCGCGCTCGACCTCGGCGTCGGAGGCGCCGGGCTTCTTGTCGTACAACCCGTCGAGGCGCACGATGATCCCGGGCGTGCAGAAGCCGCACTGGCTGGCACCGGTGGCGCAGAACGCGTCGGCCCACCTCGCTCGTCGATCGGGGTCGAACCCGTCGAGCGTGGTGATGGTGCGGTCCCTCACCCGCCGGGCCGGCGTCACGCACGCCACGCGGGGCTGGCCGTCGACGAGGACCGTGCAGCAGCCGCACTGCCCCTGGGGGCTGCAGCCGTCCTTCGGCGAGTGGATACCGAGGCGGTCGCGGAGCACCTCGAGCAACGAGGCACCGTCGTCGGGCACCTCGACCTGGCGACCGTCGACCTCGAACTGGATCATGGTGGCGACCCTACGAGAGCCGGCCCATCGCTCCCGAATCTCCGTTCGAGAACAAGCCGCATTTCGGGCGCGGTCAGGAACGGGGCCCGGTTGCCACTGCACCCAGAACATGGGGAGGACCCGAGGCCGGCCACGTTGGAGCCGGGCGGAAACGCAAACGGCCAGGCACGAGGCCCGGCCGTTCACTGACAGTGAGCTGAGGTCAGCTCTCGTGGATCAGCTGAAGGAGGACCCGCAACCGCAGGTACGGGAGGCGTTCGGGTTGTTGATGGCGAACCCGGCCTCGAGGCCGTCCTTGTAGTCGAGGGTGGCGCCGTCGAGCAGCTGCGCACTGGACGGGTCGGAGACGACCTTGATGCCGGAGTAGTCGACCGCGAGGTCGTCGGAGGCGACATCGGTGTCGAAGAACATCTCGTAGCTGAAGCCCGAGCAGCCACCCGGCCGAACAGCGACGCGCAGCGCGAGGGCAGCGTCACCTTCGGCTTCGATGAGCTGCTTGACCTTGACGGCGGCGGTATCGGTGAGGGTGATCAACTGATGATCCTCCTGAGGAGTAGGGCTGGGGAGATCGTATCGGGAGCGGATGCCGCGCGTGCAGCCGGTGCCTCGCGATCGCATGGCTCAGCGAGCGACGTCCACGGTGACGGGGATCTCGACCTGGCAGGGATCGCGGTCGACGAGGGTGTGGAACGCCACCGGGCAGGGTCCGTCGATGCCGTCGAGGAAGCCCTCGACCATGCCGCGGTGCAGGGCGCACACGACCAATGGATTGAGTTCGGCCAGATCGGCGAACGGGCAGTGGGCGAACGCGATGGTGGCGATGTCGCCGTCGGCACCGGGCGATGGATCGGCCTCGATGGCCACCTCGGGGTCGAAGCCCATGGCATCGAGCTCGGTCATGAGCGCCTCGACCGCCGGGCTGCCGGCCGGCCAGGGGCGGGCGTCGGCGACGCCCTGATCGCGGCCGGCCCCGGCGACGGTGTCGGGATCGAGCCCAGCCGACTCGGCGAGCCGCAGCAGCATGCGGGCGATGGTGGGGAACGGCGACGGCTCGAGCCCGAGCGACGGCGCATCGGCGGCGAGCGAGTAGACGTGCTGGGGCCGGCCGACCCCACCACGGGCCACGCTGCGCACGTCGAGCAGGCCGACCTCGCGCATGCGCTCGAGGTGGGGCCGCACCGTGTTGACGTGGAGGTCGAGGCTCTCGGCCACCTGCGCGGTGGTGCAGGGCGAGGGCGAACGCGCCAGTTCGAGGTAGATGGCGTAGCGGGTGTTGTCGCCGAGCGCCTTGAGGATGGCGAGGCGCGCCGGCCGGTCGGCCACTCGTGGCGCCGAGGGGACGGCAGGAATCGGATCCACCGGATCGGCCATGGAAGGAGTTTACACGGCGATGTCCGGTAAAATGCGTCCGATGACTCCCACCGATGTCGACGGCACCACACCAACCCGGCTCCCGAGCGAGGCCGACATCATGGCCATGCTCCGCGGGGTCATCGATCCCGAGCTCGGCAGCGACATCGTCGATCTCGGCATGGCCAAGGCCGCGACGGTCGGACCCGACGGCGACGTGCGCATCACGATCGCCCTCACCACCGCTGGGTGCCCGCTCCGGGCTCAGATCCAGCGCGACGTGCGGGTCAGGATCGAGTCGATGCCCGGCGTCACCCACGTGGGCCTCGACTGGACCGAGATGACGGCCGACGAGAAGGCCACAGCCATGGGCAAGGCCCGGTGGAACGCCCGCGAGAACGCACCCGACACGATGATCCCGCCCACCACCCGCGTCGTCGCAGTTGCATCGGGCAAGGGTGGGGTCGGCAAGTCGTCGGTCACGGTGAACCTCGCGGTGGCGATCGCCGCCAAGGGCTTCCGCGTCGGAGTGCTCGACGCCGACATCTGGGGCTTCTCGGTGCCGCGCATGCTCGGGCTCGACGGCCGGCTCGGGGGTGTCGAGGGCCAGGTGGTCCCCGAAGGTGCACGCCCCAAGATCGCGCCGATCCCGCTGCCCATCGGCGACGGCCACCTCGAGGTGGTCTCCATGGGCTTCCTGGTCGACGACGAGGAGACCGCTCTCATGTGGCGGGGACTCATGCTCAACCGGGCCGTCCAGCACTTCGTCGAGGACGTGCAGTGGGGCGATCTCGACTACCTCTTCATCGACATGCCCCCCGGTACTGGCGACGTGGCCATGGGCCTCGCCCGCATGCTGCCCCGTGCCGAGATGCTGGTGGTCACCACCCCAGCGCTCACCGCCCAGAAGGTGGCCATCCGAGCCGCCAACATGGCGCAGCGCAGCCACGTGCGGGTGGCAGGTGTCATCGAGAACATGAGCGCCTTCATCTGCGACCACGGCGAGACCTACGCACTGTTCGGGTCGGGCGGGGGCGAGGTGCTCGCCCGCGACGCCGGGGCGCCGCTGCTCGGACAGATCCCCCTCGAGCCCGCCGTGGCCGACGGCGGCGACCACGGCCGGCCCGTCTCCCTCGGCGAGGGCCCGGCGGCCGACGCGTTCCGTTCGCTCGCCGATCGCATCGTCGACGAGGCGATCCCCCCGGTGCAGATGGCCGGGTGCAGTGCGCGCATGCTCGGCGGACTCGCCAGCGCGCTCGACGCCCTCGACCTGTAGGCCGGACCGGGAATCCGCGCCTACTTCGGCGCGATCTCCTCGATGCGCTCGAGGGGCTTCTCGATGAGGTGGCCCTCGTACGGGGCGATGCCGCGGAGACGGCGACGGCGCAGCGCGGTGACGGCCTCGCGGTACGCATCGGCGTCGGTGATGACGGGCGCCGGCTCGACCTCGAGGTAGTCGCCGGCGAAGATGACCCGCTCCTCCTCGAGCATGAAGCAGGCCCGCCGCTCGGCGACGCCCGGGGCGGCCATGACCGTGAGGCGGAACTCGGTGCCGAGGACGGTGTCGCCCACCGCAAGCTCCTGGCCGGCCCCCTCGGGACCGACGCCGGCCACCGAGAGGATCTCGGCTCCGGTCTGCTTGGCCAGCCGCTCGGCGCCGCTCGAGTCGGACGACCCGGTGGCGAGGATCCAACGGACGCGATCGCCACCGCAGCCGGCGATGGAGTCGAGGTGGTGTGCGATGTCGGGCCCGGGATCGATGATGGCGATCTCGTCGATGCCGACGAGGTAGGTGTTGGGCCCCGGCTCGCCCTGGAGGTCGAGCGCGATGCGGCGCACGAGCGGGCTGAGCGCCCGGGCGACACCCGGAACGATGGGTGGCGGGAGCTCTTCGAGCAGCTCGTCGTCGGTCATTTGGTATGGCCTCCCTGCAATGGGGTGCCGGCCTGCCCCGGCAACGGGGTACCTGCCGCCATGGCGGTGGCGGGCGGTGTGGCGTGGTCGTAGCCCGGGTCGCCCGGGAGGAGGATGCGCACGCCACCATCTTCCTGCACCAGGCGGGGCAGCATGGCCGGAACGTCGGTGAGCGCCGCGGCAGCCCCCATCAGCGAATCGACGTCGTCGAACCGAGCGATGGCCTCGAGGTTGCGGACGGTGGGCAGGATCATCTCGAGCTCGCCCGAATCGCGGCGCTCGAGGGCGTCGGCTGGGCGCACCCACAGGTTGGCGACGGTCTCGCCGTTGTCGTGCGCCCCCACCTGGGCCTCGGGTGCCCGCGCCACGAAGAACCGGGTGTCGTAGCGGCGAACCGGACCGACCGGCGTGACCCAATGCGAGAAGTAGTGGATGGAGTCGCAGGCCAGGGTGAGCCCCTCCTGCTCGCAGACCTCGACGAGGCGCTCCTCGCCCGCGTCGACGGCCCGGCGGTGCTCGGCGAAGCGAGCCGCCACCTCGGGATCGTCGAGCCGGATGATGTCGCCCGTGTGGTCGCGAGCCACGAGCAGACCGGATTCCTCGAAGCACTCGCGGATGACCGCCACCCAGAAAGCAAGACCGCCTGACTCGATGCCGAGCCGGGTGGACGCGTCGGTGTCGGTGAGCCCAGCGGTGATGTCGCCGAGGTCGGGGTCGAGACGATCGTGGTCGTCGACCGCACCACCGGGGAACACGAACGCACCCGCCACGAACGCGCTGGCCGGGTTGCGGCGCAGCATGAACACCTCGGGCCCGGCGTCGCTGTGGCGGACGAGCATCACGGTTGCGGCGAGCCGCAGCTCGACCTCGAACGGATCGATGGCGGTCATCGGTCGAGCTCGCCCGTCGCGCGCTGCCCGTCGGGTGCGTCCTCCCACGAGTCGACATCGACCACGTCGGTGCCCGCTCGACCGCGGCCGCCACGGCCGGGGAACCGGACCGCACCAAACGTGGTGATGGCCTGCCCCGCCCTGAATCGGCTGAGGACGACGCCGCGCACCAGCGCCCGCGTCGGGGGGAAGAGCAACACGAGGCCGAAGGCGTCGCTGGTGAACCCTGGTGCGAGCAGGAGCGCTCCGGCGAGGAGCAGCAGCGCGCCGTCGACGATCTCGCGGTGGGGCACCTGCCCGCTGAGCATCGTCTCGTTGAAGCGGCGCCACACCGCGAGCCCTTGCGCCTTCACGAGCCACGCGCCCACGACGCTCATGGCGACGAGGAGCGCGATCGTCTCGACGACACCGATGCTCTGGGCGACCTGCACGATCACGTAGAGCTCGAGGATCGGCACGACGACGAGGAGCAGCGCGATCAACAACATGGCACCCCAGGCTACCGGGGCGGTGGCCGCTCGCCCCGGGCGCGCCGACGCGGCCGACGCCGCGACTGACGGTGGACGAGCGGGGTCAGCTCAGGTCGGACGCGAGGAGCTGGCGACGCTCGCTCTCGTTGAGCCCGCCCCAGATGCCGTGCGGCTCGCGGATGGAGACCGCGTAGTCGAGACACGGCTGGCGAACCGAGCAGTCGGCGCAGATCATCTTCGCCCTGCCCTCGCGCTCGAGCTTCTCCTCTTTGCGCTCGAACTGCGGGGGAGGAAAGAACACGACTGCCTGTGGCCCCCTGCACGCCGCCCGAACCTGCCAATCCGTTTCGATCCTCTGTGCACTCACGCTCGGACCCCCTTCCGCAGCGACCCTAGAACCGCAGGAGCGCTGAGACAAGGGTCACTTCGTTGTGGGTGTCAGCTGGTGCTGGACGACTCACGGTGGTCGCGTGCACCGCCGTCGGCGGGTTCGACCTCGAGCAGCAGGCCGTCGAGTGACACCACCCGCACCGGGTCGCCGTCGGCGATCGGCGTGGCTCGGTTGGTGCGGGCCTTCCACGGGGCGCCACGCACGATGACGACACCATCGGGATCGACCGTGCCACGGGCGAGGCCCGGTTCGCCCACCATCCACTCCCGACCGATCGTGGGGGTGGAGAACCGGGTGCGCACCATGGCCGGCATCCCGCTGATGAACGTGAGGGTGATCCCGACCAGGGCTGCGATGAGCGTGATCCACGAGATCGACAGACCGTCGTAGAACGCCAGCGTACCAAGGAGGAAACCGACGCCGCCGATGCCGGTCCAGAGGCGGGGCACCCCGGTCTGCACGTCGATCGAGAACGCCACGAACGACAGGACCACCAGGGCCAGCGCCAACGGGCGCACCGGCAGCACCCACAAGCCGTAGCCCGACAGGATGATCGAGCCGGCGCCGACGAGCCCGGCGATGCCGACGCCCGCCGTGAACAGCTCGAAGACGATGAGAGCGAGGCCGATCACCAGGAGCATGTAGGCCACCGGCGGGCTCGCCACGGTGTGGAAAAGCTGGTCGATGAGCTCGAGCTCGGCGAAGCGGGCCACCGTGCGGGGCTCGAGCGCGGTGACCCCATCCTGCACCGTCTCCTGGGTCTCGAAGTCGGGCAGGGCGATGACGTACTCGCCGATGGTGGGCGCGGGGGCGGCAGCGATCCCCAGCTCGAGGGCCCGCTCGTCGCCGATGGCCCCGTCGACGAGGATCTGCGCGTGCTCGCCGAAGAGCGGACCGAACTCGTCGGCCGGCAGGATCGACCGCCCGGTGTCGCCGATGCGCGAGCCAGGTGGAACGCCGACGGGATCGGCCACCGATGCCAGCTGCGCAGCGACGCCGAGCGCCTGCGAGCCCGAGGGTCCGATCCAGACGCCGACCGGCACATCGGCATCGCGGATCTGACGGGCGAGGTCGACGATGTCGGCATCGGGCGCCACCGCTCCGGGAGAGTTGAGGTTGATGACGAGGTGGCGTGCACCCGTCTCCTCGGCCTCGTCGATCGACCGCGAGATGAAGTCGACGAGGATCGGGTCGATGAGCCCGCTCACCTCGATGATGGTGATGAACCCGGGGTCATCGGACGGCCCGTCGGGTGCGGTCTGCGCGGCCGACGGGGCGGCCAGCGCCCCAACGGCCAGGAGCACGAGCAGCACGCCGACGCTGGATAGTCTGCTCAACGAGGTCTCCGTCACGCGAAGGTGAGTAGTGGATCCTGCCCGGTTCTTCGCAGCATCTCGGCTCGTCATCGTTGCCGGGAAGGGCGGCGTCGGCAAAACGACGGTGAGTGCCACGCTGGCGCGTGCCGCCGCCCGGGTCGGGCGGGCCAGCCTCGTCGTCGAGGTCGAGGGCAAGAACGGCCTGGCCGCCGCCTTCGACCGGCCCGACCTCGGCTACGACCCCAGCGAGATGTGGAGCCGCGGCGACCCGCCGGGCGCTGCCGTGGTGAGCGCCCGTGCGCTCACCGCCGACGATGCCCTCCTCGAGTACCTGGCCGACCACGGCCTCGACCGGGTGTCACGCCGGCTCGTGCGGTCGGGGGCGCTCGAGGTGGTGGCCACGGCGGCGCCCGGCATCGAAGACATCTTGCTGCTCGGCAAGGTGAAGCAGATCGAGCGAGCCGAACCCGACCGCCTGGTGGTCCTCGACACACCGGCCTCCGGCCACGCCATCACGTTCCTGCGTTCGGGTCGATCGCTCATCGACTCGGTGAAGGTCGGCCCCATCCAGACCCAGGCGGCCGACGTGCTCGAGATGCTGACCGATCCCGCCCGGACCCGCGTCCTCCTCGTCACCATCCCCGAGGAGACGCCCATCAACGAGCTCATCGAGACGGCGTACAAGCTCGAGGACGAGGTGGGCGTGGCGCTCGGGCCCATCGTGGTGAACGGCGTCGTCCCCGATGCTCCGCACACCGACCTGTCCCCCGCCGAGGCCGCCGCGGCGGTGGGGGTCGACCTCTCGAACGACGATGCCGATGCCCTTGTCGCCGCGGCGACGTTCCGGCGCGAGCGAGCCGAGCTGCAACGCGAGCAGCTGGCCCGCCTCGATGCTGCGCTGCCCCTCCCCCAGCTGCACCTGCCCGCCGCGGTCGCCACCGAGATCGGACGGAGCGAGGTCGATCGCCTGGCCACCGCGCTGCTGCGCGGCCTCGAGTCGTTGCCCGACACGGTGGTCACCGCCGGCGAGTCGCCGTCGTGACGAGCGAGCACCTCGGCGACGTCATCGCCGCCTCGACCGTGCTCATCTCGGCCGGATCGGGCGGTGTGGGCAAGACCACGACCGCGGCGGCGATCGCCCTTGCCGGCGCCCGGTCGGGGCGGCGCGTCGTGGTGGTCACGATCGACCCGGCCCGACGGCTGGCCGATGCGCTCGGTCTCGGGCCCGGCGGCCTCACCGACGAACCCCAGCTGATCGACGGGCCGTGGCCGGGCGAGCTCTGGGCGGCGATGCTCGACACCCAGGCGACCTTCGACGCTCTCGTCACCCGGCATGCGACTCCCGAGCAGGCCGACCGCATCCTCGCCAATGGCTTCTACCGCAACATGGTCAGCTCGCTCTCGGGCACCCAGGAGTACATGGCCACCGAGAAGCTCCACCAGCTCCACGGCGACCCGCGCTTCGACCTGGTCGTGGTCGACACCCCACCCACTCGCAACGCTCTCGACGTGATCGAGGCCCCGCACACCCTCAGCCGGTTCCTCGACCACCGGCTCTACCGCATGCTCGTCACTCCGAGCAGGCGGATGGGCCGTGCGGTGGGTGTGGCCACGGCGGCCTTCGTTCGCACGGTGTCGAAGGTGGCTGGCGGCGCGGTGGTCGACGACGCCATCGAGTTCTTCCGAGCCTTCGAGGGGCTCGAGGACGGCTTCCGCCAGCGCGCTGTCGAGGTGGCGGCGCTCTTCCGAGAGGAGACGACCGCGTTCGTGCTCGTGACCTCGCCACGCCGCGACACGCTCGAGGAGGCGGCGTGGTTCGCCGCTCAGCTCCGCCAGCGCGACATGGTGGTGCGTGGGCTCGTGGTGAACCGGGTGCAGCCCCGCCCGATCGACGGACCCGCTGATCGCTTCCGGACCATGTCAGCCCAACATCGCGGAACCGACCTGGCGTTCTTGTGCGACACCTTGGTGGAGCAGTGCGTGGCGGCCGACCACGAACGGTCGCAGCTCGATGCGACCGTGGCCGAGGTGGCCGCGGTGTCGGTCACCTTGGTGCCGATCCTCGGGACCGACGTCCACGACATCGGCGGCCTCGAACAGATCGCCAGGCACCTCGTCGGCCGGGCCTGATCGCCCTCAGCTGCTCGCTTCGCCGGCCTCGGCCAAGGCCGCGACGGCCTCGTCGATGGTCTCGGTGACCGGGACGATTCGGTCGAACCCGGTGGTGTGCAGCAGACGGGTGAGCTTCAGCGGCACCCGCCAGCGTCGGGGACGATCGTGCACACCAGAGCACGCGGATCGTCTCCAACCCTGCGAGGTGCGCGAGCGTCGGGGACGATCGTGCACACCAGAGCACGCGGATCGTCCCCAACCCTGCGAGGTGCGCGGCGTTGGGGACGATCGTGCACACCAGAGCACGCGGATCGTCCCCGACGGGGGGTGCCAGAGGGGCAGCGGCAAGGCGGCCGAGACGATTGCATCGCATCGAGTCGGCCAGGTCGGCGAGCGACGTGAGGCCGTGTTCGTGGGCGGTCTCCTCGGCGACCATGAACGCATCGCTATCGATCGCAGCCGGCGGTTCGGGCGCCACCAGGTCAAGCTCGTCGAGGTAGGTCGTGCAGCGGCCCGGTGGTCTCGTCAGCTGGTGGGGTCGGCCGCCTCGGCCAAGGCCGCGACGGCGTCGTCGATGGTCTCGGTGACCGGGACGATGCGGTCGAACCCGGTGGTGTGCAGCAGACGGGTGAGCGTGGGTCGGCTGCAGGCCACAGCTACCTCGCCGCCGGCCTCACGGGCCCGCCGGATGCCGCCGATGAGAGCACCGAGGCCCGCCGAATCCATGAACGGCACCTCGGACAGGTCGATCAGGAGACGACCGGCCGAGGCAAGGTCGCCGAGCGCCTCTCGGAACTGCCCCACGGTGTAGGCATCGAGCTCTCCGACGGGCCGGCAGATCGTGTGATTCGTGGCCTCCTCGATCTGGATCTCGAGCACTGCACAGTCTCCCCTGGTCGACGCGGGACGAGCCTTGCCCATGGTGCCCAACGGCGCAAGGACGCACGCCGTGCCCTCGTCGCGCCACGCGGATGGAGTCGCGCGGTGACGGCCGGGTAGCCTCCGATCGTGCCCCACGTGCTGCTCGCCACCGACGCCGACTGGATCCGCGACGACATCGACGCCGCCCTCACCGACCCCGACACGATCGTGTCGCGGGTGCGGCGGGGCGCCGAGGTGGTCGACGCCATCACCTCGGTGAAGCCCGACCTCGTCGTCCTCGACCTCCAGATCGGCAACATGGGCGGGATCGCCACCTGCCACGCGATCCGCAACGAGGTGGGCGCCGGTCGTATCGACGACGTGCAGGTCCTGCTGCTGCTCGACCGGGCCGACGACAGGTGGCTGGCGGGCACGTCGGGTGCCGACGGTTGGCTGGTGAAGCCGCTCGACTCGTTCCGGATCCGCCGAGCGACGGCAGCTCTCCTCAGCGGCGGCACGTGGGACGACGCGCCGGCGCCGGTCGCCCGCACCTGAGCGGGGATCTCCGCGCTCGATCGCCTTGGCGGAGCGGGCCGATCGTCGGGTAGCCTCGCGAGTCCGCCGGGCTTGGTCCGGCGCATCGGGTAGTGGCGCAGCTTGGTAGCGCGCCTCGTTCGGGACGAGGAGGTCGTGGGTTCAAATCCCGCCTACCCGACCATGTGGTCTCACCCCGAGATCGGGATCAGAGTTCCAAGCTGAAGGCCCGGCCCGCAGGGTCCGGGCCTTCAGCTTCCCGCAGAGGATCGTTGCCGCGGTGGATCAAAGAGCAGGCCTACGAGTCCAGGGTCAGCGCTGCGGCGCTGATCCGAGCAGCGATCGACCAGCTCAGCGACGACCCGACCGTGCTTGCAGCGGTGATCGAGGCAGCCGATGCTACGCTGGAGGAACGCACCCCTTGTCCCGACTGGGAACGCGCACAGGAGCAGATCCGCAAGCTCCCGCGGCTGTGTGTCCTGGAGCCAGGGGATTGGGCCGAGATGCTCGAAGGCGCTGAGCCTCGCACCGAGGACGACGTACCGTTCAAGTTCCCGTTCAAGTTCCCGGTCAAGTTCCCGGTCAAGTTCCCGGTCAAGTTCCCGGTCAAGCCGACGATGCAGCGGTAGCAGCTGCTGTCGTCGACGATGGTCGATCCTCCGAGTTGTAGGTCATCTCGAACGGTGACATGCGGTCAGCCCGTGTCCGGAGCGAACGTGCCCAGGAACGCATCGACCACTCGATCGCAGAGCGCCTCGTCGACCGCAGGCTTGTCCATGAGGACGGCGAACAGGAGCGGCCCCACGAGGAGGGCCGTCGCCTGGTCGAGGTCGACGTCGGGGGCGAGTCGACCCTCGGCCATCCCCCGGCGGAGCACGACCTCGACGGCGTCCTCCTGTCGCTTCTCTATGCGTTGCTCGAGGTCGGCGATGCCATGGCTCTGCGTGCGGAGCGCGAGCAGCGCCGGCAGCACCCTGGCCCAGTCGGGATCGTCGAGGGTCCGGCGGAGAGCAGCGACAAAGGCGCGGAGCGAGCCCTCGAAGTCGAGCGACTCGTCGGGCGCCTCGATGCGAGGGGCACAGTTGGCGATCACCTCGAGCAGCACGTCGTCTCGCGTGTCCCAGTGGCGGTAGATCGTCGACTTGGCGACGCCCGAACGGGCCACGATGGCCTCGATGGTGACGGCGGGGGCACCCCCCTCGACCAGAAGATCGGTGGCGACCCGCAGCACCGCGGCCCGGGTGCGAGCGACCCGCGGGTCGACGCCAGGCGCCGCATCGGGAGGTGACGACTGTCTCACCTGTTCACGTGGTGCGATCGATGCCATGAACAGTACCGTACCGTTTCGTACTGTTCTCCACTTCCAGGAACCCAGATGTCTGCCATCTCCGCGCCGGGCGCCGCCGCACCCCCTGACGCCGCGCACCACAGCGAGCACCTGGCCCAGCTCGTCACCGACCCCAAGCGCCAGCGCCAGATCCTCATCGCCATGTGCGCCGCGCTCATCGCGGTCGTCGCCTCCGTGTCGGGCCTCAACGTCGCCCAGCAGGACCTGGCCATCGACCTCGGAGCCTCGCAGAACCAGCTGCTGTGGATCATCAACGGCTACACGATGGCCCTCGCCGCGCTCCTCCTGCCGATCGGCGCCATCGGCGACAGGTGGGGCCGCAAGCCGATCCTGCTCGGCGGGCTCGCCCTGTTCATCGGCGCCAACATCATGGCGGGACTGGCTCCGGGCACCGGGATGCTGCTCGCGGCCCGGATCCTGTCGGGGATCGCCGCCGCGATGATCATGCCGGTGACCCTGTCGGTGATCACCTCGAGCTTCCCGGGCGAGCAACGAGCACGAGCCGTCGGCATCTGGTCGGGGTTCGCGGGCGCCGGCGGCATCCTCGGTTTGTTCGTCTCGTCGTTCATCGTCGACTACCTCACCTGGCCGTGGCTCTTCGCCATGCCGGTTCTGTTCGCCCTCGGATCGATGGCCATGACCCTGCGGGCCGTGTCCGACTCCCGCGAAGACCAGGCCGGGCGGTTCGACACCGTCGGCTCGGTGCTGTCGGCCCTCGCCATCGGCTTCATCGTCCTCGGGATCCACGAGGGGCCCGAGCGCGGGTGGAGCGACCCGCTCGCTGCCGGCGGACTTGGCATCGGCCTGACCGCCCTGGCGGCGTTCGTGGTCTGGGAGCTGCGCCAGGACCAGCCTCTCCTTGACATCCGGCTCTTCGCCCACCGCGGTCTGGCCGCCGGCTCGCTCACCCTCCTCATCGTGTTCGCCGTGATGTTCGGCGTGTTCCTCGTCCTGCCGCAGTTCACCCAGGCGGTGTTGGGGTACTCGGCCCTGAAGTCGGCCGCGGCGCTCCTGCCGATGGTGGTCCTGATGATGCCGCTCTCAGCGGTGGCGCCGGTGATCGCCCAGAAGATCGGGACCCGAACCGTCCTCGCCGCCGGGTGGCGCTCTTCGGCCTCGGCCTCCTGCTGCTCGCCGTGATGGTGTCGGCCGAGGGAGGGTACTGGAGCGTGATCCCAGGCCTGCTGGTGCTCTCGACCGGCATCGGCCTGTGCATGAGCCCCTCGACCACGGTGATCACCGAGTCGCTGCCGGCCGCCAAGCAGGGCGTCGCGTCGGCGCTCAACGACACAGTCCGCGAGCTCGGCGGCGCCATCGGCATCGCCCTCCTCGGCTCGTTCGTCAGCGCCGGCTACCGCGCCAGCGTGTCCGACGCCACCGGGGGCCTGCCCGACGAGCTGGCCCACCAGGTCGAGGAGGGCATCGGCGCCGCCTTTGCGGCCGCCCCCGCCCTCGGCGCCGACGCTCCGGTGGCGGCCATGGCACGGCTCGCCCTCGTCGACGGCTGGCAGGTCTCGATGTGGTTCGGCGTCGGTCTCGCCGCGGTGACCTTCGTGTACCTGGTGATGCGCGGGCCACGGCTGTCCGACCTCGCGGCCGAGGACGCCCTCGACGCCGACCTGGAGGACTCCCTGGTCGGCGCATGAACGGACGACGGTCGTGACGAGGCGAGGGGCCCCACGGCCCCTCGCCGCGCGTTCGGGCCATGGCGCTGCCGGGTAGCGGGCGACCGATCTGCAACCCACCGAGGAACCCCGATGACCGTCGCCGACCCCACCGACCCCTCGAACCACGCACGACCACCCGGCACCACCGATGACACCGTCGAGGCGGTCGGCAAGCTCGGCGAGGCCTACGAGTACCTCATCCGGGCACGGGGCCACCTGTACTCGTTCCACCAGCTGCTGGGTCGTGTCGACATCCTCGTCGGCGACGCCGCCGAGATGCTCGTCGGCGCCGGCCACGACGAGCTCGCCCGGATGCTCGACCAGGAGATCGTCGGCCGCAACGTGCTCGACGGCCGGTGGACGTTCCAGGTGGTCGAGGAGTTCGACCGCACCTACTTCGAGGCGGTCACCGCGGCCGAGCGCCGGGTGCGCGACGAGCTGGTGGCTGGGCGCCGCCACGTGTTCGAGTCGGAGCTGAAGGACAGCAGGATCAGCCCCGGGCGGCCGGCGCACGAACGCCGACCGCCCGAGACGCTCGACCCGGAGATCGAGACCGAGATGTGAAGCGGTCCCGGCAATGGGGCGCCGGTCGTCTGGTCGGGACCGATCCGGCCGACCGTCGACCCGACCATGCCGAGCGACGCCGCCGACAGGGCATCGACGAAGCCATCGCCCGGACGCACGTCCCAGCCCCGCACCACTGCCACGTCGCCGCCCGCGCTCCCCACCGCCCTGGTGACCGCAGCCGAGGTCTCGAACCGGTCGGCTCCGCTGATGCGGTCGACGGTGACACCGAGGTCGCCCCGCCCCCTGCGTGCGCCAGCGCGCCGCCGGCCCTCAGCGCAGCTCGGTCGTGTCGGCGACCGGTGGGGGCGCGTCGGCGCCGCAGCTGTATGGCGTCGTGGCTTCGCCGGTCGGGGCACCGAGGGCGTCGGAGGGGACGAACGCCCACGCCAGCACGGCAGCGATCACGACGCCAGCGGCAGCCGTCAACGAGACGGAGTGGAACCCCTCGACGAGTGCGGCAGCCTCGACTGCGGCGCCGGGAGTGAAGCCGGCGATCAGCGGGATCACCGCCACCGCCAGGAGCTGACCGGTGCGAGCCACCGCGTTGTTGACCCCCGACGCGAGCCCGGTGTGGCGATCGGCGACCGTGGCCAGGGCGGTGGCGGTCAACGGCGCGACGGTGGCGGTCAGCCCGGACGCGAGGGCGAGCAGCGCCGGAAGGACCGAGCCGACATACGTGCCGCCCGGCTCGATGCGGACCATGAGAGCGAGGCCCGTCGCGATCACGAGCGGCCCGACCGTCATGGGGATCCGTGGTCCGATGCGCTGCGCGACCGGCCCCGACGGCGCCGAGAACACCAGCATCACCAGCGTGATCGGCACGGTCGCGGCGCCGGCTTCCAACGGCGAGTACCCCATGGCCTCCTGGAGCACCAGGCCGACGAGGAACAGCGACGCCCCGAGCGCGCCGTAGATGAAGAACGTCGCGCCGTTGGTCGCCGAGAACGGACGGGAGCGGAAGATCGACAGTACCAGCATCGGGTTGCGCGCCCGGGATTCGACGACCACGAACAGCACGAGCGCGGCGGCGCCAACCGCGATCCCGAGCGGCTCCTGCGCGATGAGCGCCCACGTGAGCACCGCCAGACCGACAGCCCCGATGGCGGCGCCGACGACGTCGATGCCGCCGGTCGCGTCGGCGTCCCTGGTCTCCGACACGTGGACGATGGCGACGTAGACGACGAGCGCGCCGAGCGGGAGGTTGATGAGGAAGATCCACCGCCACGACGCCACATCGACCAACCATCCCCCGAGGAACGGGCCGATCGCGGCGGTCACCCCGCCGAGGCCCGACCACGCCCCGATCGCCGGACCCCCGGTCGTCGGGGTGGAACGACGCCTGGATGATGGCCAGGCTCCCTGGGGTGAGCAGGGCCCCACCGACCCCTTGGAGCACGCGCGCCGCGACGAGCGCCTCCACCGACGGTGCCAACGCACACAGCAACGACGCCAGGGTGAACCACACCGCCCCGATGGTGAAGATTCGCCGACGACCAAGGCGATCACCGAGCGAACCCCCGAGGAGGATGAGCGCGGCCAGGGCCAACGTGTAGCCGTTCACGACCCACTGGAGGCCGACGAAGTCACTGTCGAGGTCCTCGCCGAGGCGTGGGAGCGCCACGTTGACGACGGTGCTGTCGAGCATCGTCATGCCCGAACCGAGGACCGTGGCGAGCAGCACCCACCGACCGCCGGCCTCGCCGACGCGCAGCGCGGGCGAAGGGTCATCGCCGAGACGGGCATCGTGGGTCACGACGCCAGCCTAAAGACGACGTCGAGTCCATGAAGTCGAGTCCATGAAACCGTCCGAAAGTCCGTTGCATCGAACGTCCGTTCGGGTAGACTTGGGGGCATGACGGCGGATCACCTGCCTTTCGGCATCCTCGTGAAGGAGATGGTTGCGGCGGTCGC
>JAENWR010000056.1 GCA_016649895.1 Acidimicrobiia bacterium | reverse complement strand
AGTCGCCGTGTTGTGCGTCGGATCATCCTCCGCCAACACCGCCGAGATCGCCGCCGTCAACGTCGTCTTCCCATGGTCGATGTGACCCATGGTCCCGATGTTCACATGCGGCTTGTTGCGCTCGAACTTGGCTTTCGACATGGACTTTCGCCTTCTAGGTGCGGGATTGGATGACGCGGTGGTGGCACCGGCCGGTCCCGGTGCGATGTGGTTCTGGCTACTGCTGGTAGCGGCGGTCAGACTCGAACTGACGACCCCTCGATTATGAGCCGAGTGCTCTTACCGACTGAGCTACGCCGCCCCGACCACAGCTGCCCGACTCTCGACGGACCTCTCTGGCTGGAGCCCCCTGACAGAATCGAACTGTCGACCTTTTCCTTACCATGGAAACGCTCTGCCGACTGAGCTAAGGGGGCGTGGCACCGGTTCGCCCGGTGACCGGCCTGCCATTGTGCCACGACTCCTGCCGCGCGCCCAACCCACCGCGCAGGAAACCTCTCGGGCACCTGCGTCGCTGGGTCGTACGGCCCGGGCCGTACGAGCCGGGCCGAACGGCTCAAGTTGCCGACCATCCGCGCCGATGCACCTCCCGTGAGATACGAGCGGCTAGTCATCGATGCAGGGGAAGACAAGACCTTCGCCCTCGACTTCCACCCCCGCCTGACCGTGGTCACGGGTGTGGGTCGACTCGAGCGCGAGGGCCTCATGTCGGATCTGGTGGGGACGTTGTCGAGCAACCGCTCGGGTGGTGCCCTCGAGGTCACCGACGACCGGGGGCGCCACCTCGCCATCTTCCGACCGACGGGCAAACGCCACCTGGTGGTCGACATCGACGAGGGCACCGAGGTGACCGCCAGGTACCGCAACGACAAGGGCGAGGTCGACCTCCTCTCGAACGAGGGCCTCGACCAGCTCACCGCCAAGCGGCGCATGCGCGTCACCGGCGCCGATCTCACCACTCGGACCCAGAGCGCCGAGCTGATCCACCGGCTCGCCAGCTGCGACCAGGCCATCTTGTGGAAGGTCGCCGAGCGGGTGCACACCACCGAGGTCCAGCTTGCCCGCATGGCCGAGGACGCGGGCACCGCCCCCGAGGACCTCCAGATGGTCGAGAGCATCGAGCGCCACCACGCCGAGTTCGAACGGGCCCAGGCCGGACACGAGAAGGTTCGCCGCCTGACGTTCATGCTGGCCACCCTCTGCGCCGTCGCCGCAGTGCCGATCGCCATGTTCGTCGCCCCGCTCTACTCCCTGGGTGCGATCGTCCCGGCGTCGATCATCACCATCTACTCGTTCCTGATGTGGCGCCGGATGGAAACCGCCCGCGAGGCCGAGCAGTCGGCCCTCGAGAAGGCCGGAGCGTCCTCGTACCTCGGCTTCCACCTCCAGCGGGTGAACACCCTGCTGTCGAGCGACCAGACCCGCCGCCAGCTCATGAGCTCCGCCGATGCCCACCGCGAGGCCAGCTACTCGTGGCACGCCATGGCTGGTGACGTGCCCGTCAACTGGGCGCTGGAGCACCGCGACGACATCGTCTCGGCCGCCCGCGTACGGGTGCGCGCCGACCGCAGCGCCATCACCGGACGCGCCGACGACCTCCCGTCGGTGCTCGGCGAGGAGCTCGTCGTGCGTCTGGCCGACGCCCGACGACTGGGCAGCTCCGGCGAGAGCTTCCCCCTCGTCCTCGACGACCCGTTCGTCGACTTCGACTCGTCGGTGAAGCCGGCGCTGCTGGAGCTGCTCGGCGAGTCGTCGCACCGCCAGCAGATCCTCTTCCTCACCGACGACCCCGATGTGGCCGCCTGGGCCCGCCTCGAGGCGCTCACCGGTGCCCTGGCGGTCGTCGAGCCGTCGAACCCGAACCGCACGGTCATCGACGCCACCGACTCGGCCAGCTCACAGTCTCGCCTCGCCATCTGACACCCCCAGGAGTCACATGGCGAGCGAACCACCCAGCGACCGGGTCCACGTGGCCCGGTCGCTGTCGCGTCCGGGCCACCTCAGTCGAACTAGGTTCGGCCCGTGCAGGTTCGAATCGCCACCCTCGACGACGCCGAGGCCATCCGCTCGATCTACAACGTCGAGGTGCTGGGCTCCACCGTCACCTTCGACCTCGTCGCCCGCAGCCTCGACGACCAGCTGGCGTGGATGCGGGCCCGCTCGGGCGCCCACGCGGTGATCGTGGCCGAAGACGGCGGCAAGATCAGCGGCTTCGGCTCGCTCTCGCCCTACCGCGACCGACCCGCCTACAGCACCACGGTGGAGGATTCCGTCTACGTGCACCGCGACCACCAGGGCAAGGGCGTCGGGCGCCTGCTCCTCGCCGAGCTGATCGCCCTCGCCCAGCAGCACGGGTTCCACACGATGATGGCTCGCATCGTCGCTGGCCACGACGCGTCGATCGGGCTGCACGCCTCGCTGGGGTTCGTCGAGGTTGGTACCGAGCGCCAGATCGGCCGGAAGTTCGGGCGTTGGCTCGACGTCGTGGTGATGCAGCGGATGCTCTGACGACCGGTCAGCCTGCGGAGCGCCAGGCCGGGAGGGTCAGCCGATGCGGACGGTCTGCTGGGCCGGATCGGTGCTGGAGCCGAGGGTGAGCGCCTGGAAGTGGGTCTGACGCTTGTACTCGCCCACTCCCCCGACCTGGTTCTCACGCCCGGAGGTCCACGAGGCGTAGGCCACCGTGGGGTGGCCGGAGCTGTCGCGGAAGGCGGTGAGGCCTCCGGCGCCGGTGCGACCGTTGCCGTTGACGAGCATCGGACCACGGGTGTCGACCACGCACGGGCCCATGGGGGTCGAGCAGCGGGCGAACCCGGTGACGTACTCGGAGGTGTACCAACGACCCGCCGAGTAGAAGAGCAAGTAGGTGTTGGTGGTGGGGTCGTAGATCATCGACGGGTTCTCGAGGAACGCCCCGCCCCGCGCCACGCCGTCGGGGGTGCCGTCGTGCCACTCGACCGACTGGTGGGCGAGGATCGCCGGTTGGGCGTTGCGGCCGCCGATCACCACGCCGTTGCCGTCGAGCCGGAGGGCGCCGATGTTGCCGGTGGCGCGGCTGAGCGCCACGAGGAGGAACCGCTCGCCCGACGGCGCCTGGACGACCTCGGGGTCGAGGGCGCCCCTCCCCCACGGGTTGGATCCACGCTCGGGCGGCAGGCCGCAGTACATGGGCTCGGCGTCGGACACGAACGGACCGGTGGGAGCGGTGGCGACGGCTCGGCCGATGCACTGGTCGTTGGGCTGGTCGACCGCACCGGGCCGCGACGCCGCGAAGTACACGTGGTAGCGCCCGCCGATGATCGCCACCGATGGGGCCCAGATCTCGGAGTCGGCGGGATCGACCCAGGCGGGGCGGGTGGGCATTGCGTCGTGAGGTGATCGCGCCCAACTGCGCTGGCTGTCGGAGAGGGACCCCGCCAGCGTGGGGAGCTCGCTCACCGGGAGCTTCATGTTGTTGGTCGACCCGTAGAGGTAGGTCCGGCTCCCCACGACGAGGACCGCCGGATCGGCGTTGTCGAACACGTTGGGGCTGTTCGGCGTCTGGCGCAGGGCCGCTTGGCCGACGGCCAGCGGGCGCTGTGGGGGCACCGTGCCGGTCTTGCGCACGAACTCGGCTGACTCGGAGAACCCCACCATCACCCAGCCGCGGGTGCGGCCCTGGCGCATCTGGTCGGTCCAGTAGGCGCGCCCCTCGGCATCGGGAGCGCGACCGAGGACGTTGCGGTACACGAGGTCGACGAACGCGCCGTCGTCGAGGCGGCCGTAGCGGGCACGGAACTCGGGCGACGCGGCGAACTGCCCCGAGACGGCCACGAGCGACATGTCGCCCTGGAGCTTGCCCACCCAGTACTGCAGACCACCGGCATCGGGAGCCCGCAGGAAGTACGCCTGGTAGAGCCGGGTGGCCGAGCCCTCGAGCACCGGCGATGCAGCAGCGGGGGCCGCCGGCACGAGCACCGACAGCGTCGCCACGGCCAGGAGAGCGGCGAGCAGAGCACGGGAGCGCGGCCGAGCGTTCGTCATCCAGAGAGCCTACCGGCACCGCTCCGAGCGGCGACCCCACCGCGCGGCGTGAGGATCAGGGGCGCCCTCCACTTGGGTGGGATCGTCTCCGCTTTCCGAACACAACCCCACCCATGCCGGCCGGGCCCTGGACACCCGCTGGTCAGATCTCGTACCGTCGGCGCAGCTTCCCCTCCTGCTCCGCATCCCACCCCAGGAGGGGAACATGCCCGACGAACCGCGCCACCCGCTCGACGCGTGGCTGGCCCGCCACCACGGCGTCGTCAGCCGCGGCCAGATGCTGGCGCTCGACATCACGTCGAGCGCCATCCAACGCACCCTCGCCCGTGGCACCCTCAGCCCGATCCGTCGAGGCATCTACCTGTCGGCTGCCCACCCCCTCGGCAGGGAGCAGCTCATGGTGGCCGGCTGCCTTCTCCACCCGATGGCGGCGATCGGCTTCACCACGGCCGGCCAGAAATTGCGCTTCCGCCGGATGGGCGACGACCTCGTCCACGTCCTCGTACCGCACGACTGCACGGCCACGATGCCCGGCGTGGTCGTGCATCGGTGTCGGCGGATCGACCCGGTCGACCTAACCCGCGCCCGCACCGACGGCATACGACTCACCAGTCCACCTCGCACGATCTTGGATGCCGCCGGCCTCATCGGCCGCGAGGCGACGACGAGCGTCGTCGAGCAGGCGTTGGCCGAGCGTCGGTGCACGTTGGCGACCTTGATGTCCACCGCACGCCGCCTGCACCACCCCCGGCGCCCGGGCTCGATGATCTTCCGTGACGTCCTGCTCTCGCGTCCGGCCTTGCGCGTTGCAGCCCGATCCGACCTCGAGGTGCGCGCCGCAGCCGCCATCGAACGACGGGGCCTACCCGCACCCGCAGTGAACCTTCCGTTCGTCATCGGACCAGGCGACTGCGTCGTACTCGACCTGGCATGGCCAGCCTTCAAGTTGGCGGTCGAGGTCGACCATCCGTTCTGGCACGACGGCATCGTCGAGGCACGTCGCGACAAGCGACGAGACCGACGCCTCGCGGCCCTCGGCTGGCAGACCCTCCGGGTGACCGAGTGGGACATCGAGCACGACGTCGACGCCATGGCCGACGAGATCGGTGGGGTCCTCGTGGCGCGGGGATGGCTGGCGGCCACGCTCGACAACCCGACATGACACCGGGCGCGAAACGGGGACGCCCGAAGGCGCCCCCGCATCGCGGTTGGTGGGCCGGGGAGGATTTGAACCTCCGTAGGCTGAGCCGACGGGTTTACAGCCCGCTCCCTTTGGCCACTCGGGCACCGACCCCAACGGAGGGCGATCGTAGCGCCTCCCGTCAACCCAGCCCACACGGCGCACTAGCGTTGTCGCATGCCTTCGTTCGATGTCGTCTCCGAGGTCGACCAGCAGGAGATCCGCAACGCGGTCGATCAGGCCAGCCGCGAGGTCACCACCCGCTTCGACTTCAAGAACACCAACTCGTCCATCGAGCTCACCGACACGGCCATCACGCTGCGTACCTCCACCGAGGATCGGCTCAACGCGCTGCGGATCGTGCTCGAGGAGAAGCTCGTGAAGCGCAAGGTGTCGCTGAAGGTCCTCGACTACGGCAAGGTCGAGGACGCTGCGAGCAGCACGGTCCGCCAGGAGATCGCGCTCGTCGCCGGCATCAACTCCGACAAGGCCCGCGAGCTCAACAAGTTCATCAAGGCCGTGGGTATCAAGGGCGTGCAGTCCCAGACCCAGGGCGAGCAGCTGCGGGTGACGTCGAAGAAGCGCGACGACCTCCAAGCGGTGATGAACGCCCTGAAGGAAGACGACTTCGGCATCCCCCTGCAGTTCAACAACCTCCGCGACTGATCCGTCCGTTGCGGTTGGGTGACGATGTTGTGCAGGGCGTCACCTTTTCGGCTCCGCTGCCGATGGGCGGGCGGAGACGGCGGTGGGCATGGACGAGGCAGCGGAGCTGATCCAGCGCCGAAGCGGTTGGTTGGTCGGGTGCGGCAGTGTGCTGGGCGCGCTCGCCCTTCTGGCCGGATGGCTGTGGTGGGCCACGCAGGGCTTCGATCCCGGCGACACGCTCCAGGTGACGACCGAGGTGCAGTCTTGTGGCCGGCTCCACGTCGCCGCTGGCGGCGAGGAGTGGCAGAGCGACCAGCACGCCGCTGAGTCCTCGATGCAGGAGGGCGAGCTGATGCTCGGCGAACTCCGGCGGGTCTCCCAGGACCGGGCCGAGTTCGTCCCTGAGAACGGGGCGATGCTCGTCCTCGAACGGATCCGGTCCGACCGTCTCGTGAGGCCCGGGTGCTCGATCCCCGAAGCAGAAAGGGCGGTGCTGCCTCAGTCGTAGTAGCCCGAGTGGATGTAGATGCAGGGCACGCCCTCGGCGTGGAACATCTCGACGTTGCGCTGGTCGTCCTCGAACGCCAGCCGGAGATCGAACCCGAACGACCGCAACTGCTCGACGCTCTCCTTCTTGAACGATCGCGAGGCGGTGTAGTCGCCGCCGGGGCGCATGAGCAGCAGGTCCCACCGCAGGTCGTAGCGCTGGAGCCATGCGAGTGTCTGTGGCTGCACGGAGATGGGCCGGGCCGTGAGCAGGATGATCTGGAGCTCGTCGTCGATCACGTCGAGCAGCCGGGCCACCTCGTCGATGAGCTCGTCGTCGCCGCACGCGGCGAAGAATGCGTCCCAGTCGCGGCGGGGCCCATCGAGGAAGTGCTGCCGGGTGGCGGCGTTCGACAGCACGCCATCCATGTCGAACACGATGGCCGGCCCGGGTTCGACCGGCTCGGCACGCCATCGCCAGTTGGAGTGGGGGTTGGGGCTGCTCATGGGCGCTCGACCATATCGAGCCGGTAGCGCACCTCGGCGACGTCGGTGCCCTCGTGGGGGAGCACATCGTCCTCGGTGGCTTCGCGAAGCGTGGCGGCGGTCACTTGGGTGGGATCGTCTCCAGATTCCAGAGAGAGCTCCACCCATGCGGATCCTGAGAGCGGCTCGGCCGGCGGAGTGTGCGTCGAATCGACATCGATTCGGCGCGAACTGGGGGCAGGGTCAATCGTCGCCGCTGGCGGTGTCGGCCGCCCTGGCGCTGATCTCGGCGAAGACGTTGGGGTCGGCGAGGGTGGTGGTGTCGCCAAGGTCGCGCCCCTCGGCGACGTCGCGCAGCAGCCGGCGCATGATCTTGCCGCTGCGGGTCTTGGGCAGGTCGGGCACCAAGATGACCGTCTTCGGCCGGGCGATGGGGCCGATCTGGGTGGCGACGTGGCGGCGGAGCTCCTCGCCCATCTCGGGCGTGGGCTCAATGTCGCCGCGGAGGATGACGTAGCCGATGATGGCCTGGCCCGTCGTTGGATCGTTGGCACCAACGACCGCGGCCTCGGCCACCGACGGGTGCGAGACCAGAGCCGACTCGACCTCGGTTGTGGAGATGCGATGGCCCGAGACGTTCATGACGTCGTCGACGCGGCCCAGCAGCCAGAAGTAGCCCTCGTCGTCGATCTTGGCGCCATCGCCCGCGAAGTAGCGGCCCTCGTACCGCGACCAGTAGGTCTCGCGGTAGCGCTCGGGGTCACCCCAGATACCGCGCAGCATCGCCGGCCACGGACGGGTGATGGTGAGGTACCCACCGCCCCGCTCCACCGGGCTGCCGGCGTCGTCGACGACCTCGGCGGCGATGCCCGGCACGGGGAACGTGGCCGACCCGGGCTTGGTGGTGACCACGCCGGGCAGCGAGGTGATCATGATGGCGCCGGTCTCGGTCTGCCACCACGTGTCGACGATGGGGCAGCGCTCGCCACCGATGTTGCGGTGGTACCACATCCACGCTTCGGGGTTGATGGGCTCGCCCACCGAACCGAGGAGGCGGAGCGACGACAGGTCGTGCTTCTGAACCTCCTCGACCCCCCACTTCATGAACGTGCGGATGGCGGTGGGAGCGGCGTAGAGCTGCGTGACCCCGTACTTCTCGACGATGGCCCACAGGCGGTCGCGCCCCGGGGTGTCGGGGGTACCCTCGTACATCACCTGGGTGGCACCGTTGGCGAGCGGCCCGTACACGATGTAGCTGTGACCCGTGACCCAACCCACGTCGGCCGCGCACCAGTACACGTCGGTGTCGGGCTGCAGGTCGAACACGTACTTGTGGGTGAAGGCGACCTGGGTGAGGTAGCCGCCCGTGGTGTGCATGATGCCCTTGGGCTTGGCCGTGGTGCCCGACGTGTAGAGCAGGTAGAGCAGCTGCTCGCTGTCCATCGGCTCGGCCGGGCAGTCGGGCGAGGCGTCGGCCATGAGGTCGTGCCACCAGTGGTCGCGACCCTCCTCCATGTGCACGTCGGTGTCGCAGCGGTTGACGACGACGACGTGCTCGACCGACCGGGTGCCGACCACGGCGAGGTCGACGTTGGGCTTGAGCATCGACGCGACGCCACGGCGGTAGCCGGCGTCGGCGGTGATGATCACCCGCGCCTCGGCGTCGTTGACGCGGTCGGTGATCGAGTCGGGCGAGAAACCGCCGAAGATGACCGAGTGGGCGGCGCCGAGGCGAGCGCACGCCAGCATGGCGATGGGCAGCTCGGGGATCATCGGCATGTAGATGGCGACGCGGTCGCCCTTCGCCACCCCGAGCCCCTTGAGCGCGTTGGCGAACCGGCTCACCTGGTCGAGGAGGTCGGCGTAGGTGATGGTGCGGGTATCGCCGGGCTCGCCCTCCCAGTGGATGGCGACCTTGTCGCCCTTGCCCGCGGCGACGTGGCGGTCGACGCAGTTCTCGGCGACGTTGAGGGTGCCGCCGACGAACCACTTTGCGAACGGCAGCTCCCACTCACAGACCGTGTCGAAGTCGGTGCGCCATGTGAGCAGCTCGCGGGCCTGGCGGGCCCAGAAGGCCTCGGGATCGGCGTCGGCCTCGTCGTAGAGGGAACGGTCGCTGACGAGTGCCGATTCAACGAACTCGGGCGATGGCGGGAACGTGCGGTCCTCGATCTGGTAGTCCTCGATCGTGGGCTCGGTCATCGCGAACGCCCCCTTCTGGCTCGTCGGCTGATCGTGGCCGAGCCTAGCGATGTGACGGCGGCCACGGACCCGGGCCCTGGTGTCACCCACCGGCCCAACGGGTATCGCGTCCCCATGACCGATGCACAGGACCGCTCTGAGCAGCTCGACGACGAGAAGCTGGCCGTCACCGGCAGTCCGTTCGAGGAGCTGCAGTACCCGCCCGACCGGCCGGTGGGGGTCAACCAGTACGGCACCACGGCCGCGGAGGAGCGGATCGACGAGCCCCTGGCTGAGCGGGTTCTGCGTGAGGAGCCCGAGGAGCTGCCCGATCCGGACGGCATCCGGCTGGTGGCCCCCGACCGTGGTGGCGCGCCCGACACCGAGGCCGCCGCCGTGGCGACCACGTCGCCCGCCACCAACCTCTCGGCCGAGGAGGATGCAGTCCACCCCACCGAGGCACCACCCATGGGCGACGGCGACGGATACCTCGACGACGCGACGTAGCTGAACGGACCGCGCTCAGGTGCGCTTCTCGGCCGCCACGTAGGCGAACTGGGTGAAGTCCGAGATGGCGATGGCCGACAGCGTGGTCATCGCCAGGCGGGTCGCCCGCGGGGCGAACACCAGGCCCGCGGCGAACCCGGTGCCCACCCACTGGGCCACGCAGAACGGGCAGGTGACGAGCTCGCCGATGGTGCGGCGGGCGCCGTGACGAGCGCGTGGTGTTTCCATCACCTCGGCGGGGGTGTCGGCCCGGCCTTCGTAGTGGGCGAAGGGGGCTCGCAGGGGGCTGGTCACCGCGTCCTTGGTGAGCACACGGGCCAACTTGAACGTGGCGAGCCCGTGCACCGCTAGGTCGAAGGGGCCGACGCATGGCAGGTCGTTGCGCCGACGGGCGGCACCGACGGCGACGAGCGCGCCGACCGTGGCGCCGTAGGTCGCGAGCGTCGCCGCGTACGAGGTGATGCGGCGATGGCCCGAGCCCTTGTCGTCGAGGGTGGGTTCGGGCCGGTCGTGGTCGGGTGGCATGAGGACACCACTGCCCACTCCAACCTCAGCTCATGCCGCGCGACCACTGCAGGACGAGGAACCCGCCGAGCCCTTGGGGGTCGAGGAGCGCGTCGGCCTCGCGGACGCGGCTACGTGCCTTGATGGCGGCGAGATCGCCCACCGCGGCCCGCTCGGTCCACTCCCGGCGCCCCCGGGCGACGAGGTCGTCGATGCCGTGGACGCGCAGCAGCTCGGCCTGGGTGCGTACGACCGCAGCGTGACCAACGGCGGCGTCGAGCTGGTCGGCGGCGACGTCGACGGTGATGTCGGCGGTGCCGAGGTCCTCGAGCGGGTCGTCGACCCTTTGGTGGCCCCGGTAGGTGCGGAGCCATTCGCCGACGGGACGGTTCCCGAGCTCGGCGGTGGTGCGCACCGCGTAGTCGAGGATCAGGAGGCGGCCACGATCGAGCAGCGCGTACGCGTCGGCGATCCACTCGGCGGCTCCGCGCTGCCACGGAACGACGGCGCCCACCGACGCGGCGGGAGCGAAGCGCTCGCCGGCGCCACGGGCCGCGTCACCGGCCGGAACGAGGTGACGGTTGAGGCGGAGGTCGGCGGAGGCTGAGTCGACGCCGACCCGCACCTCCGACCAGCCGTCGGGGGTGCGCTCGAGCAGGTCGAACGCCAGGTTGTCGAGGAGCTCGTTGGCGAGGACGACCCCGGTGATCCGCGCCGACGGAAGTTCGCCGAGCGACGCCACGACGGGCCCGTCGTGTCCACCGGGCACGCCCAGCGCGGTGGCCGGTTCGGCGATGGCCAGATGCGTGCGCTGCCGCGCCCGCAGCACAGGCGACCGTTCGACCATGACGTAGCGGAGCGCCGACGCGCATCGTGGCGACGCCGCCAACACCGCCACGGCCAACGTGCCGACGCCAGCGCCACCCTCGACGACCACGAACGGATCGGGCCGGCCGAGCTCGTCCCAGGTCGAGTCCAGCGCCCGGGCGATGACCGCGCCGAAGAGCGGGCCCACCTCGGGCGAGGTGATGAAGTCACCCCGACGCCCGGCCGCGCCGCCAGCTGCGGTGTAGAACCCGTGCGTCTCGTCGTAGAGAGCGGAGTCCATGACGGTGGAGAACGGCAGCGGCCCGTGCCGCGCGACGAGCTGGGCGATGTGGTGATGCAGCGGGGTCGGAGCGGGGGTGCTCAACCGCCGGCCGCGAGCAACGACACCTCGGTGATCTCGGCCACGAGGTTGGGCAGCACGCCGAGCCCCACGGTGGCGATGACGGTGATGGCCACCGCTGCCGCCAGCGAGAACGGCACCTTGATGGGGGTGGTGTCGCCATCGGGGACCGGGTTCATGAACATCTGCCGGGCGATGTTGGCGTAGTAGTACAGCGCGATCACCGAGTTGACGGCGACGGCGATGGCCAGGCTGTAGCCGATCCAGGTGTCGGCCTCGACGGTGACCTTGAACACGGCGAGCTTGGCGTACCAACCGCCGAACGGTGGGATGCCGGCCAGCGAGAACAGGAACACGCCCATGCTGACGGCGAGGCCGGGTGCGTACTCGAAGAGCCCGCCGTAGCTCTGCGTGTGGCCCGACCGCGTCTTGCGAGCCACGGCGATGATGACCGCGAACGCACCCAGGTTCATCGCCGCGTAGAACACCAGGTAGGTGGAGATGGCCTGCAGCGCGGTGTCGCCCACCTCACCGGCCACGGCGAGCGCCGCCAGCATGTACCCCGCCTGGGCGACGCCGGAGTAGGCGAAGAGGCGAACGATGTTGGTCTGGCGGAGGGCGATGAGGTTGCCGACGGTCATGGTGAGCAGCGCCAGGACCCAGAACATCGGGCCGTAGACGTCGTCGCGGCCGTAGAACCCGACGTAGACGAGCTGCAGCAGTGCGACGAAACCTGCGGTCTTGGAGGCCACGGCCAGGAAGGCGGTGATGGGCGTGGGGGCACCCTGGTAGGTGTCGGGGGCCCACGTGTGGAACGGCACGGCCGAGACCTTGAACGCGAAGCCGATGAGGGTGAACACGACCCCGAGGGTGACGATGGGCAGCGAGTCGCCGCGGCCGACGGCCTCGCCGATCTCGGCGAGCCGCGTGTCGCCGGCGACGCCGTAGAGCAGCGACATCCCGTAGAGCATGATCGCCGATGCGAACACGCCCATCAGGAAGTACTTCATGCCCGCCTCGTTGCCCTCCAACGATCGCTTGCGCCAGCCGGCGAGGAGGTATGCGGGGATCGACAGCAGTTCGAGCGCCACGAAGATGGTGACGAGGTCGCGGGCCGAGGCCATCAGCACCATGCCCATCAGCGACGAGATGAGCAGGCCGTAGTACTCGCTCTCCCAGAAGTCGCCCTCGGCGATGTAGTTCGTCGAGAGCAGGACCACGATGTAGCCCGAGACGAGGAACAGGGCCTTCATCAGCAAGGCGAACTCGTCGACGACGAAGGCTCCGCCGAACATCGAGCGATTGGTGCCGTCGACCGCCAGGGTGAGGATCGGGATCAGCGGGAGCAGGAGCCCGAGGCCGGCGGCGGCCGCCATGAACTTGCGGCCCCGCTCCAGCAGCACCACGTCGAGGATCGTGAGCAACGCGCCGACGGCCAGCAGCGTGAGCTCCGGCGCGACCGCGTGCCAGTCGATGGGGGGTCGCTCGAAGGCGAGCACCGTGAGGAGAGCGGAGGTGTCCATCGGATCAGGATCCGGCGGCGGCCGCGACGAGGTCGCCGACCGCGACGACAGCGGGATCCGTGAGGTTGAAGAGCAGGTTCGGGTAGATGCCGAGGGCGAGGATGAGCACGATCATCGGCACCCAGGCCACCCACTCGGGGATGCTGATGTCGGTGATGTGCGGATCGTCGACGAACTCCTCCGTGGGGGTCCCGAACGCGGTGCGCTGGTAGAGCCAGAGCAGGTAGCCGGCCGCGAGCACGGTGCCGATGGCAGCGATGACCATGTAGGCCCGGAACAGCGGCTCCGAGAGCCCCTCGGCTGGGCTGTAGGCGGCGAGGATGGCCGGCACCTCACCCCAGAACCCGGCGAGACCGGGGAGCCCGAGCGAGGCCATCGTGGCCAGACCGAAGACCCAACCCATCTTGGGGGCCGACACGAGTAGGCCGCCGAGGCGCTTGATCTCGAGCGTGTGGTAGCGCTCCTTCATCGAGCCGGCGATGAAGAAGAGCGTGCCGGTGATGAGGCCGTGGGCGACCATGCCGAAGACGGCGGCGTTCATGCCGAAGTCGGTGAGCGTAGAGATGCCGAGCATCGTGTAGCCCATGTGGGCCACCGACGAGAAGGCGATGAGCCGCTTCATGTCGGTCTGGGCGAGGCAGCACAGCGCCCCGTAGATGATGCCGATGACGGCGAGCCCGCCGATGATCGGGGCCCACTCGATGGCGGCCTCGGGCAGGATCGGGATGGCGATGCGGATGAAGCCGTAGGTGCCGAGCTTCAGCAGGATGGCGGCCAGGATCACGGATCCGACGGTGGGTGCCTGGGTGTGGGCATCGGGCAGCCACGTGTGGAACGGGAACATCGGCACCTTGATGCCGAAGCCGAGGAACATGCCACCGAAGATGATCACCTGGGTCGACAGGGCGATGCCCGCGGTCGCCTCGGGGAGGGCGCGCATGTCGAACGTGTTGGCGACGCCCGCCGCGGTGCCACTGGCATCGGCGAGGAAGTAGAGCGCCAGGAAGCTGACGAGCATCAGGGCCGAGCCGAACAGCGTGAAGAGGAAGAACTTGATGGCCGCGTACTGGCGCTCCTCACCGCCCCAGACACCGATGAGGAAGTACATCGGAACCAGGACGATCTCGAAGAACACGAAGAAGAGGATCAGGTCCTGGGCCGCGAAGGTGCCGATCATCCCGGTCTCCAGGATGAGGATGAGGATGAGGAACGCCTTGGGGTTGTGGGGCTCCGGGAAGTGGTTCCACGAGTAGATGACGCACAGCGGCACGATGAGCATCGTCAGCAGCATCAGGGGCATCGAGATGCCGTCGAGGCCGACGATGTACCGGCTGTTGATCACATCGATCCAGCTGGCGTCGACCACGAACTGCAGGTCCTTCGACCGGCCCATGTCGAAGTTCGCGAGCAGCGCCACACCCATGCCGGCGACCGCCAGCGTGGTGATGAGTGCGACGACCTTGTGGAGCTGCTCCTCGGCGCGGGGAATCAACGCCATGATCGCTGCCCCTACCACGGGCAGGAACACTGCGAGGCTCAGCCCCCAGTCGTTGAGGAAATCTTCCATGGTGGTCCCTTCGGCTTCCTGGTGCTGCGATCAGACGATGCTGGTGCCGTGACGCGATGTCACACGATGTTGTTGCTGCGACGCGATGTCACACGATGACGATGAGGACCCCGGCCAAGATGGCGGCGCCCCCGAACATGAGGCTGGCGTACTGGCGGATGCGGCCGTTCTGGATGAGGCGCAACGCAGCGCCCGCCCCTTCGGCGCTTCGGCCCGACATGTTGATGACGCCGTCGATGACGGCACGGTCGAAGTACTTGTGGACACGCCGGCCGCCGTCGACGGTGCCGTTGCCGACGCCGTCGACCACCCGGTCGAACAGGTTCTGGTTCGCCCAGTAGGACGCCCGGGCGATGGGGCCCTTGATGGCACCGACGATGACCGTCTCGTAGAGGGTGTCGAGGTAGTACTTGTTCTCGAGCAGGCGGTAGCCGGCCCGGGCCACACCGTTGCGTTCGGTGATGCCGTGCCAGCGGCCCTGGAACCAGTAGCCGTAGGACACCGCAACGCCGCCCACCGCGATGAGTGTGGAGACGATGGCGAGGCCCCAGCTGAACGACGGGTGGCTGATGCTCGGGAAGTAGGCGGCGGTGGGCTCGACGAAGTGCTCGAACCGGTAGGCGATGCCGTCGGGGACGATGGCGTCGGGAAGGTTGAACAGACCGGCGACGGCGGCGAAGCCGGCGAGGATCCACAGCGGGGTGGTGATGGTCTTGGGCGACTCGTGCGGCGTGCCGTGGCCGCGGTGCTCGCCGAAGAAGGTGAGGTACACCATGCGGGTGACGTAGGCGCCGGTGAGACCGGCGGTGAGGAGGCCCATGACGAACATGAGGGGGTAGCCGCCGTCGCCGAGCTGCTGGGCGCCGGCGAGCACCTCGTCCTTCGACCAGAACCCGGCGAGCGGCGGGATGCCGGCGAGGGCGACCGAGGCGATCATGAAGGTCTTGAACGTGTGCGGCATGTACTTCCGCAGCCCGCCCATGTCGGCGACCATGTCGAAGCTGTGGTGGCAGGCGTGGCTCACCGACCCCGCCCCGAGGAACAGGCACGCCTTGAAGAAGGCGTGGGTGAAGAGGTGGAAGAGGGCCGCGGTCCAGGCGCCCACACCGAGGGCCATCACCATGTAGCCGAGCTGGCTGATGGTGGAGTAGGCGAGCACCTTCTTGATGTCGCGCTGCACGAAGGCGAGCGACGCCCCGACGAGGGTGGTGACGCCACCGATGAGCGCGAGGGCGTTGATGCTGGAGGTGCCGATCGAGAGGCCCTCCCAGAACACGCCGTACATGCGGGCGACCATGAAGATGCCGGCGACGACCATGGTGGCGGAGTGCAGGAGCGCCGAGACGGGCGTGGGGCCGGCCATGGCGTCGGGCAGCCAGGTGTGCAGGAAGAACTGGCCCGACTTCGACATCACCGCGGCCATGAGGCACAGCGAGGCGGCGAGGAGCGCGGTGTGCGAGAGGGCGCCCTCGCTAGCGAGCGTGTTGATCTCGACGACGTTGAAGCTGCCGGCAGCAAAGAACAGGATGATCATGCCGATGACGAGGCCGACGTCGCCCACCCGGTTGGTGAGGAAGGCCTTGAGCGCGGCGTCGGCGTTCGGCTTCTCCTCCCACCAGTGGCCGATGAGGACCCACGAGCACACGCCCACCATCTCCCACGCGGTGATGATCTGGAAGGTGTTCTCGGAGATGACGAGGGTCATCATCGAGGCGGTGAAGAGGCTGAGGAAGGCGAAGAAGTGGGTGTAGCGAGGGTCGTCGCGCACGTAATCGGTGGAGTAGACGTGCACGAGCAGCGAGATGAGCCCGACCACGAACAGCATCATCACGCTGAGGCCGTCGACGAAGGTGCCCACCTGGAACTCGGTGCCGCCTGACTGCCACCAGGTCCAGCTGTTGGTGACCGGCTCGACGGCGTGGTGCCCCTCGCCGCCCTCTTCGGATGCCGCCACCTGCACGACATCGGCGGCGGCGTGCTCGGTCTCCTCAGCGTGGTCCTCGTCGACGTGCTCGTCGACCTGTTCGGTGTCGTGGGCGGCGGGCGGCGGGTTCTCGACCCGGTCGATCCACGCCACACCGGCCAGCACCGAGAACGCGAACGCGAGGCCGACCGCGGCGATGCCGATCTCGGAGCCCTTCCGGGGCATCCGCTTCCCGAAGAAGAGGATGAGCAGGAACGACGCAGCCGGGATGGCAGGGATGATCCAGGCGTTCTCGAGGAAGAACATGGGTCGGCGTCAGCCCTTCAACAGATCGACGTCGTCGAGATCGATGCTCGAACGGTTCCGGTAGATGAGCAGCACCATCGCGAGACCGACGCCGACCTCGGCAGCGGCCACGGCGATGATGAACAGAGCGAACACGTGACCCGAGATCGAGCCGTGGATGGTGCCGAACGCCACCAGGTTGATGTTCACCGCGTTGAGGATGAGCTCGATCGACATGAGCACCATCACGGCGTTGCGGCGAGCGAGCACGCCGTAGACGCCGATGCAGAACAGGATCGACGAGAGCATCAGGAAGTTCGTCAGCAACATGCGTCAGTCCCTCCTGGCCAGGACGATGGCGCCGATGAGCGCGGCGAGCAACAGCACCGAGATCGCCTCGAACGGCACGAGGTAGGTGGAGAAGATCGAGTCGGAGACCTCGGCGATCGTCTGCACCCGCTCCTCGGGGAGCTTGGTCTCGCTGAGCCCCTCGGTGCCATAGATGGCGTAGCCCATCACCACGAGGAGGATGAACGCAACGAAGCCACCGGTGGTGCGCTGGGCAGCTGTGGTGTCGACGTCGGGGTCGCTGCCGACCTGGGCCCGGGTGAGCATGATGCCGAACAGGAACAGCACCACGATGGCGCCCACGTAGACGAGCAACTGGGTGGCGGCGATGAACTCGGCGCCGAGCAGGATGAACTGGCCGGCCATGCCGATGAGCACGGCCACGAGGTAGAGCGCGGCGTGCACCACGTTCTTGCTGGTGACCACCTTGATGGCGGCGCCCACCATGATCGCGGCGATCAGGTAGAAGGCAATGTTCTGGGCGACGTTGTCGCCCCACACGGTGTCCATCTAGCGGGGCACCTTCTTGACCTTGACCTCGGAGCCGGCCTCGTATGGCTCGAAGTCCGGAACGGTGGTCATCCAGTGACCGAGCATCGTCTTGTCGTGCAGCAGGTCGGCGATGCGGGGCTCGGAGTACTCGAACTCAGGGCTCCAGAACAGCGCTTCGAACGGGCAGACCTCGACGCAGATGCCGCAGTACATGCACAGCGCGTAGTCGATGTCGAAGCGGTCGAGCGCGTTCTTCTGGCGAGGCTTGCCACCCTCACGGCGGGGCGGCGCGAGGTATTTGTGGCCCTCGATGTAGATGCACCAGTCGGGGCACTCGCGGGCGCACAGCATGCAGACCGTGCAGTTCTCCTCCTTGAGCGCGATGACGCCGCGCGCCCGTGGGGCAGGAGATTCCTTCTCATGGGGATACTGCACCGTGACGTTCGGTTGCAGCATCGTCTTGAACGTGACGCCGAGGCCCTTGACGAGGCCGGCGCCGGGGAGCTGAGCCATCAGAACACCACCTTCAACACGCCGGTGACGACGATGTTGGCGAGCGAGATCGGGATGAGCACCTTCCAGGCGAACGACTGCAGCTGGTCCTCACGAAACCGGGGGTAGGTGAACCGGACCCAGAAGATGAGGAACGACACCAGCATGATCTTGGCGAACATCACGATGGGGCCGAGGAAGTTGAGGGCGTTCGAGTCGATGTCGAAGCCGGGCACCCACCAGCCGCCGAGGAACAGCACCGATGCGATGCCGGCGAAGGCGAAGGCGGTGGCGAACTCGGCCAGGAAGAAGCTGAGGAAGCGGAAGCCAGTGTACTCGACCTGGTAGCCGCCAACGATCTCGGACTCGGCCACCGGCATGTCGAACGGGGTTTGGGTGAGCTCGGCCTGGATGGCGATCATGAACACCACGAACCCGACGAACTGGGTGAAGACGTAGGGGTTGCCGATGCCGCCCCAGCCGAACATCTCGCCGCTGGCCTGGGCGGCGACGATGCCCTGCAGGTTGAGGGTGCCGGCCTGGATGACGACGCCGACGACGGCGAGCACGAGCGGCAGCTCGTAGGCGATGAGCTGGCCGGTGGCGCGCAGCGCACCGATGAGCGAGTACTTGTTGGCCGACGACCAGCCGGCCATGAGGATGCCGATGACCGAGATGGACGACACGGCGAGGGCGATGAAGATGCCGGCATCGACCGGTTCGCCCACGAGGTCGGGGCCAACGGGCACGAACACGAACAGCAGCATCGTCGACACGAGGACGACGATCGGCGCCATGGCGAAGACCCACTTGTCGGCCTTCTCCGGGAAGATGTCCTCCTTCTGGATGAACTTCACCCCGTCGCCGACGAGCTGGAGCAGTCCGAAGGGGCCCGACTCCATGGGGCCGAGCCGGCTCTGCATGAAGCTCATGATCTTCATGAGGAACACGTAGCCGAGGATGAGCGCCGAGGTGGGCACCATGACCGCGGCGACGAGCACCTTGATGGAGGTCTGTTGCCAGTAGGCGAGCTCGAGGCCGAGCACGAGGTCGGTCACCGGTCGATGTCCCCGAGGATGAAGTAGAGGCTGGCAAGGATCGTGATGATGTCGGGCACGTAGACGCCCTTCAACAGCCACGGGGCGATGGAGACGTTGTTGAACGACGCCGAGCGGATCTTCACCCGGAACGGCACCAGGTCGCCCTTGGAGACGATGTAGTAGCCCATCTCGCCGAGGGGGTTCTCGGTGGAGATCCAGGCCTCGCCGGCGGGCACCTTGATGATGCGCGGCACCTTCGCCATGATCGGCCCTGACGGCAGGTTGTCCATCAGCTTGTCGATGATGAGCGTCGACTCGCGGGTCTCCTGGAGGCGCACCCAGAAGCGGGCGAACGAGTCGCCGTCGGGGTGGGTCCAGACCTTCCAGTCGACCTCGTTCCACGCCAGACCAACGGGCTCGTCGCGGCGGAGGTCCCAGTCGACACCGGAGGCGCGGATGTTGGCACCCGACAGGCCGTAGGCGAGGCCGACGTCGGCGGGGATGATGCCGACACCACGGGTGCGGGCCTCGAAGATCTCGTTGCCGAGGATGAGGTCTTCCATGATCTGACAGAACTCGCGGATCTTGACCATGGCCCGCTTGGTCTCTTCGATCCAGCCCTTGGGAAGGTCGTCCTTCAGACCACCGATGCGGTCGAAGTTCGGGTGGAAGCGGCCACCTGTGGCCGACTCGATCTGGTTGAGGACGAACTCGCGGTCGCGGAAGGCGTAGAACGCGGGCGTCTGGGCGCCGAGCTGGAGGGCCATGTCGCCGAGGAACAGTGTGATGTTGGCGATGCGCGACAGCTCGAAGAAGATCGTGCGGATCCACTGGGCGCGGGGCGGTGCCTCGACCTCCATCAGCCGCTCGGCGGCGAGGATGAACGGGACCTCGTTGGCGAAGCTACCGAGCCAGTCGATGCGGTTGACGAGCGTGGTGACCTGCGGGTAGGTCCGCATCTCGACGAGCTTCTCGTAGCCCCGGTGCATGTAGCCCATGATCGGATCGGCCGAGATGACCTGCTCGCCGTCGAGGCGGGCCACGATGCGCAGCGTTCCGTGGGTGGCCGGGTGCTGCGGCCCCATGTTGAGGACCATGCCCTCGGTCTCGAGCTCGACGTTCACGCGGGCGTCGGCGGCCTGGGCGGCCATGTAGGCGAGCTGGCGGCGTTCGGAGATGGCGGTCATGGGATCAGGCCTCTTCCCCGCCGTCGGCTGTCTCTTCGCCGGCACTGTCGTCGCCGGCACTGTCGTCGCCGGGCATGGGCTCGACGTCGACGATGCCCGGCCAGGGCTTCATGTGCCGGGCCAGCAACGGGAAGTCCTTGCGGAGCGGATGCCCCTCGAACTCGGTCGGCAGGTAGAGGTGGCGCAGGCCCGGGTGGCCGTCGAAGGTGATGCCGTACATCTCCCACGCCTCGCGCTCGTGCCAGTCGGCGCCGACGTAGCTGCCGGTCCAGGTCTCGACGGTGAGGGTGTCGTCGGGGACGTCGGCCTTCAGCGTGATGCCGAGGTGGCGGCCGATGGAGTAGACGCGGGCGAGCACCTGGAAGCGGGTGTCGCCACCGGTGATCCCCTGCTCGGTGAGCCCGGGGTCCTTCGGCTCGACGGAGTCGAGGAGGTTGTCGACCGTCGAGTCCATGCTGCGCCCGTGGGGCGACGGCATCCAGTCGATGGCCGACAGGAAGGTGAAGTAGTCGAAGCGCAGATCGTGGCGCAGCACGTGCGCGGCGTCGGCCCAGTTGGCCGTGGTGGTGCGCACCCAGAGGTCCTGGCCGGGAGCGATGTGGCTGGCGACGATGGCCTCGGCGCCCATGCGCTCGGTGAGCTGGTCGAGCAGCTCCTGGCGCCGCTCGTCGACCTCGGCCGCCTCGTCGACCTCGCCTTCGGTGGTGTCGGTGCCGGTGTTGGTGGTGCCGGTGTTGGTGGTGCCGGTGGTGTCAGCCGACGACAATGGGATCACCTCGCCAACGTGCGCCCATGTCTTCGTTGTGGATGCGCTCCTGGAGGAGCACGATGCCCTCGAGCAGGGCCTCGGGCCGGGGTGGGCAGCCGGGGACGTAGACGTCGACGGGGATGATCTGGTCGACGCCCTTGGTGACGGAGTACGAGTCCCAGTAGGGGCCGCCGCAGTTGGCGCAGGAACCCATGGAGATGACGTACTTCGGGTCGGGCATCTGCTCGTAGAGGCGCAGCACCGCAGGCGCCATCTTGTCGGTGACCGTGCCCGAGATGATGACCAGGTCGGCCTGGCGGGGGCTGGCCGGGAACGGGATGACGCCGAGGCGCATCACGTCGTAGCGGGGTGATGCGAGGGCGGCTCCCATCTCGATGGCACAGCACGCCAGGCCCCACTGGTAGGCCCAGATGGAGTACTTGCGACTGAGGTTGAGGAGGGACGTGAGTGGCTTGGGAAGCTTGCCGCTCTCGACTAGACCCATCGAAGCACCTTCTTGCGCCAGGCGTAGACGAGTCCGAGGGCCAGGATGAAGATGAAGATGGCCATCTCGACCAGACCGAACACGTCGTAGGTCTCGAGCCGGGTGGCCCAAGGGAAGATGAACACGGCCTCGACGTCGAACATCACGAAGAGGAGGGCGAAGATGTAGTAGCGGACCTGGCTCTGCGACCAGCCGGTGCCGACGGCGTCGACGCCGCTCTCGTAGGTGAGGTACTTCTGCGGCTGGGGTCGGGAGGGGCGCAGCACCCGTCCGATGCCCAGGATGGCACCGAGGAGGGCCACGGCGAGGAGGCCGAATATGGCGACGGTGAGGTAGCTGCGGAGGAATTCCGACACGGCGAGGGAGCCTAGTGAAGCCGATCACGAAGGGCCAAACAGCGAAAGAACCTGAGGTTCGTGCCGGGCATGTCCCCCATCTGACACCGCTGTGGCGAGTGACCAGACATGGCGAGCACCCCTCTGATGGCCGACCCGAATCGGTCGGCCGCGCCGCTGGCGGGTCTAGCTACGACGCCCTACGCCGTGCCGGTCGTCGCCGAGTTCGACAACTTCTACCGAGACGAGTGGCACACCGTGGTGGGCCTGGCCCTCGCCCTCACCGGCGACCGCGGGGCAACCGAGGACCTCACCCAAGAGGCGTTCGCCAGTGCCTTTCGTGACTGGGACCGCATCGGCGCCTACGACGAGCCGGACGCGTTCGTGCGCCGCGTCGTCGCCAACCGCGCCGTGTCGCGCGGTCGACGACTCGCCCGCGTGAGCCGGGCGCTGTCACGCATTGCCGGTCGCCGCCGTGCTCGAGATCGGCACCGAGACCGCCAAGACCCACCTGGCGCGCGCCCGGGCCGCCTGGCCCTCCACCTCGACCTCCCATCAGAGCCACTACCGCCGTACCAGGAGCCGACATGAGCATGGACGATCACTTCAACGCCGCCGCTCGCGGTGTCCGCGACCAGGTTGCGCATTACCCGGTGCCAGCCCTCGAGCCGGACACAGAGCCGAAGGGTTCCCCCGCGCGCTACGCACCCACCGCTGTGTTCGCGGCGCTGGCTCTCCTCCTCGGCGGCCTGGTCGTCGCCAACGGCGGCATCAGCGGCGACGGTGACGGTGACGGTGACGGGCCGGTCGCCGACCCCACCGCCGAGGAGCTCGCTGGCGTCGACGACAGCTTCAACGACCCCGGCCTCGCGGTCGCGGGGCCGCGCGACGGCAAGGACTCGGTCGGGCTTCCGATCGTGGTCTCCCCGGCCGAGGGCCTGTCCGACGGGCAGACCGTCACGGTGTCGGGCTCGGGCTTCCCGGCGAACGACCGACTCGGCGCGGTCATCTGTGCGCACAACGGCCCTGCCGGGGCCGGTGCAGGCGTGGCCAACTGCCAGACGGGCACGGTCACCTATGTCGACAGCAGCGCGGCCGGGGCCTTCCAGGTCGAGGTATCAGCCACCCGCTTCATCGAGATCGCCGGTGTCGGTGTCGACTGCGCCGCTCCCCCACCCGTTGGTCAGCCGTCGACGTGTGTGCTCGCGGTCGGTTCGCTGGCCGACTACGACCTCTCGGGCAACACGCCGATCTGGTTCGACGCTGATCTGTCGGTGGCAACGGTCCCGGCGTTCGAGGTGACGCCGAGCGAGGGGCTCACCGGCGCCCAGGAGGTCGTCATGCGGCTCACGAACGTGGCCCCGAGGTCGGAGTAGACTGCCGTCCAGTGCACCAACGGCACCCGAGACGCCTACTGCGTGCGGCTCAGCGGCATCGAGGCCGACACGGCCGTCGCAGACCAGGCCGGCACGGCTGAGATCACGGTGATCGTCCGCGAGGAGGTCGACTTCGGCGATGTCTCGGGCTCGTGCGCAGCCGCCGGCTGCCGGCTGGAGCTGAACGGCCCGCCGCCGTCCGGGTTCCAGGCCGACATCCACTTCGCTGAGCCCCCACGGGGGAGGTCGACGCCTCCACCGCCGAGTCGACGGTCGTCGAGGAGGTCCCCTCCGATACGTCGATGCTCTCCCCCGTCGACTGATCGACGGCGCGCCAGCCTTGACGTTCACTGTCACACCCCTTCAATACAATGGGTGCATGGTTCCGGTGTCCACCTCCGCCCCGCTTCGGGCCCTTGTGGTGCGTGATCTGCGGGAGTCGTTGGCGGTGTGCATCGATTCGGCTCGGGCTTCGTCGATGACGGCGGCTGATGCTGTGGTGGT
>JAENWR010000152.1 GCA_016649895.1 Acidimicrobiia bacterium | reverse complement strand
GCGCGGGCGATGGGCGCGGCCACCCGTCCGCCGCCAGTCTCGCTGGCGCCGGGCTGGGCGAGCACCACCACGGCCACGGCGATCCGGGGCGCGCCACCCTCGGGGCCGGCGAAGCCGACGATCCACGCGTGCGACTGGGCCGGCTCCTCGGTGACCCGGGCGGTGCCGGTCTTGCCACCGACCTCCCAGCCGGGGATCGCCAGCCCGCGCGCGGTGCCGCCGGCGACGACGGCCAGCATCGCCTCACGCATGGTGGCGGCCGTGGCGGGACTCATCCCCCGGCGCCACGGCTCGGGCTCGATCTCGCGCACGAGGCCCCCGTCGGCGTCGCGGATCTCGCGGACCACGTGCGGGGACGGGATCTGACCGTTGTTCGCCACGCCCGCAGCCACCAGCGCCATCTGCAGCGGGGTGGCCGCCACGTCGAAGCCGCCGATGGAGGCGAGCGCCAGCGACGGCGTGTCCTCGAACACGGTCCCCGGGGCGTCGGGGTCGAGCGACTGCGACTCGGCGGTGCGCAGCGGCACCCCGTAGTCGGTGGGGAACACCGAACGAGCGGGGTTCGGCAGGTCGATGGGCGGCGTGTCGTTGAAGCCGACCTGCTCGGCCCCGGCGATGAGCCTGGTCGGGCCGATCGTGAGCGCGCCCATCTCGGCGAACGCGGTGTTGCACGACACCTTCAAGATGTCGATGAGGGTGCCGCCACACGTGGCGCCGTTGTTGCGGATGGGCCGGGTGGTGAGCGGGGGCGTCCACTCGCTCACCGCCTCATACACCGGGGAGTCGCGCGTGACCAGCCCGCTCTCGAGCCCGGCGATCGCGGTGACCACCTTGAACGTCGATCCGGGGAAGTAGCGCTCCTGGTAGGCCCGGCCGAGCATGGGGTCGCGGTCGTCGAGCAGGTAGAGCGACCGAGCGTTGCTGGCGGTGTCGCGGTCGGGGTCGCTCACCACGTTGGGGTCATAGGACGGCCACGACCACATGGCGAGCACCTCGCCGGTCTCCACGTCGAGCGCCACGACCGATCCCTCGCGCTCGCCGAGCGCGTCGCGTGCGGCCCGTTGCACGTCGCTGCGGAGCGTCAGTACCACGCTGCCCGAGCGGTCGCGGTCGACGAAGAGGTCGGAGAGGCTGCGCAGCTCGAGGTCGGAGGTCTCGCCGGCCAGTTCGTCGTCGTAGGTCTCCTCCACCCCGCTGGCGCCGTAGTGGAACGAGTAGAAGCCCGACACCTGGGCGAACAGCTCACCCTCGGGGAACTCGCGCTTGCGCTGCAGGTCGGTGTCGACCTCGACCGAACGGGCCACCACCACGCCGTCGGCGGTGGAGACGGTGCCTCGGGGCCGGCTGTAGTTGGCGACGATGGCGCGGTTGTTGTCGGGGTTGTCGCGCAGCCGTTCGGCGCCGAAGATCTGCACGTTGTTGAGCTGGGCGAACAGCACCAGGTAGCAGACCATGATGCCGAGCGCGAGCCGGCGGATCTGGGCGTTCATGCCGGCCCCTGCCCTTCGTCGAGTCGTCGCAGCTGACGGGTGGTGACCTCGTCGGAGACCCGCAGGAGCAGGGCGAGCGCCACGTAGTTGGCGAGCAGCGACGAGCCGCCGTAGGCCACGAACGGCAGGGCGATGCCCGTGAGGGGCAGCACCCGGAGCACGCCGCCGATGATGATGAAGGCCTGCACACCGAAGAGGGTGGAGAGGCCGACGGCGAGCAGCTTCTCGAACGGCTGCTCGGCGGTGACCGCCACCCGCAGCCCGGTGCCGACGAGGAGCAGGAAGCAGATGAGGACGGCGGTGGCGCCCACCAGGCCGAGCTCCTCACCGATGGCGGCGAAGATCATGTCGGTCTCGACGACAGGGATCTTCTCGGGGTTGCCGAGGCCGATGCCGGTGCCGGTGATGCCGCCCTCGGCCATGGCGTAGGACGCCTGCACGATCTGGTAGGCGCTGTCGCGGGTGACCTCGGCGTCGCCCCACGGGTCGAGCCATGCCTCGACGCGGCTCGCCACGTGGCTGAACTGGCTGTAGGCGACCCAGGCGCCGATGCCGAAGAGGCCGCCGCCGAGCACCAGGTACGACAGGCGTTCGGTGGCCACCCACACCATCACCAGGAACACGGTGAAGAGCAGGAGGCTCGAACCGAGCTCCTTCTGGAAGACCATGATCCCGATCGCGCCGCCCCAGGCGAGGAGCAGAGGTCCGAGGTGCTTGGGGTCGGGCAGCATCAGCGGGCCCACCCGGAAGGTGCTCACGGCGAGCAGCTCGCGCCGCTCCACGAGGTAGCCGGCGAAGAAGACCGCCAACGCCAGCTTGGCGAACTCACCCGGTTGGAACGTGATGGGCCCCACCCGCGCCCAGATGCGGGCGCCGAGGTTCTCGTAGCCGATGCCGGGGATGAACGGCACCAGGAGCAGCCCGATGCCGATGAGCAGGAAGGTGTAGCGGTAGCGCTGCAGGTCGCGGGGCCGCCGTATGACGAACAACGTGACGACGAAGGCGACGACACCGAGCGCCATCCACGTGGTCTGCGGTGCCGCGAGGTCCTCGTCGAGACGCACGACGAACACGTAGCCGATCCCGTTGAGCAACCCGGCGATCGGCAGCAGCAGGCCGTCGGCGTTGGGAGCAAGTCGACGCACCGCCACGTGGGCCGCCACGAGCAGGGCGAGCACGAGGAAGAGGAACCCGACCAGGTCGGCGGGGAGCGACGCGGTGGTGCCGAGGCCGGCCAGGCCGTAGGCCGACGCCGTCACGATGACGGCGAGCACGATGAGCCCCAGCTCGACGCGCCGACGGAGCGAGCGCAGCTGGGTCACGGGACGCTGGGGGCGGTGGTCGTGCTGGTCGAGGTGGTGCTGGTCGAGGTGATGCTGCTCGAGGTGGACGTCGTTGTCGTGGCGGGTTCGCTGCCTCCCGAGCGCTCGAGCTGTTCCGCCATGTTGGCAAGGTAGGCCTCGGCCTCGTCGAACGAGGCGAACGTGGGCTCCGCCTCGATGCGGTCGCGCAGCACCGGGGTGAGCTCGGACAGCTCGACGCCGGTGGACTCGACGAACTTCGGCTCGAACCACAGCAGGCCCCCGGGGCGGCCCTGGAACACGGCGATCTCACCGTCGTCGTCGGTGGCGACGAAGTAGCCGTTCTGGGCGTACCACGCCACCGCGCCGGCCGCGGTGGCGAACACCGCGATGACGAGCAGCACGAAGAGGATCGAGCGCCAGGTGAACCAACCGGTGCCCTTCTCACGAGGAGCAGCCGCGACTCGCGGCAGCATCGACCGCTCGTCGTCCTCCTCGGCGGCGGCGGCGGCGCCGTCGCCGTCGACAGCCGAGTGGCCGCGGTCGGCGATGACCGAGGAGAAGCCGGCCAGGTCCACCACCTGGTCGCGTCGAGGCCGCACGACCCGGTCGCCGAACCCCCCGGCCACCGAGCCATCGTCGTCGACGACGTCGGCCACGACCACGGTGATGTTGTCGCGACCGCCGCCCTGGTTCGCCAGGCTCACGAGCTCGTGGGCCGCCTCCTGCGGGTCGGCGAGACGGCGGAGCGTGGCGGCGATGCGGCTCTCGTCGACCTCGTTGAACAGGCCGTCGCTGCACAGCAGGTAGCGGTCGCCTGGTCGGGGTTCGAGCTCCCACGAATCGATCTCGACGGTCTCGGCGATGCCGAGCACCCGGGTGACGATGTTGCGCTGAGGGTGCACCGCCGCTTCCTCGCTGGTGATGCGACCCTCGCGGACCAGCCCTTCGACGAGGCTGTGATCCTCGGTGAGCCGCTCGAGCTCGGCGTCGGCCACCACGTAGACGCGCGAGTCGCCCACGTTGCTGAGCGCCAGGCTCGTGCGTCCGTCGGCATCGGGGCCCACGACGGCGAGCACGCACATCGTGGTGCCCATGCCGCGCAGGCCCTCCTCGCCGCTGCGCTCCCACACCGCGACGTTGGCGTGGGCGACGGCTTCGGCGAGCGAATCGATCCCCTGGTCGACGATGGCCGACCGCAGGACGTCGATGGCCACCTCGGAGGCCACCTCGCCACCCTCGTGGCCACCCATCCCGTCGGCGACGGCCACCACGCGCTCGCTCACGAACGCGCAGTCCTCGTTGACGGTGCGGCGGCGACCGACGTCGGACGCGGCACCCACCGCGAAGCGGATCACGCCAGCTCCATGACGACCGACCCGACCTGCAATCGGTCACCGGACGACATCACCATCGGTCCGCCGACCTTGGCCCGATTGAGGTAGGTGCCGTTGGTGGACCCCAGGTCCTCGACGAAGAGCTTGCCGTCGCGGCGGAAGACCCGGGCGTGCAGCTGCGAGACGTAGGTGTCGTCGAGGGTGACCTGGCAGCCTGTCTCTTATACACATCTGACG
>JAENWR010000037.1 GCA_016649895.1 Acidimicrobiia bacterium | reverse complement strand
GGCGCGGCGGTGGCCGTCGCCGCCCGTCACGCCGATGTGGCCCTCGGCACCGACACCGCAGGCTCGGTGCGGGTTCCGGCCTCGTACTGCTGGGTGGTCGGCGTGCGTCCCACCCACGGCCGCGTCCCCACCACCGGCGTCGCCCCGCTCGCCCCCCGGTTCGACACCGTCGGCTGGATGGCGCGCGACGGCCAGAGCGCCCGGAAGGTGGGCGAGGCGCTCCTCGGCAAGGGGCGCCGTCGCGGTCGCATCACCCAGCTGCTCGTTGCCCAGGACATGTTCGAGATGTGCGACCAGGGTGTGGCCGAGGCGCTCACCGAGTCGGTGGGTCGGGTGAGCGTGGCCCTCCTGCGCACCCCCGAGCCGATTCGCTTCTGGGGGGTGGGCGAAGCCGAGCAGTGGGCCGACGCGTTCCGTTCGCTGCAGCGCGCCGACGCGTGGGCGGCCAACCACGAGTGGATCGAGCGGCTTCAGCCCACGTTCGGAACGATCACCGCACAACGTTGGGCCGAGGCCGCCGCCGTCACCCCCGCCGAGGTGCGCGCGGCCGAGCGCACCGCGGCCGTGCTCAGCGAGCGGGTGTGGGAGCTGCTCTCGGGCGGGGCGGTCATGGTCGTGCCATCGGCGCCGGGTCCGGCACCCCGCCTCGACCTCGCCCCCGCCACCGCCGCAGACGTGCGTGCCCGGCTCATGACGTTCAGCGTGGTGGCGCCGCTGGCCCGCGCCCCGCAGATCTCGCTGCCGCTCGCCAAGGTCGACGGCCTGCCGGTCGGGCTCGGGCTCATGGCCGGGCCAGGGGCCGACGAGCTCCTGCTCGACCTCGCGGCGTTCCTCGTCTGATGGGGCGCCGCGGGCTCGCGGTCGCACTCGTCGCCGCGCTGGCTCTCGCGGGGTGTGGCGACGACGGCGACGACCCCGAGCAGGAGGCCGCCGACGAGCGCACCTTCTGCCGCCTCGCCCTCGACAACCTCCCCCTCGACGAGGCCTCTGCCGAGGTGATGGCTCGGCTCGACGAGCTGGCTCCCGACGAGGTGGCCGAGCCGATCTCGCTGCTCCGCAACTTCGCCGATGACCTGGCCGAGCTCGCCGCCGACGACGTCGCTGCCCTCGAGCTCGAGTTCGAGGTGCGGTTCAGCGACGAGCACATCGCGGCGCGGGATGCGGCGCACGGGTTCGTGAAGGCTGACTGCGTCGACGAGGTACCGACAACGACCACAACAACGAAGACCACAACCACAACGACGACAACGGGGGACGACGGATGACCGATCTGACAGGACGGGTGGCAGTGGTCACCGGAGGGAACGGAGGGATCGGGCTCGGCATGGCCGACGCCATGGCGCGGGCCGGTGCCGACATCGCCGTGTGGGGACGCAACCTCGACAAGAACGCGGCGGCGGCCGAGCAGCTGCGCGCCCACGGCCACCAGGTCGGCACCTTCGTGGTCGATGTGGGTGACGAGGAGCAGGTCGTGGCGGCGGCGGCCGCGACCGTGGCCGACATGGGCAAGATCGACGTGATGGTGGCCAACGCCGGCGTGGGTGGCGGCGGCCCCTTCGTCGATCTCACCCTCGCCGACTGGCGCCGGGTGCAGCGGGTGAACTCCGAAGGGGCGTTCCTCAGCTTCCGCGAGGCCGCACGCCACATGATCGAGCGCGGCGAGGGCGGCTCGCTCATCGGCATCTCGTCGGGCACCGCCATCGACGGAGCGGCGCGCAACCAGGCGTACTCCCACTCCAAGGCCGGCATGCTCGCGCTCGTCCGGGGGCTCTCCGTCGAGATGGCCCGCTACAAGATCCGCTGCAACTCGATCATCCCCGGGTGGATCGAGACCGACATGACCGCCGGCGCCAAGTACAACGAGAAGCTGATGGCCACCACGACCCAGCGCACGCCGGTCCGCCGGTGGGGTCTGCCGTCCGACCTCGGGCCCGCGGCCGTCTTCCTCGCCGATCCCGACAATGCCTTCCACACCGGCGACGTCATCGTCGTCGACGGCGGCTACAGCATCTTCTGAGCCAAGATGGACCCACCGTCGTCACAAGGGAGGACCAGCCGTGGGCTTCAAGGTCGAGGTCGATTACGACAAGTGCGAGAGCAACGCCGTGTGCATGGCCATCGCACCCGAGATCTTCGAGGTGCGCGATGACGACTTCCTCTACGTGCTGAACGACACGCCCGACGACTCCGAGCGCCCGCGGGTGCAAGAGGCGGTCGACCGCTGCCCCAAGCAGGCGATCTCGATCGCCGAGCTCTGACCGCGCCTCCGCTGCGCTCGGTCACCATCGTCGGCGCGTCGATGGCTGGCGTGCGGGCGGCCCAGGCGATGCGCCGCGCTGGCTTCGACGGTGTCATCACCGTCGTCGGCGACGAGACGCACACGCCATACGACCGCCCTCCGCTCTCGAAGGCCTTCCTCGTGGCCGACGATCCGTCGACCGCCGTGCGGCCCGTGGTGCCCGACCTCGACTCGCTCGGCCTCGAATGGCGGCGCGGTCGCTCTGCGGTGTCGCTCGACGCCGCCACGCTCGCCGTCACCCTCGACGATGGTGAGGTCCTCGCCGCCGACGGTGTGGTCCTCGCCTGTGGGGCCACTGCACGCCGGCTGCCCGGCACCGAGGACCTCGCGGGCGTCCACGTGCTCCGCACCCTCGACGATGCGATCGGCCTGCGGGCCGACCTCGACGCCTCGCCCCGGCGCGTCGTCGTCATCGGGGCCGGGTTCATCGGCGCCGAGGTGGCCGCCAGCTGCCGCACGCGCGGCCTCGACGTCACCGTGGTCGAGGCGCTCTCGCTGCCGCTCGGCCGGGTGCTTCCGCCTGATCTCGGTCGATGGTGCGCCGACCTGCACCGCGCCCACGGCACCGAGCTGCGCCTCGGGGTCGGCGTCGACGGGCTCGACGCTGACGGTTCCGGCCGGGTGCACGCCGTGCGGCTGGCCGATGGCACGGTCATCGCGGCCGACGTGGTGGTGGTGGGCATCGGCGTCATCCCCAACACGCAGTGGCTCGACGGGTCGGGGCTCACCATCGACAACGGGGTCGTGTGCGATGCCACCACCCTCGCCGCCCCGGGGATCGTCGCCGCCGGCGACGTGGCCCGTTGGCGCAACCCTCTGTTCGGCGAGTCGATGCGCCTCGAGCACTGGGAGAACGCGGTCGACATGGGAGTACACGCCGGCACCCGCCTGCTCGCCGCCGACGGCGATGCTGAGGAGTTCGCGCCGGTGCCGTGGTTCTGGTCGGACCAGTACGACCGCAAGATCCAGCTGGCCGGCCGGTGCGACGCCGGCGACTCCGTCGAGCTGATCGAGGGCACGTTCGACGACGCCCGCTTCGTCGCCCTCATCGGGCGGGCCGAGCGCCTCAAGGGTGTGTTCGGCGTGAACCGCCCGGCGGTGGTCAACCGTTGGCGCCAGCACATCGCCGACGGCATCTCATGGGACGACGCCCTTCAGCTCAGCTCTGGGTGAAGTCGGCGAGAAGCCGATCTCAGGCGGCGCCGATGAGGCGGGCCATGTTCTGGTGGTAGAAGCGGTCGAGCACCGGCTCGTCGAAGCCCTCGAGCGAGGCAGAGAAGCGGGCCAGCGGGTCGCGTCCGCCCTCGATGTGCGGGTAGTCGCTCGAGAACAGGAACACGTCGGGATTGGCCTCGCGGATCATGGAGCCCACGTCTTCGAACGGGTACGGGGTGAACCCCATCTGCTCGGTGATCTGTTGCGACGGCAAGCGGGTGAGGGCCGCCAGCTCGGGCTCGGACCGCTTCCAGATGCCGGCGATCTGGTCGAGGCGACGCAGCATGGCGGGAACCCATCCGGCCCCCAGCTCGATGACGCCCACTCGCAGGCCGCGGTGACGCTCGAGCACCCCGTCGAGCACCATCGTGCCGACGAAGGTCTCGGCCGCCTGGTGCAGCGCCACCATGTCCTTGCCGCGCACGTTCTCGCCACCGCCGAGCCAGTCGCCTGGGATCGGCCGTCCGGTGTTCATCCACTCGTCGCGCAGCTGAAGGTTGGTGCCACCTACGTGGAGCAGCGCCGGGAGGCCGGCGTCGGCCAGCTCGGCCCAGAACGGATCGAGATCGTCGTGTCCGGGCGCTCGACCACCGGCGGTGCGGTGGGGGATCCACACCGCAGCGAGGCCCAGCTCGATGATGTGGTCGAGCTCGGCCATGGCGGCGTCGGGGTCGTCGAGTGCGGTGGCGCCAACGCCGAGCAGGCGCTCGTCGTCGGCGCAGAACTCGGCCATCGCCCGGTTGTGGGCGGCGGCCGATGCCACCGCCACGTCGCGGTCGAGCCGAGGGTCGAAGCAGCGGCCCGCGCTGAACGTGGTGAACACCCACTGGCGGTGGAAGCCGAGCATGTCGAGGGCGGTGGAGCGCTCGCTGGCGTTGAACGCGCCGAGGGCTTCGTAGCCCTTGGGGCCCGAGATGAGCCCATCGCCGAGGTCGAGCAACGAGGCGAGCCGCTCGGGCGAGTGCGACTTGCGCTGGCTCATGCGCTCGAGGGCGTCGCGCATGCGGCCGCCCGACGCGGCGTCGATCTGGGGCACCCGCTCGCGGATCTTCGGATCGGCGTGGTCGCGCAGGAAGTTCGGCAGCTCCATGATGTGGCTGTCGGCGTCGTAGTAGGTGCGTCCGCTGGCGTAGGTCATGTCGTTCCCCCGAAGATCGATGTGCCCGACGTCACGCTACTGCTGGAAGGGATCCCCGTCGCTGTCGGCGTCGAGCGCCTTCACCATGCGCTTGAGCGCCACCTGGCGGTAGGAGCCCTCGACCAGCTCAGCCACCTCGTCCCACTCGACCGGTGCAGAGTCGAAGTGGAGCTCGAGCCAGCCACTCGGCCCCCAGTAGGGCGGAGCGAAGAATCGCGGGTCGTCGCGCAGTGCGGGCGCCTCGTCGGCCTCGGGCTTGAAGATGACGCCGAACCCGTCGTCGCCCGGACCGCTGGCGAACATGGCGAAGATCTTCTTGCCGGCACGGAACGTGGGCCGGCCCCATGCCTCGACCTCGACCGATTCCGGCAGAGCGAGGCACACCTCCCGCAGCTCGGCGAGGTACGGATCGTCGTCGCTGTACATCGTGGGATGGCTCATCGTCGCGAGCTTGCCACCGTCAGACGGTCGGTCCCTCGGTCGTACGCGAAATCTGTGTAGATCTATGTACAGTATCGCCATGACGTTTCCTGGGTTCGCGACCTCCGTGTCGGTCACCGACGCCTCCAAGCGGGGTCTTCCTCGCCTGGTCGCCGACGCCGAAGCCGGCGCCGGCATCGTCGTTGAGCGTCGCGGCGTGCCGGCCGCGGTGGTGGTCGGCGCCGACAGGATGAGGTCGATCCTCCAGAGGGAAGACGACGTGCGGTCGGCGGCCCTGGTGCTCAGCCGCGCCGCGACCGACAACGGCAACCGGAGCTCCCTGGATGAGGTCCTCGAGGCGTTCGGTTTCAACCGGGACGAACTCGAGGCTGAGCTCGACGCCGAGTTGCGAACGACCGACGCCTGAGCATCGTGGGGCGCGCCTACGTCCGGTTCACCGACGCTGCCGTCGGCGACCTCCGCTCCCTTCAGCGAAAGGACCCGCAGATCCTTCGTGCGGTGCTCAAGAAGTGCCTGCACCTCGAGCGCAGCCCGGAGGCAGGAGAGGCGCTTCTCGGCGACCTGATCGGCTTTCGCAAGCTCGTCGTGGGAGATCGGGACTGGAGGATCGTCTGGCGAGTCACGGCCAGCCCCGTAGGCGACACGGTGCTCGACATCGCCGAGGTGTGGGCGGCAGGGGCTCGCTCCGACGGGGACGTCTACGACGAGATCGCGTCCCGACTGGCCGACGTGGGCGACGCTGGTCTCCGACACGCCCTCCACGAGGTCGTCGACCTGTTGGCCCCGAGCGCGAACATCGAGGCAGCGGTTGAGCCAGTAGCGGATCCGGTGCCGGTCTGGCTGCGCGACCGGCTCGTCCACACCGCCGGCATGGGTGTTCAGGACGTTGCCGCGCTCACGGGCGAAGAAGCGATGCGTCACTGGGAGGACTTCATCACCGGCAAGTCGTAGACCAGCCAGCCTCAGCGGGGCCAGGTGTGGGAGATGCAGCGATCATCGAGGGACCCGATCGACCAGCGTCCCCAGATGCCGCCGACGGCCCGCCGGGTGTACTCGGTCCAGCGCATGGCCTCGGGCGCGAGCGTGCGGCGCACGGTCTGGACGATGCCACCTTCGTGCACGACATAGCCGGCCCACACCCCGGGGAAGTCCTTCGTCGACCCCACCTCGGTGACGACCACCGGCCCGTGGCGGCGGATGCGGTTGCGGTGCGTGTGACCCGATGTGACCAGCGCCCGGGGGTTCGCTCGCGCCACGGTCGAGAGGAACTGGCGAGCCTCGCGACCGGGTATCCCCGGTGGCCAGAACCAGGGCACCTCGAAGCGTTGGGCGTAGTGGTGCATGGCCACGAACACCGGCCCGTCGGCCTCGGCGGCGAGCGTGGCCACCTCGTCAGCGATGTGGCGCACCGCACCGTGGCCGTGCCCGTCGACGGTGGAGTTGACGGTGACGAGCCGCAATCCCGGCAGGTCGTGGCATCGCACGCCCATGGTGATCTCGGCGCCCGACAGCGGCAGCAAGAGAGGCCCCGCCGTCGGCCGATCACGGCGCACCTCGTGGTTGCCGGGCACCATCGAGACGGGTACGCCAGCGGTGGCGAGCAGCCGGTCGGCGTCATCCCACTGCTCGGCGCTGCCGGCGTCGACGAGGTCGCCCTTCACCACGAGCATCTCGGCGCCCCACCCCATCGCCTCGGCGATGGCCGCCTGTCCGCACCGCTCGGGGTGCGGCTCGGCCACCTGGCCACGCTCGCGCATCCGCTTGGTGAGCCCGAAGTGGTCGGCGCCGAGGTGGACGTCGGACACGGTGGCGAAGCGGAACAGCTCAGGCCCCGGTGGTGGTGCCGGTGTGCGGACGGTGAACGAGCGACGGCGGTCGGGGATGCCAGGGCCGTCCACGTGGATGCGATGCGCGGCAGCCGGGCTGAGCCCACCGACCACGAGTCCGCCGGGTCCGCCGTCGCTGTCGACCATGTGCCGTTCGCCGCCCACCGAGATGGCGAGCGGGCCGCGGCCGAGCCCCACCCAGGTGAGCTGCACCGCGGTGGGTTCGACGGTGAAGGTCTCCACCCTCGCACGACCCCACGAGCGGGGCGGGAACCCGGGCACGCGGCGTCAGTCCGCGACGGCAGCGGCGATGCGGTGGGCCTCGCGCTCGCGCAGCCCCACGTTGACCCGCATGGCCTCGAGGTGCTGAGCGAGGGTCTTGGTGGCCTGCGGCATCGGATGCTCCGCGAAGAACGCCTCGACGTCGGCCGCCAGCTCCGGGGTCGACATCGCCCGGATGCCTTCGGCCATGCGCACGAGCGACATCGACGGCAGCCGCTCGGTGACCTCATCCCACCGGCTGCGCAGAAAGCTCCACGCCGCCGGTCCGTTGGCCCGGTTGAACATGGCTCGCCGGAGCACGAACGCGGCGTTCTGGGTGCGGATGGCCTCGGTGAGCGACATCTCGAGCAGCCGCTGGTGCTCGGCCTCGCCGGGGAAGTCGGCGAGGGCGTACATGTAGCGCATGCTCTCCTGCGGTGTCGGGGCGTCGGTCATGCGGGCGACGAAGACGTAGAAATCGTCGGCGCTGCCGTGGGCGGCCACCACGTCGACCGCCGCGGCGACGACCGCGGGATCGAGGCCAGACTCGCCGGCCAGGTGGCGGTCGTGGACGGCACGGGCCCGAGCCACCACGGCGTCGTCGGCGCCGACGGTGCCGAGAAGGCCGACCAGTGTGGCGCGCAGCTGGCGGCGCCGCTCGTCGTCGGTGGCGGCGGCCTCCCAGCCGAGGAGTTCGAGGGCGGGGCCGGCGATGTGGCGCACCCGTGCGGCCCAGGCGGAACGAGCCGAGTCGGCCACGATCCGGTCGAGCGACCCGAGGCCGCCGGCGATCCGCTGCCACACCGACACGTCGTCCTCGTCGGCCGCCAACGCCTCGCAGAGCGCGACGAACGCGGGGGCATCGAGCTCGTCAGCGAGCACCAGCGCCCAGGCGTCGTCGACCAGGCCGTAGCGCTCGATGGCCGAGAGCTCGTGGCGGTGTTCGACGAGCAGATCGCGAGCCTCGGCCGAGTAGCGCACCCGGTAGAAGCCCGAACCGTCGACGTTGACGACCACCCAGTCGGCCGGGGCGTCGAGGTCGACGGTGACGGTGTCGGCGTCGAGCAGGACGCGTTCGTCGAAGGTGTCGTCGCCACGGCCGAACCGAAGCGTGACCGGCACCGCCCACTGCGACGTGTCGGGCTCGGCACCGGCAGGGTCGAGCACCATGAAGCGCTGCTGGGTGAGGCGGATCGTGGCGCCGTCGCGCTCGAGCGACAGGCCCACCACGGGGAAGCCTCCCTGGTAGATCCAGGTGTCCATCACCCGCCGCACCGGCTCGCCCGATGCCGACTCGATGGCATCCCACAGGTCGGCGGTGCGGGTGTTGCCGTACTGGTGGGTCTGCATGTAGGTGCGCAGGCCGTCGCGGAACACATCGGGGCCGAGGAACTGCTCGAGCATCCGCAGCACCGCCGCACCCTTCTCGTAGGTGAGCAGGTCGAACATGCCCTCGGCGTCCTCGGGGGAGATCACCGGGAACTCGATGGGACGGGTGGCGGCCAGGGCGTCGACGTCGAACGCCGCGGTGCGCGACAACCCGAAGCTGACCCAGCGCTGCCACTCCGGCTTGTAGGCGTCGGTGGCCAGCATCTCCATGAACGTGGCGAAGGCCTCGTTGAGCCAGATGCCCTCCCACCAGCCCATGGTGACGAGGTTGCCGAACCACATGTGGGCCAGCTCGTGGGCCACCACGTCGACGAGCCGCTCGAGCTCGGGCTGGGTGGCGGTGGCCGGGTCGATGAGGAGGAGGACCTCGCGGAAGGTGACGCAGCCCACGTTCTCCATGGCACCGAACGCGAAGTCGGGCACGGCCACCAGGTCGAGCTTGTCGCCGGCGTATGGCAGGTCGAACCACTCGGAGAAGAAGTCGAGCGAGAACACCGCGGCATCGAGTGCGTACTGGGTGAGGTGGCCCTTGCCACGCGGGTGGGCGACGCGGATGGGCACCCCGCTCTTGGTCATCACGGCGTCGGTGACGTCGAGCGGGCCCACCACGAACGCCACCAGGTAGGTCGACATCTTCATGGTGGTGGCGAAGCGCACCCGGCGGCGGCCGCCGTCGGTGGCCTCGTCGCCGATCTCGGCCGCGTTCGACAGCGCCGTGAGTCCCTCGGCCACCACCAGGGTGACGCCGAAGGTGGCCTTGAAGTCGGGTTCGTCCCAGCAGGGGAAGGCCCGCCGGGCGTGGGTCGACTCCATCTGGCTGGTGGCGATGGTGTGGGTGGTGCCGTCGTCGTCGGTGTAGGTGCTCTTGTAGAAGCCGACCAGCTTGTCGTTGAGCTCTCCGGCGAAGGTGAGCTCGAGGCGCCACTGGCCCGGGGCGGCGGCGTCGTCGAGCCCGATGAGGGCGCGCTCGGTGTCGGGGTCGTAGGTGACGGTGCCGACCAACGTGGTGCCGTTGGGACCCACCAGCGATGCGGTGCCGATCTCGAGGTCGAGGGCGTTGAGCACGATCTCGTCGACGGGCTCGACCACCTCGACGTCGACCCTCACCGAGCCGATGAACGTGGCGGCGTCGAGATCGGGCTCGAGGACCAGGTCGTAGTGCGACGGGACGACCGAGCGCGGCAGCCGGTAGCGGGCGGTGTCGGTCGAATCGGTCGGTGCGGTCACGGAGCCTCCAGCGCCTGATCCCCCGGGGAGAGGTGGGTCCCGGCGAGCGTACCGGCTACCTTTGCCGGGCTTTCGACCGGGAGACGAGATGTCCGACAAGCAGTTCGCCGTGGTGGGGATGGGCAACGCCATCGTCGATGTGATCAGCCACGTCGACGACGAGTTCGTCGTGGCCAACGGTCTCGAGCGCGGGGCGATGCGCCTCATCGACGCCGACGAGGTCACCCGCCTCTACGCGGCCATGCCGCCCGGGATCGAGTCGTCGGGCGGGTCGGCCGCCAACACCATCGCCGGCATCGCCGCACTCGGCGGGAGCGTCGCCTACATCGGCAAGGTGCGCGACGACCAACTCGGCGAGGTGTTCGGCCACGACATGCGGGCATCGGGCGTGCACTACGACGTGCCGGCCGCCGCCGAGGGCGACCCCACCGCCCGCTGCCTCATCGTCGTCACGCCCGACGCGCAGCGCACGCTCAACACCTTCCTCGGCATCTCTCGGAACCTGTCGCCCGACGACGTCGACGCCGGGCTGGTGGCATCGGCCGAGCTCCTCTACTGCGAGGGCTACCTCTGGGACGTCGAGATCGCCAAGGCCGCCATCCGCCACGGCATGGACCTCGCCCACCAGGCCGGAGGCAAGACCGCCCTCGCCCTCTCCGATAGCTTCTGCGTCGACCGCCACCGTGAGGAGTTCCGCGATCTGGTGGAGAACCGTGTCGACATCCTCTTCGCCAACGAGCTCGAGATCTGCTCGCTCTACGAGGTCGACACCTTCGACGAGGCGCTCCAGCAGGTGCGGGGCAAGTGCGAGATCGCGTGTCTCACCCGCAGCGCCGACGGGTCGGTCGTGGTGGCGGGCGACGAGGTGCACGTCGTCGACGCACACCCCGTCGGGCACGTGGTCGACACGACCGGCGCCGGCGACATGTATGCCTCGGGCTTCCTCTGGGGGCTCTCGGAAGGCTACGACCTCGCCACCTGCGGGCGGCTCGGCGGAATGGCTGCCGCCGAGGTCATCAGCCACCTCGGGGCCCGTCCCGAGGCGTCGCTGTCGGAGCTCGCCGCGCCGATCATCGCCACGGCATCGGGCAGGTAGGGTCGGCGCCATGTCCGATCTCCAGAAGCCCTCCGTCGAGGTCGCCACCGGCGACGCTCCGCCCACCGAGCTCGTCCTCGACGACATCGAGGTCGGCGACGGCGCCGAAGCCACGGCCGGCAACCAGGTCGAGGTCCACTACGTGGGCGTGGCGTGGAGCGACGGGAAGCAGTTCGACTCGTCGTGGGACCGCAACGACCCGTTCCGCTTCGGGCTCGGCCAGGGCCAGGTCATCGCCGGCTGGGACCAGGGCGTGGCCGGCATGAAGGTTGGTGGCCGTCGTCGCATCACCATCCCGTCCGAGCTGGGCTACGGCTCGCATGGTGCCCCGGGTGCCATCAAGGGCGGCGAGACCCTCGTGTTCGTCGTCGACCTGCTCGACGTCCGCTGATCTGAACTGGGTGCCGGGTGGAGCTGCTCCTCGTTCCGCCCGGCCCTGATCGGCATGCCCTGCTGCCGCTGCTCCTGCTCGCCGACGACGTGGCCGAGCGCTACATCGACGACGGTGATCTGTGGGCGTTCGGCGAGCCGGGCGCCCCGGTCGACGGCATCGTGCTCACGCTGCCGGCCGGCGAGCGGGGCACGGTCGATCTGTGCAACGTGGCCGTGCACCCCGAGCGCCAGGGGCGGGGGATCGGCCTCGCCATGGTGGCCGCGGTCGTCGACGCGCTCCGCGCCCAGGGGTGGCGGCGCGCCGTGGTGGGCACCGGCACCGCCGACCCGGTCACCTACGTCTTCTACCAGCGGTGCGGCTTCCGCCCCCACCACGTCGAGCGCGATGTCTTCACGCGTGAGAACGGCTACGACCCCGAGCAGCTGCGCGAGCCCAATAGCCTGACGCACCTCGACGTGCTCTGGTTCGACCTGATCCTCCAGTAGGGCGCGGGTCAGAGCTCGAGGAGCGGCTCGGGAATCCAGGGCGGCCACCTGGATGGGTAGTCGGCCACCCCGAATCGCCAGGCGGCGATCTCGGCTGGGCCGGTGTCGGACGAGTTGTCGTAGACCACCGCCCGGTGGCAGTGCGGGACCGCGGCGACGACAAGGGGCCACAGGCGCTCGTAGCGCCCGTGGAGCTTGTCGGTGGGGACGTCGTGGCCACCCGCAGCGACCCGGAGCGCGACGCGTGGGGCTGACAGCTCGAGGGGGATGCAGACCACGTGGAGGATCACGTCGTAGCCGGCTGTCACCGCCGTGGTGACCAGATCGACCTTCGATCGGTGGGAGAAGACCGTCTCGGTGCAGAAGTCGAGGCGCGCGTCGATGAGCGCGTCGCGGGTCGTGTCGGCGATCCGTGCGGCGTCGTAGGAACGTTCGCTTTCGAGCTCGCCGAACCTGGCTCGTGCGATGCGGTCGGCGTTCACGAACGGCAACCCTGGGCGATCCGGTGCGATCACCTGCTCGTACAAGGTGGTCTTGCCGGCCCCGTTCGGCCCGACGATCAGGTCGAGGCGGCTCACAGGCGCCGGCTGCCTCCGCCGGGGGTGATCTCGACAAGGTTTCCGTCGTCGTCGATCGACACGGTCGTCTGACCAGCTGAACGTGCAGCAGAGCCGAACCGGGATGCGTTGGCTCGCTCGGAGATGCGGGCGTCGATGTGGGCGTGCGCGGCCGAACGTTCGTCGGCGGTGAGCGAGACGAACTGGGCCTCACCCGCCGCGGCGGCGAGAACCCTGCGGTTGGTGACGGTGCCAGAGCGTTCGACCTGCATGCCGATGCGCGCCCAGAAGTTGATCTGCTCGGTGACCGAGCGGTTCTCGGAGGGGGCGACCGACGCGGCCGCCGCGGCGACGTCCGCGGTCACTCGTGTCGGGACGGATGCACGCTGTGTCATCGACGGCCTCCCTGTGTGGGTCTGCGACGACTGTACCAATCTGCTACCGACTGGCACACAACTTCTCTCGTGTCTATGGTCGTCTCACTTGCCGATACCGCAATCCCTAATAGTGAGACCACCTGATGTGGGTCCCGATCACGCTGGCGGCCACCACCTTCCAGATCCTGCGGACGTCGCGCCAGCACCAGCTGCGCTCGGCCCTGTCGACCGCAGCGGCCGGGTTCATCCGCTACCTCTACGGCGCGCCGCTGGCCCTCGGGCTCAGCGCCGTGCTGTTCGGGGCCCTCGGCCACCGGGTGCCGTCGATCCCCGGACACTTCTGGCCGGTCGTGGCCGGGGCCGGCATCGCGCAGATCCTCGCCACCGTCGCGCTGCTGCAGGCGTTCAAGGTGCGCGACTTCGCGATCGGCACCGCCTACTCGAAGGCCGAGGTGATCCTGGTCGCGGTCGTGGGAGCGATCGGGCTCGGCGAGCCGTTGCAGCCGCTCGGCTGGGTCGGCGCGCTCCTCGTCACGGCGGGCGTGGCGTGGCTGGCGGCCCGAGGTTCGATCGCAAGCGTGGTCCAACGGGCCGGCGATCCCGCCGCTCTGCTGGGCCTGGTGGCCGGCGGGTTCTTCGCCCTCGCCTCGGTCGGCATCCGGGGTGCGTCCAACTCGCTCGGCGACGCGCCGGCGTTCGACCGTGCGGTCCTCACCCTCACTGCGATGCTGGTCGTCCAGACGTTCGTCAACACCGCCTGGTTCCTCGTGCGCGACCCTGCCGAGATCCGCCGGACCGTCTCGGCGTGGCGGCCGGCCGTCCCCGTCGGCGTTCTCAGCCTGCTCGGATCGGTGGCGTGGGCGTGGGCGATGACGCTCGAGAACGCGGCAAAGGTGCGTACGCTCGGCCAGGTCGAGCTGGTCATCGCCTTCCTGATCGCCCGCATCTCGTTGGGCGAGCGCCACGGCCGACGCGACCTCGTGGCCAGCGGCGTGGTCCTGGTCGGTGTGCTCGTCGTCACCCTCTACGGATGAGCGCCGGCTAGGTGTACGATTGGTGTATGGCACGGACGCGCACCAACATCGAGATCGATGACGAGTCCCTGGCGGCGGTGATGGCACGCTACGGCGTGCAGACCAAGACCGAAGCGGTCGACCTGGCCCTGCGCCACCTCGCTGGTCAGCCGATGTCGATCTCCGAGGCGTTGGCGATGCGGGGAGTGCACGCCATCGACCAGATCCCCGAGGACGTGGCTCCGCCGGTCAGCGCCGAGTGATCCTCGTCGACACTTCGGCATGGGTGGAGTACGACCGGGCGACAGGCAGCGCTGTCGACCGGCGACTGCACGATCTGATCGCCAACGATGGCCCGATCGCAGTGACCGAGCCGGTCATCATGGAGGTGCTGGCCGGGGCTCGCGACGACCATCGTGAGTCGGACCTTCGCCGGCTCCTGCTGCGGTTCGAACTCCTTCGCTTCGATGCGGTCGCCGACTTCGAGGCTGCTGTCTGGATCTATCGGCGTTGCCGGTCCATGGGCATCACGCCACGTGGGATGGTCGATTGCATGATCGCGTCCGTGGCGAACCGGCACGGAGCGACCTTGCTCACCCTCGACGCAGACCTCGCCCGGGTCGCCAGGGTCGCCAGGGTGCTCGGTCTCGAGCTCGACGAGGCGTCGCGCCGCGGGTAGCGGGCACACTGGGGAGATGGACGCCTACGACGCCATCATCACCAAGCGCGACACCCGCAGCTACCTGCCGGATCCCGTCGAGCCCGAGCTGCTCGACCGGGTGCTGCGGGCGGCCCGCATGGCGGGCAGCGCGAAGAACGCCCAGCCCACCCGCATCGTCGCGGTCACCGATCCCGACACCCGCGCCCGGCTGGCCGACTGCGGCGACTTCACCTCGTGGATCGGCTCACCACCGGTGGTGCTCGTGCTGACCTGCCCGGTGGAGACCGGCCGCCTGTTCGACCTCGGTCGCATGGCCCAGAACATCATGGTGGCCGCCCACGACGCCGGCCTGGCCACCTGCCCGGTCACGTTCCAACACCAGGACCGCCTGCGCGAGGTGCTCGGCCTGGCCGCCGATGTCGAGGGGCCTCACGCCATCACCCTCGGCCACCCCGGTCCGCCGCCGGAGGCCAACCCGCTGCGCGCCCCTCGCATCGCACTCGAAGAGCTGGTGCACCGCGAGAGGTGGTGACAGGCGTCATCTCTACGGCGTATGGTCACGCGATGAGCGACGCACTGACCCCCGCCGATGCCGCGGCCCTCCTCGGCCGCACCGACGTCAACGACCTCGAAGAGATCCTCGCCATCACCAACACCGACGTGAACGAGGCCATCCACGTCGTGCAGGACAACGCGGATGCCATCTTCACGTGGGACTACGAGAAGGGCTCGCGCCCTGCGCTCAACAAGCTCTACGAGAAGGCCAAGGGTTCGCAGTGGAACGGCGAGACCGACCTCGACTGGTCGATCGATGTCGACCCCGAGAAGTGGTTCGTCGGTCCGGTCGACCCCCGCTTCGGCCCCGACGGCTCGCTCGCCCGCCGGCCCGGCTCGCCCGTGGCCAACTGGGGTGACGTCGAGTGGGGCCAGCTGGCCCGAGAGTCGCTCACCTGGCGGATGAGCCAGTTCATGCACGGCGAGCAGGGCGCGCTGCTGTGCACGGCCAAGATCGTCGAGACCGTGCCGTGGATCGACGCCAAGTACTACGCGGCCACCCAGGTGATGGACGAGGCCCGCCACGTCGAGGTCTTCGCCAAGTACCTCGACACCAAGGTGCAGGACAGCTATCCGATCAACTCGCACCTGAAGCTGCTGCTCGACGACATCATCAACGACAGCCGCTGGGACATGACCTACCTCGGCATGCAGATCATGGTGGAGGGCCTCGCCCTGGCGGCGTTCGGCTTCATGCACCAGCTCACCGAGGAGCCGCTGCTCAAGAAGCTGCTGCGCTACGTGATGAGCGACGAGGCCCGCCACGTGGCGTTCGGCGTGCTGTCGTTGAAGGAGTTCTACGAGGGCCTCAGCCAGGCCGAGATCCGCGAGCGCCAGGAGTTCGCGTTCGAGGCGGCGGTGCGCATGCGCGACCGTTTCCTCCAGCAGGAGGTGTGGGAGCGCATGGGTGTGCCGGTGAAGCCGCTCGTCGCCGGTCTGCTCGACATCCCCCAGGACGAGAACGTCTTCCAGCAGATGCTCTTCTCGAAGATCGTCCCCAACTGCAAGAAGCTCGGTCTCCTCGACGCCGGCGACGCCTGGTTGCGCCACCGCTTCGAGGACATCGGCATCATCCAGTTCGAGGACTGGGTGGACACCGGTGAGGAGTACGAGTCGCTCGACGCGGTCAGCCAGGACCGCGACGCCGCCGCACAGGCCTGAGCAAGGGACGAACATGACCGTCATCTCACCGCAGCGCCTCGCCGAGCCCGCGTTCTGGCACCAGCCGCTCGCCGACCGCATGCTCGAGTTCGCCGACCTGCGCGCCCAGGGACCCTTCCACGAGGTCACCTACGACAACCCTCTCACCCAGACCACCGAGTCGTTCTACGCGGTGCTCGGCTACGACGAGGTCATCGAGATCAGCCGGCACGCAGCCGACTTCTGCTCGGGCAAGGGCGCCGTGTCGATCCCCGACATGAACGAGCAGATGCTCGAGTTCTTCGGTTCGTTCATCAACATGGACGATCCCCGCCACGCCCGCCAGCGCGGCATCGTCTCGCGTTCGTTCACGCCCCGCCAGCTCCAGGGGGTACTCGACTCGGTCGAGACGATCTGCACCGAGGTCCTCGACGACATGTGCGAGAAGGGCGAGGTCGACCTGGTCCAGGCGCTCTCCCAGCCGTTCCCGCTCCTCATCATCTGCGACATGATGGGCGTGCCCCGCAGCGAGTTCGACACCGTGCTGCGCGCCACCAACGTCATCCTCGGCGCTGGCGACCCCGAGATGCTCGGTGGTCAGCCGGTGGGCGAGGCGCTGTTCGGCGCCGGCATCGAGCTCACCGAGCTGATGAACGAGCTGGCCGAGGACCGCCGCGCCAACCCCCGCGACGACCTCACCTCGGCCCTGGTGCACAACGACCTGGGCGAGGACATGCTCGCGCCCAACGAGATCGCCCCGTTCTTCATCCTCCTGGCCGTCGCCGGCAACGACACCACCCGCACCGCCATCAGCCACGGCATGAACCTGCTCGCCCAGAACCCCGACCAGCGGGCCATCTGGCAGAACGACCTCGAGGGTGTGGCGCCCACCGCCGTCGAGGAGATCGTGCGGGTCGCCTCGCCGGTCACGTTCATGCGCCGCACCGCCACCCGCGACGTCACCGTGAGCGGGCACGACTTCCACGAGGGCGACAAGGTGGTGATGCTCTACGGTGCCGCCAACCGCGACCCCAAGCACTTCGACGATCCCGAACGGTTCGACGTTCTCCGCGACCCCAACACGCATGTGGGCTTCGGTGGCCCCGGGCCCCACTTCTGCCTCGGCGCCCACCTGGCCCGCCGCGAGGTGTCGGTGGCGTTCCGTCAGCTGCTCACCCGCTTCCCCGACATCGAGGTCACCGGCGACACGATCCCCCTCGAGGCCATGGGCATCCCCCTCGTCGGCGGCATCAAGCACCTCCCGGTGCGGTTCACTCCCGCCGCGCCCGTGGGCCGCTGAACTCTTCGACGCGGTCTCTCGCCGGCGGTCAGCGCGGCAGCACCTGGCGCAGGCGCTCGGCCCCGGCGTGGCTGGCCATGTCGGGCTGAGCGATCCGCAGCCACGCCTCCTCCACCGTGAAGAGGCACCGTTCGAGACAGTCGCTGAGCATCTCGTCGAGGTGGACCACGACCTCCTGGTCGGCGAGCCACACCCGCTCGACCAGGCCACCGGCGGCGTCCACCCCCATCGGCGTGCCACCCGCTCCGCACGCGCACGGGACGTCCTCGTCGAAGCAGCACCCGCAGGACAGCATCTGGTGGCCGCACACCGGGCACACCTGGAGGTCGCACCCGAGGTGGTGGAACCCACCACGGGCGACGCCGCAGTCTCCGCAGCGATCCCGTCGGGAGCTTCGAGGGGGAGCGCCGCTCCGGCAGTGGCTGTATCAGCCGATGCCGGGTGCTGCTCGATGGAGCGGACCCTACAGCAGCGGCGTTGCGGCATCGATGGACCTCTCGAGCGCATGTGACGCTGGCCGATCGACGATCTTGGTCGCGTGGGACGCCGGTCACGGGCACCACGCGACGCACAAGGGAGCAGCATCGAGCCAGCGGCGAGTGCGCCTACTGTCGGCGCCGTGACCGACTACCGCAGCCACGTCACCTTCGACCAGGCGTTCACAGTGCGCCAGTGCGAGCGCATCGTGGCGCTCGGCGACGCGCTCCAGGTGGACACCGCCGAGCTGTCGGGCGTCGAGGTGCCCGACGACGGCCTACGGCGGTCGCGGGTGGCGTGGATCGAGCGCAGCGCCGACACCGACTGGATGTTCCAGAAGCTGTGGGCGCTGGTGTTGCGGGCCAACGCCACCTGGAACTTCGACATCACCGGCTTCGACGAAGACCTGCAGTACACGGTGTACGACGAGCCGGGCGCCTTCTACACGTGGCACCAGGACGGTCTCACCGGCGATGTCGTCACCCGCAAGATCGCCGTCGTCGTGCAGCTGTCGGAGCCGGCCGACTACCGCGGTGGCGACCTCGAGCTGTTCGACACCGTGGCCGATTGGGACGGTGAGGATCTGGACGGGTGGCGCTTGCGCACCCGTGCGCAGGGCACGGCGACGGCGTTCCCGGCGTTCGAGTACCACCAGGTGACACCGCTCGAGGTGGGCGTCCGCAAGTCGCTGGTGGTGTGGATCGGCGGCCCTCCGTTCCGCTGAGCGTCAGAACGAGGGCAGCTTCTGCTGCATCCCGACGAGGGGCAGCAGCGGGTCGCCCGCGGTGGCCAGGCGTTCGGGGAGCGTGCGGATCGTCCAGCGGTCGGGCCGCAGGTCGGGGTCGTCGAGCTCGTCCCAGGTGATCGGCACCGACACGGGTGCGCCCACTGCGGGACGGAGGCTGAACGGCGCCACCAACGTCTTGTTGATGGCGTTCTGGGTGTGGTCGAGGCGCGTGAGCCCCTTGCGCTTCGACACGTCCCACTCCCAGCTCACCATCTGGGGCACGGTGGCGCCGATGGCCCGTGACACCGTCTCGACCCAGGTGCGGGTGTCGTCGAACGTGTAGCCGTCGGCGATGGGCACCCAGATCTGGAGGCCGCGCTTGCCGGTGACCTTCGGCATGCCCGCCACCTTGAGGTGCTCGAGCGCGGTGCGGAAGAGGCGGGCGAGCACGAGGGCGTCGTCGAAGGTGGACTTCGTGCCGGGGTCGATGTCGATGAGCGTCCACGTGGGCTGGTAGGGGTTGGCGGTGGTGGAGGTCCAGGGGTGCAGCTCGAGCCCGCCGTAGTTGGCGAGGAAGGCGAGCGCGGCAGCCGACTCGGGCACCATGTAGTCGCGCGTGTCGCCGTCGCTCGCGTCGGTGAACTCCCACTGGGTGAGCCACTCCGGGGTGTGCGGTGGCGCCGCCTTGTGCCAGAAGCCCTTCTCGGAGATGCCGCTCGGGAACCGGTGCAGGTTGATGGGACGGCCGTCGAGGTACGGCAGCATCGCCGGGGCGGCGCAGGTGTAGTGACGGATCACCTCGCGCTTGGTGACCGCATCGTGACCCTTGCCTGCTGGAAAGTCCTTGCTTGCTGGAAAGTACACACGGTCGAGGCTCGACAGCTTGACCACGAGTCCACCCACCGACCACATGCCACCCTTGGCGGGCAGCGCGTCGAGGGCGTCGAGCTCGTCGGGCGTCGGCCCCGCCCAGGATCGGTGGCCGGTCCAGCTGGCGGCAGGAGCCGCAGCCACCTCGTCGTTGGTGCGGCCCGACTTCACCGAGCGGGGGTGGTCCTCGGGGTCCCATCCCTCGACGGCGTCGTCGTCGTGCTTGTGGAGGAGCAACCACTGCTCCTTCCCCCCCCCACCGCTGTCGCCGCTGCCCTTGCCGCGCCGCACCAGCACGAACCGACCCCGCAGCTTCTCGCCGTGGAGGTCGAAGTGCAGGTTGCCGGCGTCGATGGCGGAGAGCGGGTCGTCGGCATCGGCGAGGGTCCACGTGCCCCAGTCCCACACGACGACGTCGCCTCCGCCGTACTCGCCCCGGGGGATGACGCCCTCGAAGTCGAAGTAGTCGAGGGGGTGGTCCTCGACGTGCACCGCCATGCGCCGCACCTCGGGATCGAGCGTGGGCCCCTTCGGCACCGCCCAGCTGATGAGCACGCCGGCGGCCTCGAGCCGCAGGTCGTAGTGCAGGCGCGTCGCTCGGTGGCGCTGCACCACGAACCGGTTGCCGTCGGGTGGCGGGGGAGCGGTGCCGGATGGCTCGGCCGTCACCGAGAAGTCGCGCATCTCCCGATAGCGGGCGAGGCGATCGGTGGAGGCGGCCATCAGGGATCAGTCGTCGAGGAGGAGGCCACGCAGGTAGGCGGCCTGGCCCACGTGCTGGAGGTCGTCGGCGGCGATGCTGACCAGCCGGGCCCCGAGGGTGGCGGGCGGGTCGTAGCGGTCGTCGACGATGCGGTCGAGGTCGTCGGCCGACAGGGTGCGCAGGAACGTCATCGTGCGGGCGTGCACAGCCTCGTAGTACGACACCAGGGACTCCGACGTTTCGACCTGCACCGCCGCCATCTCGTCGGGGGAGTGGCCGTAGCCAGTGTTTGCCGGGTCGGGCCCCATGCCGAACTTCGGCGCCCAGTCGCCCGTCACCCACGCCTGCTCGTGCCCGGCCACGTGGGCGATCTGCGCGTCCTGCACGCGGGCGGTGTGCCAGATCAGCCAGCCGATGGTGTTGGCCCCCTCGCGCGGGGCGCTGGTGAGGTGCTCGGCGTGGAGCGCTTCGACGGCGCCGTGGACGAGCTCGGGCAATCGGTCGAAGGTGTCGATGAGGACTTCGGTGGCATCCATGCCGTGCTCCTTACCCGTCCTCCTCGTCGTCGGGAGGCAGGAACTCGAACTTCAGGTCGCCGAGGCGGACCAGGGTGGACGAGATCCAGCCGCCCATGGCGCCGAAGTGGGTATCGAGGATGCCGCCGTCCTCCAGGGTGGTCTCGTCGAGCTCGTATGAGCCCTCGTAGGACACCTCGATGGCATGCGACGGTTCGGTGAGGTCCTCGGCGAACGCGGTCTCGACGGTGGGGCCGCCGCGGTGCAGTTGCTCGCCGCCGATGGTGGGGCTGTGCTCGGGGAGCGCCCGCAGGAACACCTCGGGCGAGGGCTCCTTCGCCAGGCGCTGGATGCGCACGACGATCTCGATCTCGATGCGCGGGCCCTCGTCCATCTCCTCGCCGATGTACCAGGAGCGGTAGGCGGTCTGGGCCCACGTCGGCCAGTCGAGGGTGATGTCGACCCGCACCCGCGGGGGAGAGCCCTCACCGGGCAGCCCGTAGGAGGTCTCCCACGTGAGGTCACCGAGCAGGATGTCGCTCTGGAAGCGCTCCTCGAAGGCCTGCCGTTCGAGCAGGGCCCTCTCGAGTGTCTCGCGAAGGGCACCGATGGCATCGGTGAAGACGTGGTCGAGCATGTTGGCCGGACCCTATCCGGTCAGGGTCGGGCTGCCCGGCCCGTGCGGCCCGGGGTGCGCAGCGAGGCGGCGAGGTGCGCGAACTCGACGAGCAGTGGCCGGGTGTCGCGGGGGTCGATGATCTCTTCGACCAGGAACGCCTCGGCCGTCTTAAATGGCGAGCGCACCTCGTCCATGCGGGCGGTGATCTCGGTGAGGAGCGCCTCGCGGTCGTCGGCGGCGTCGAGGTCGGCGCGGAACGCCGCTTCGATGCCGCCCTCCATGGGGAGCGATCCCCACTCGCCCGAGGGCCATGCGTAGCGGTACGACAGGCGCGACGCGTTCTGGTGGGCGGCGCCGCCCACGCCGAACACCTTGCGCAGGATCACCGAGCACCACGGCACCTGTGCTTGGTAGATGGCGGCGAGCGCCCGGGCGCCGTGGCGGATGGTGGCCGCCTCCTCGTGCTCGGTGCCGATGACGAAGCCCGGCTGGTCGACCAGGTGCACCACCGGCAGGTGGAACGTGTCGGCCAGGTCGACGAAGCGGGTGACCTTGTCGGCGGCATCGGCGGTGAGCCCACCGCCGTAGAAGTAGGGGTCGCTGCCGAGCACCGCCACCGGCCAGCCATCGAGGTGGGCCAGACCGGTGATGGCCGAGCGGCCGTAGAGGCGACCGAGCTCCATGAACGAGCCGGCGTCGAAGAGCGACTCGATGATGGGACGGCTCTTGTAGACCTTGCGGCGGTCGCGGGGGATGGCGCCGATGAGCCAGTCGTCGCGGCGCTCGGGGTCATCGGTGACCTCAGCCCGGGGCGGCAGGTCGTGCACCGACGACGGCAGGTACGACAAGAACCCGCGGGTGCGCTCGAACGCCTCGTCTTCGGTGCCGACCTCGTCGTCGACAACGCCGTTGCGGGCGTGGATGTGCGAGCCGCCGAGGCCTTCCTTGTCGACGACCTCGCCGAGGCGGGCGACCACCGGCGGACCGGCCACGAAGACCTGCGAGGTGCCCTTCACCATCACCGAGTAGTGGCTCGACACCACGCGAGCAGCGCCGAGGCCGGCCACCGATCCGAGCGCGAGCGCCACCACCGGAACGGTGGCCAGGTTCTCGACCACGTGCTCCCAGGCCGGGTTGAAGGGCACGTAGGTGCGACGGTCGGTGTCGAGCGAGCGCACCGAACCTCCGCCGCCGGTGCCGTCGACCAGGCGGACGAGCGGCAAGCGCAGCTCGTGCGCCATCTGCTCGGCCATCAGCTGCTTGCCGCGGATGGCGGCGTCGGCGGCACCGCCGCGCACGGTGAAGTCGTCGCCGCCGACCACCACCGGCCGGCTGTCGATGCGGCCCCTGCCCATCACGAAGTTGGCGGGCATGAAGTCGACCAGGTTGCCCTCGTCGTCGTAGGTGGGGCGGCCGGCCAGCTCGCCGATCTCGTGGAAGCTGCCGGCGTCGAGCAGTTGATCGATGCGTTCGCGCACCGTGAGCTTGCCGCCGTCGTGCTGGCGCTTCACCTTCTCGTCGCCACCCATGCGGCGGGCCATCTCGGCGCGGCGGCGCAGTTCGTCGACCTCGGGCTCCCAGGTCATGATGCTGGGGGCACGTGAGCGCTCATGAACGCCACCGGCACCGACATGCCGAGCGGCTTGTGGCGCAGGGTGGCGATGCGGCGGCCGGGCTGCACCGCGTCCTTCGGCGCGCTGCACGACTCGCCGAGGCTGGCCGCGGTAGCGTCGAGGTCAGCGACGGTGCAGGCCACACCGAAGAACCGCGACGGCCCGTCGCCGCTCGGCTCGCGGGGCCCGACCAGCTCGAGGATGACCTCGCCGATCCAGAAGAAGCACTGCCGACGGGGCGCGTCGGGGGTGTCGATGTCGCGGGTCCGCCGCAGCTCGAGACCGGCATCGGTGTACGCCTCGATCGTGCGGTCGAGGTCGGGGCTCGACACCACGAGGTGGTCGAAGCCGGTGACGCCGTTCGGGTGGGGTGTCGACGGAGGAGCCGCAGGAGTGGCGGCGTGGACGGGCAGGCCGTCGAGCTCGCCCGCCACCGGCGGCGCCTCGAACCCCCACGAGGCGATGCCACGGCCGTTCGACTCGCCGACGAGGCGCAGGCGCACGTCGCCGATCCACGTCGATCCGTCCTCGACGTGGAAGCCTGCCCGCTGCCACGCCGCGGGTTCGTCACCCACCTGCAACTCGATCAACGCGGCCCCCATGCCCGATGAACCTACCCTGTGGCCATGAGCGCACCGGATTGGATCCTCACAGGTGACACCGTCGCCAAGCTGCGAGAGGAGCTGGCCGAGGTCGACGAGGCCACCCGTGCCGACTTCGATGCGTTCGAGAGGTTCATCAGCGAGCAGCTCGCCGAGTACAAGATCGACCCGTCTGCTGACCAGTGGGCCACCTACCACGGGCTCGCCTACATGAGCCTCATGGTGTACCTCGCCCGCAACAACTTCGAGAACGGCGCCATCGACCACACCACGGCGGGGGCGGTCACGGCCATCGCACGCGGTGTGGCCATGGCACTGGCTCGCCACGCACCCGAAGGGGATCTCTCATGAGCGACATGTATCCGAACGTCGAGCGCCGTCGCATCGCGCACTCAGAACCGTTCGGGATCGCGGAGCAGGCCGCCGCCGACATCGCCCTCAAGATGGGCGGCGGTCCGCACCACGTGGCGGTCATCCTCGGTTCGGGATGGGGGGAGGCAACCCAGCACCTGGGCGACCTGCGCCGCGAGGTGATGCTCCTCGACCTCCCCGGCTTCGCGGCCTCCACCGTGCCCGGCCACGGCGGATCGGTGCGCTCCACGGTCATCGGCGACAAGCGCGTCCTCACGTTCGAGGGACGGGCCCACCTCTACGAGGGCAACTCCACCGCCCAGGTCGTGCACGCGGTGCGCACAGCGGTGATGTCGGGATGCGACGTCGTGGTGCTCACCAACGCCGCCGGTGCCGTGAACCTCGACTACGAGGTGGGCCAGGGCGTCGTCATCTCCGACCACCTCAACCTCACGGGCCATTCGCCACTGTGGGGTGCTCCGCCACCGCGCCCTTACGCCCAGCGGTTCGTCGATCTCACCGACGCCTACTCGCCCCGCCTGCGCGCCCTCGCCAAGGAGGCTGCGCCCGACGTGGTCGAGGGCGTCTACGCCGCCATGCACGGCCCGCACTACGAGACCCCGGCCGAGATCGAGGTGCTCCGCACGATGGGGGCCGACCTCGTCGGCATGTCGACGGTCCTCGAGACCATCGCGGCGCGGCACCTCGGCGCCGAGGTCCTCGGCCTGTCGCTCGTCACCAACGCAGCGGCGGGGGTCACCGGCCGACCGCTCGACCACAACGAGGTCCTCGACGCCAGCAGCGAAGCAGCCGAACGGATGGGCGAGCTCATCAGCGGGGTCATCGAACGCCTGTAGGCGTGCCCCCGGCGTCGACCCAGTTCGGTGCCTCAACCCGACATCTCGCGGATCTGTCGCGCTCAGCGCGCCGATCCCGCGAAAGTCGGAAGGAAGGTCGCTAGTAGCTGACCGTTCGGGTGCGGTGTCGGGGGCGGGCCTTGTAGCGGGGCATGCCGCCGCGGGTCCACAGCACGGTGTCGATGGCGCCCGACGTGGTGACGTGGCCGATCTCGGCCAGCTCGGCGCGCAGCAGCTCGACGGCGTGCACCGCGCACGCCCGGATCTCGATCTCCTCGGGGGTGCCGGGAGCGATGAGCTCTTCGGCCTCGATGCGCGCCTCGAGCGCGTCGTCGAACCGGAGGACCCCGTCGAGCCGCAGCACGTGGGGCACCAGGTTGTCGGCGAACATCGTGAGCCGGTCGAGGTCGTCGAACCGCCCGGGGCCCACACCGCCGAACGCGATCGACAGGTCGAGGCTGGTGATCTGCGCCCGCTTGTAGAGGGGGACGGCGACGCCCTGGTACTCGGCGACGTCGTGGAAGAAGGGCATGCGGGCGAGGACACCGACAAGCGCCTCGGCCGAACCGCCAGCGTCGTCGATCATGGCGAGCACCGACCCCTCGTGCTCCTCGATGAGGAACGCCCCGAGGTCGTTCAGCGCCGACGCGAACAGCTCCATCAGCTCGGCGGCGGACGACTCGTCGTCAGGTTGTCCGAAGATGCGGCAGCAGTCGGCGCGAACGAGGCTGGTGAGGTGCTCGGCGGTGAGCTCGCCGACGGCCTCGGCGTGCTCCCGCCAGCCGGCGGCGATGGTGTGGTAGCCCGACATCCCCGGGCGCTTCGACAGCGTGGGGAACCATCCCGACCCGAAGTTGATGGCGTCGAGGCTTACCACGAACGCCGCCGTTGCCGCCGGGCTGTCGAGGGCGTGGCGGCCGGGGTCGTCGGTGCCCGCCCCGAGCTCCGAGGCGGGGAACGACCGGGCGTAGGCTGCGATCTGGTCGCGGACGATGTGCACGTGGGTCGCCTGATCGGCCACCCACCGACACCGATCGCGGATCTCATCGCACACACCGACGGGCATGGGCGAGACCCTAGGGGAGACACGTGGACACCACTGGCGAGCCATCCGAGGAGCTGCGGCGGGAGGTCGAGGAGTGGATGGCCCCCGACCCCGATCCCGATACCCGCGCCGAGCTCGGACGGCTCCTCGCCGCCGGTGACGGTGGCGGTCTCGCCGACCGCTTCTCGGGTCCGCTCGAGTTCGGCACCGCCGGCCTGAGGGGTGCCATCGGCGCCGGACCCCACCGGATGAACCGGGTGGTCGTGCAGCGGGCAGCGGCGGGGTTCGTCGACTACCTCGGCGACGGAGCGACGGTGGTGGTGGGCTACGACGCCCGCCACAAGTCCGATGTGTTCGCCGAGGACACGGCTCGGGTGGTGGCGGCCGCAGGTGGCCGCGCCCTGGTACTGCCGCGGGCGCTGCCGACCCCGGTGCTCGCGTTCGCCGTGCGCCACTTCGGCGCGTCCGGCGGGGTGATGGTCACCGCAAGCCACAACCCGCTGACCGACAACGGCTACAAGGTGTACCTGGCCGACGGCGCCCAGATCGTCCCGCCGCACGACTCCGCGATCTCCGGGCGGATCCGCCTCGCCGCCGAGCGCCCCATCGAGCTCGCCTCACCCGAGGATCCGGCGATCGTGCGCGTCGGCGACGAGGTGGTCGATGCCTACCTCGACATGGTTGCCGCGCAGCGCCACACCACCGACACCGACGACCTCGCCGTCGTCTACACCGCGATGCACGGCGTGGGGCGTGACGTCCTCCTCGCCGCGTTCGACCGCTGCGGTCTGGCCCCGCCCTCCGTGGTGGCCGCCCAGGCCGAGCCCGATCCCGACTTCACCACCGTCTCGTTCCCCAACCCCGAGGAGCCGGGCGCCCTCGACCTGGCGCTCGCCCTCGCCGCCGAGGTGGGCGCCGACCTCGTCATCGCCAACGACCCCGACGCCGACCGCCTCGGGGTTGCAGTGCCCTCGGCCGGCGGCTGGCAAGCCCTCACCGGCAACGAGATCGGCGTGATCCTGGCCGACCACATCCTGCGCCACACCACAGGCGATGACCGGCTCGTGGTCACCACCATCGTCTCGTCGCGCCTCCTCGGGCGCATGGCGGCGTCCGCCGGGGTGCGCTACGCGGAGACCCTCACCGGGTTCAAGTGGATCGTGCGGCCGGGGCTCGAGGACCCGTCCGTGCGGTTCGTGTTCGGCTACGAGGAGGCGCTCGGCTACTCCGTCACCGCCGATGTCGCCGACAAGGACGGGATCACCGCCGCCGTCGTGTTCGTCGAGGTGGCGGGCGCCCTCGTACGACGGGGGCTCACGGTCCTCTCCCGACTCGACGAACTGGCAGTGGAGCACGGGCTGCACGCCACCGAGACCTGGTCGGTGCGCGTCGACCAGCTCGGTCGCATCGCCGAGATCATGGCGTTCGCCCGCAGCGAGCCGCCGCAGGAGCTTGCCGGCCACACCGTCACCCGCGTCCACGACTACGCCGAGGGCAGCGACGGCCTGTTGCCCACCGATGCGGTCGAGTGGCAGCTCGGCGACGACGTGCGGGTGGTGGTGCGTCCCAGCGGGACCGAGCCCAAGGTCAAGGTCTACATCGAGGTCGTGGTGTCGGTCGCCGATGGCGACGTGGTGGCGGCTCGTAGCTCGGCGGCGGCTCAACTTGCCGCGCTGAAAGCCGATCTGGAGTCACACCTGGGAATCGCGCCCGGTGGGAGGATGAGCTGATGGGTCGACGTTTGGCGGGTGGGTTCCTGGTGGCCATCGGGTTGATCGTGGCGTCGCTCGCCTGGGTCGGCTTCTCGTTCACCCACACCATCCTCGACCCTGGACGGTCGCAGGCGATCGCCGACGACCTCTACGACGACCCCGAGGTGCGCGCCCAACTGAAGTCGTCGATGACCTCGGCGATGCAGGCCGCCCTCCCCGAGGGCATGGCGCTGGGACGGCCCGAGATCGCCGACGCCGCCGACCGGGCGCTCCACGACCCTGCGGTGAAGGAGCTGCTCGTCGGCGGATTGGTGCGGGCCCACCAGCGATTCCTCGGTGCCGACCCGAACCCCGACGAACCCATCGTGGTCGACGGCTCGGCGCTGGCCGCCGCCACGCGTTCGCAGCTCATCAACGCCCATCCGGAGTTGTTGGGTGCGGTGCCCGAGGTGCCGTCGCTCGCCATCACGCTGCCCACCGACTCGATCCCCGACGCCGGGGGGCTCCGCTCCACGATCTCCGGTGCCGTCGTGATGCTCGCCACGCTGGCGGCCGGCCTCGTGGCCGCCGCTTTCATCGTCACCGACAACCGGGCCCGGATCCTGCGCCGGGTTGGCTTCTGGGCCATCGGGGCGGCCGCGTTCTGGCTGGTCATCGGCTTCGTGCTCCCGGCGCTCGCCCACCTGTTGCTCCCGGGCCAGGCGGCCATCATCGCCGCCATCTGGGGAGTGGCCGCCAACGGCATGCTGCAGCCGTCGATTATCGCGGCCGTGGCCGGTGTCGCGGCGCTGGTGCTGTCACTGGTGTGGATGGCCGGCTCGTCGGTGTCCGGCCGTCGTCGTCCCGAGCGCCACCCGATGCCGCGGCAGGCGCCGCCTCGCACCCGCACCGCCCCGCTGCCCCACGCGCCGCGGGCCCCCGATCCTGACGCCTACGGACCGCGAGCACCGAGGCATCCGATCCCGGTGCGCACGCCAGGTCCGGCCACCCCCGCGACCGGCGTCCCCGTCGTGCCGCCACCGGCCGCGGCGAGGCCGGCGGCGCCGACGTGGATCGAAGGCAAGGGCTACGTCGACGATCCCGACACCACCCGGCCCAGCTAGCTCCAGCGGCGGATCATGCCGGCGCCGATGGTGCGGTCGGTGGCTTCTTCGATGATGACGAAGCTGCCAAGGACGCGGTCGGCGTCGTAGTCGTCGACCACCAGCGGGCCGGCCGTGGCCAGGCGCACCACGCCGATGTCGTTGAAGGCCAGCTCCTGGGCCGACGCCTCGTGGTCGAGCTGCTCCAGGTCGAGCCGGCTGATGACGTCGCGGACGATGACCCGCTCGACCCGGGTGCCGTGCTTCACCAGCAGTCGGGCACCGGCGGTGAGGGGTTGCTCGTTGAACCAGCAGACGGTGGCCTCGATCTCGCGCGCCACCGCCGGCGGCTCGCCGGCCGCGATGACATCGCCGCGGATCACGTCGAGGTCGTCGGTGAGCGACACCGTGACCGACAGGCCCGACAAGGTCGACTCGATCGGATCGGTGCCGACGAGGATCTCGCTGATGGTGGCGGTCTGGCCCGACGGCAGCACGGTGACGGCGTCGCCGGGGTGCAGCGGGCCGCCGTGAACCATGCCGGCGTAGCGGCGGAGGGGACGGCCCTCGGCCGGCTCGCGCAGCACGAGCTGCACCGGCATCCGGCCGCCGGTGTGGTCGCCTGCCGGTGTGGGGTCGACCGTCTCGAGGTACTCGAGCAGGGTGGGACCGGCGTACCAGGGGCTCGCCTCGGAGCGGATGACCACGTTGTCGCCGTGCAGGGCCGACAACGGGATCGGGGTGACCGTGTCGATGCCGACCCGCTCGGCCATGGCCAGGAAGTCGGCGACGATCTGGTCGAACCGCTCCTCGGACCAGTCGAGCAGGTCCATCTTGTTGATGCACAGGGCGAACTGTCGGATGCCCAGCAGCGACGCCACCGTGACGTGGCGGTTGGTCTGGGTGGTGAGCCCGTTGCGGGCGTCGACCAGCACGACGGCGACCTCGGCGGTGGACGCGCCGGTGGCCATGTTGCGGGTGTACTGGGCGTGGCCCGGGTTGTCGCCCACGATGAACGTGCGCTTGGGCGTGGCGAAGTAGCGATAGGCCACATCGATGGTGATGCCCTGCTCGCGCTCGGCCCGCAAGCCGTCGGTGATGAGCGACAGGTCGAGCCCCTCGTGGCCGCGCCGGGCGCTGGTGACGGCGACGGCGTCGATCTGGTCCTGCAGCAAGCCCTTGGCGTCGTGGAGGAGCCGCCCGATGAGGGTGGACTTGCCGTCGTCGACCGAGCCGATGGTGGCGAAGCGGAGGAGGTCGGTCTCGGTGTCGATGATGTCGCTCACGGTCTAGAAGTAGCCCTCACGCTTGCGGTCTTCCATGGAGGCCTCGGAGAAGCGATCGTCGGCCCGGGTGGCGCCGCGCTCGGTGAGGACCGACGCCTGGATCTCGACGAGGACCTCGTCGACGGTGGTGGCGGTGGAGCGCACGGCGCCGGTGCACGACGCGTCGCCCACGGTGCGGTAGCGCACCATCTCGACGGCGGCGGTCTCGCCGGGACCCGGCACGACCCACTCGTTGACCGACAGCAACATGCCGTCGCGCTCGACGACCTCGCGCTCGTGGGCGTAGTAGAGCGACGGCAGCTCGAGGCCCTCACGAGCGATGTACTCCCAGACGTCGCGCTCGGTCCAGTCGCTGATGGGGAACACCCGCAGGTGCTCGCCGGGACGCACCCGGCCGTTGTAGAGGTGCCAGAGCTCGGGGCGCTGGTTGCGGGGCTCCCACTGACCGAACTCGTCGCGCAGCGACAAGATGCGCTCCTTGGCCCGGGCCTTGTCCTCGTCGCGACGGGCGCCGCCGAAGCAGGCGTCGAACGTGTTCTCGGCGATGGCATCGAGGAGCGTGACCGACTGGAGTCGGTTGCGCGAGCCACCGTGGCCGGGGTCGGCGACGCGTCCGGCATCGATCGAGGCCTGCACCGATGCAACGACAAGGCCGGTGCCCAGCTCGGCCACCCGCCGGTCGCGGAAGTCGATGGCCTCGGGGAAGTTGTGACCGGTGTCGACGTGCATGACGGCGAACGGGAACTTGCCGGGAGCGAAGGCCTTCGACGCCAGGTGCAGCAGGATGACTGAGTCCTTGCCGCCGGAGAACAGCACGACTGGACGCTCGCGCTCGGCCGCGACCTCGCGCATCACGAAGATGGCGTGCGCCTCGAGCGCGTCGAGGTGGGCGAGGCGCGTGGTGCGGCGCGAGCCGTGGTCGATCAGGGTCATCTGTGCTCCTAGAGGTTGAGGCCGCACTCGGTCTTGCCCGAGCCGGCCCAACGGCCCGAACGGGGGTCGTCGCCGGGGGCCACCCGGTTGGTGCAGGGGGCGCAGCCGACCGACGGGTAGCCGTCGAACAGCAGTGGGTTGAGGACGACGTCGTGCTCGGCCACGTAGGCCTCGGTGGTGGCGTCGTCCCAGGTGGCGAGGGGGCGGATGCTGATGAGCCCCCGGGCGTCGCGGGTGACGATGGGCGCCTCGGCCCGTGCCGCCGAATCGGCGCGACGCAGCCCGCTCATCCACGCGGTGTAGCCGCGCAGGGCGGTGTCGAACGGGGCCACCTTGCGTGCGGCGCAGCAGGCGTCGGTGTCGGTGCGCCACAGCTCATCGAGCGGCGACTCCTCGCGGACCACGCGCAGCTCGATGCGGTAGCGGCGGCTGACCCGCTCGGCGGTGGCCAGCGTCTCGGGGAAGTGGTAGCCGGTGTCGACGAACACCACGTCGATGCCGGGGCGAACGGCGCTGGCCACGCTGATGAGGACCGAGTCCTCCATCGAGGCGGCCACTGCCAGCGAATCGCCGAACGTGTCGGCGGCCCAGCCGACGATCTCGGCTGCGGACGCGCCCTCGAACGAGGCGGAGATCTGCGCCAGTTCGGCGTCGGTCAGAGCATCGGCGGTCAACGTCACCCGGTCAGGTTACCGATAACCGACTAATCCGATCAACATTTCAGAGAATTGCTACTGACCAGCCTCACTGGACCCCGAATTGCCGGTCGCCGGCGTCGCCCAGGCCGGGGACGATGAAGCCGACGTCGTCGAGCCGCTCGTCGATCGCGGCGGTGACGATCTCGGCATCGAAACCTGCGGAGTCGAAGTGGGCTATGCCCTCCGGAGCTGCCAACACGCACACCACGATGAGTCGCCCGGCGTTGTGCTCGACGATCTGCTCGCAGGTGTAGACGAGCGACCCTCCGGTGGCCAGCATCGGGTCGAGCACCAGCACCGGCGCCCCGTCGAGGTCGTCGGGCAGCGTCGACATGTAGGCGTCGGGCAGCAGCGTCGTCTCGTTGCGACGCACCCCGATGAAGCCCACCTTGGCCTCGGGCAGCAGGTCCTGGGCGGCGCCGAGCATGCCG